>JBOHXL010000017.1:0-13576 GCA_050736975.1 Chthoniobacterales bacterium | reverse complement strand
ATCCCGGGCATGGCGGGATCGATCGCGGAGGAATCCCGGGCCAGCGCTTGCCGGAGAAAACCGTCGCGCTCGACACCGCGCTGCGTTTGCAGCGGATTCTAAAGCGAGCGGGTCTGCGCACGGTCATGACTCGGACGACCGATGTTTTCATTCCGCTCTCGCGCCGCGCAGCGATCGCGAATGCGCAACCCGATTCGATCTTCGTCAGCATTCACTACAACGCTTCGCCCCGCCAAAGCGCGCATGGGATCGAGACTTACTCGGAAGATTCGCGTGGCCGCGTTTTGGCGGCGCGGATCCAGCATGAAATCATCAGCCGCGTGAGCACGGAAAATCGCGGGATTCGACACGCTGAGTATTTCGTCCTGCGGAAATGCCACAAGCCCGCGGTGCTGGTGGAATGCGGCTTCCTCACCAATCTCGGGGAGGCGCAGCTCGCTCTGACCGTGAGTTACCGGGAGATGATCGCGGAGCAAATCGCGGCCGGGATCGTCGAGCAAAGCCATTTCGCGTTTCCCGCCGCGCACCGCTCCAGGTCGCACCGGAAAAGACATCACAAGTCCTACCGCGTGGCACAGAAATCTCGCTAACGAATATGGTTCGCCTGCTCGAGAACGCCGCGCCCACCAGCTCCAGCCTGACGACTCCGGAACTGGGCCGACTCCGCCGCGCCGCGCTTTGGCTGGCGATCCCGCTCGTCGTCGGCGCGGGCGCGAGCCTCGTCCTCGCGATGACAGTGGCGACGCCGCTCTTTGCCGGGATGGAAGCCTATCTTTGCTGGTGCGCGCTGGCCGCCGTCATCCAATACATTTTCCTCCACTTTCAGGCATCCGATCGGGCCGACGTTGAGTACAACGAAGGGCTGAAGAAGCGGCAGACCGAACCGCGCCGCGCGGGACGGAGCGATCCACCGGTGACCACGCCGCCTGCGGCTGTCGGCTTCGCCGTCGGCTGGCAGTGGGTTATCTTTTTTGCCGGCCTCATCAGCCTCGGCGTGGCCCTTGAATTGTCTTTTGGCAACAATCCGCTTTCGCGCGACGCGCTTGTCCCGCTGCGCGTCGCCACGGTTGTCTTTCTCTCGTTAGGCTGCGTCTGCTATTTCTTCGGCAACTTCGCGCGGGCGGTCGCGGCGCGGGTCGGTTCCGACCTGTTGACGCCGCTTCTGGCGATGACCCAGATTGCCTCCTACGCGGCATTCCTGAGCGCGACGCTGGTCTTTCTTTTTGTTTCCACGACGCGCGATTACAGCGCCTGGTTCGGCTGGGTCATGCTCGCCTTGACCGGATTTCTCGTCCTCGAAGCGCTGTTTCGTTTTGGGTTGCGCTTCTATCAACCGAAGAGCATTCGCCCAATTCCCGGACCCGCCGGGACGAGCCCAATCCTGGAAGCGTTCTTTGGTCGCGGGCAGGGGCTGGGCTCCGCCGTGCAGGGCTTCGAGGAATTGTTAGGCGTAAAGCTGCGTGAGGTTTGGATCGTTCGCTACCTTCGCCAAACCATCGAGCTGATCATTGTGGGAACGATCGTTCTGGGCTGGCTCTCGACTTGTCTTACTTCTGTGCCGGCCGATAGCCGGGCGGTGCGCGTCCGGTTTGGCCGCTATCAGCCGGTCGCCCTCAATCCGGGACTTCATTTCACCTGGCCGTGGCCGATCGAGCAGCTCGAAATCGTCAAGACGGAATCCGTCAGGCAGGTTTCGCTTGGTTTCGATAAGGATCTGGCCAGGCCGATTCTCTGGACCGAGCGGCATTTTGAAGGCGAGAAAAATCTTCTCGTCGGTGACGGCGAGTCGCTTCTCACAATCAATGTGCCGATCCTCTATCGGATCGCCGACCCGGTGCGTTATCTCGAGACGACGACCGATGCGGAGAAAGCGCTGCTCGTTCTGGCCGAGCGCAAATTGATTCAGATTGCCGGCTCGCGCGACAGCTTTCAGATCATGACTTCAGAGCGCGCCGAGATTGCGCGCAAGCTACGCGACGCCTTGCAGAGCGAAGTGCAACCACTCGGCCTCGAGGTTGTCTTCGTCGGGCTGAAAGATGTGCATCCGCCGGTCGATGTCGCCCCAGCCTTCCAGGATGTTGTGAGTGCCCAGGAAGAAAAGGAAAAGACCATCGATACGGCCCGCGCCTTGCGCGCGGAGACAATACCCGCGGCGAAGGCGCAAGCCCACCGCATGCAGGTGGAAGCCGAGGCCAGTTATAAAGCGCGCGTCGCCACCGCAGAGGGAGCGGCGGCGCGTTTCACCGCGATGATCGACGCCGATCGCGAGAACAGCGCGGTTTTTCGTCTGCGGCTGAAGCTCGATGTGCTCGATCAGGTTCTGGGCAAAGCGACCAAGACAATTCTGGCCATCCCCGACAAGTCGCGGCAGGACCTCTATCTCGATCTCCGCAACACCGAGGCGATGCCGCCGCCGTGATTAGCCTAACCAATTCATGAAACCTCAATTGCTCATCCGCAGCGCCGTTTCGGTGCTGGTTCTCGTCGTACTTTTTTCGTTCATGCTCGGATTCCAGGTCCGGCAAAACGAGCAGGCTGTTCTCACGCGCTTCGGCGATCCGGTCCGCGTCATTCAGAAGCCGGGTCTCTATTTGAAATGGCCCTGGCCGATCGAAAAGGTGAACCGTTTCGACGCGCGCCTGAATTTCTACGAGATCCGGTTATCCGAGGCCCTGACGAAAGACAAGCGCAACGTCATCGTGCCGGCGTTTGTCGCCTGGCGCATCGCCAACCCGCAGAAATTTCTCGAGGCCATTGGCACGATTGAGAACGCGCGCGGCAAGCTCGACAGCCTGGTGAGCAGCGCGAAGAACACCGTGCTGGGCAGCTTCAATTTTAATCAGCTCGTTTCCGTGAAACCCGAGGAAGTAAAGTTGTCCGAGATCGAGCAAAAGATCGCGCAGCTCACTTCCGATCAGGCTTTGCATTCGTTTGGCATCCGCATCGAACAGGTCGGGATCGAGCGCGTCACGCTGCCGGAGGTGAATACCAGTTTCGTCTTTGCCAGAATGCGCGCGGAGCGGTCGCAATTCGCCGCGCGCTACCGTGCCGAAGGTGAGGAGGAGGCGGACGCGATCAATGCCAAAACCGACGCTGAGAAAACCGTCCTTCTCGCCGAAGCGCGCAAGGCGGCCGAGGAGACGCGAGGAAAAGCTGAGGCGGAAGTGGCGCACATTTATTCCGCCGCGCATCAGGAGCAACCCGACCTCTATCGGTTTCTGCGGGAGCTCGAAGCGCTCAAGAAAGTGGTTAACCAAAACACCACCCTCGTGCTGGATGGAAATTCGCCGCCATTCGATCTCCTGAAAACCGGTCCGCTCCCAGTGCCGGCCGCCTCGCCCGCGACCGCGGCAAAGCCATGAAGCAAAAAAGAGAAGACGCTCTTTTTTCCGCGCACGCCATTCTGGCCGCGCTGCGTTCGAGCATCCGCGTTTTGCGCTGGGGGATGCTCGTCCTCGTGCTCATTTATCTTTGCTCGGGCATCACGGTCATCGCGCCTAACGAACGTGGACTCGTCCTGCGCTTCGGCCGCGCGCTCCCGAGAACCGCGCCGCCCGGCCTGCTTTTGACCTGGCCGGCGCCGATCGATGAGATCGTCCGGCTGCCGGCGAAAAGCGTGCAGGATGTCGCGCTCGAAGCATGGGCGGAAACCGACGCCAGCTCCGGGAAAGACTCGCTCGACCCGGTGCGCGACCCCTACACGATCAGCGGCGACGTGAATATCATTCGCGCGCGTTTTTCCGTGCGCTTCCAGATTGCGGACCCGATCACCTACGAGTTCGCGGCGACCGATCGTGAGGCTTTGCGCGACGGCATTCTCTACCAGTCCGCCTGCCAGGCGCTGGCCGGGATGAGTGTGGACGATATTCTTACGACTCGCCGCGAGCACATCGGCCAGGAAGCGATGCGGCTGGCGCAGGCAGAGATGGACCGGCTCGGGCTCGGCATTCAATTACTCGCTTTCGAGACGCGGGAAGTAAATCCGCCCGCGCAAGTCTTGGCGGCGTTTCAGGATGTGGTGAGCGCGAAAGTGGAGGCGAAGACGATGGTCGAACCCGCGCGGAGCCGCGCTGCCACCGTCATTCCGCAAGCCAAAGCCGAGGCTTACCGAACTCAGCAGGAAGCCGACGCGTACGCGCAAGGTCTGTTGGCCAAAGCGCATGGCGAAGCCTTCGCCTTCCTCGCGCTCTTGAAAGAATATCGGGCCAATCCCGGCACGGTGCGGACTCGCCTCTACGCGGAGATGATCGAGCAGGTGCTGCCGAAGCTTCGTGTCTCTACGGTTCTCCCTGCAGGTGGCACGCCGGTACGTTTGTTAGTCGAGCCGCAAAGGGGCGATGTCCTCGCACCTGCGAGTGAAGAAAACCCCGGCGACATCCAGGAACTGCCCGCTGCCACGCCTTATCCCCAGGGCAACCCAGCCGACGGCGACTAACGACAACCATGATCGAATCTTAACCATGACCACCAACACCATCGCGCTGCAGCCGGAAATCGGCGGCCATCATCATGAACACGACCACGATCATGATGGCGAACATCTGCGGAACCTCGGCGAATGTTGCGGCGGCGCGCACGATCATTCCGAGTACGGATTGAAGTGGCGCCTCACGTTAGTCTTGATTGGCGGGATTTGTCTTTTGCTCAGCGTCATCCTGCGCAGGCTGCGGCCGGGCCAGGCCGAGGTCGCTTCCGCGTGGGCGATGCTGGGCGCGATCATCACGGCGCTCCCGATTTTTCGCGACGCGCTTCTCGGGTTCCGATCGAAGGCGCTGGCGAACACCGAGTTTTACATGAACCAGTTCATCACCCTCGCGGTCATCGCCTGTTTCGTGACCCAGCAGTACCTCACCGGCGGCGTGGTCGCAATCGTCCTGCTCCTTGGCCACATCCTCGAGGACCGGAGCATGCTCGGGACGAACGAAGCGATCAACCGACTGCTCCATCTCTCGCGGGTAAGAGCGCGCCGGGTGCGCGGCGACGCGGAAGAGGAGGTGGATGCGGAGTCGTTAGGCGAAGGCGACCTCGTGCGCGTCCGGCCCGGTGACACGCTGCCTGCGGACGGAAAAGTGCGGAACGGTTTCTCCACGATCAACCAGGCGAGCATCACCGGCGAATCGATCCCGGTGGAGGTTGCTCCCGGGGCGAAAGTCTTCGCCGGCACTTCCAATCTCACCGGTTTACTCGAGGTCGAAGTCACGAGCACCGGCCAGCGAACCGTCCTTGGCCGGGTCAAAGACATCGTCGAAGAAGCGCAGCAGACCCGCGCGCCGATCGTTAGGCTGACGGAGGAATATGCGCGCTATTATATGCCGCTCATTCTGCTCATCGCGGGTTTCGTTTTGTTTTTCACCGGCAACGTGCAGCGCGCCATCTCGGTCATCGTGGTTAGCATTCCCTGCACCTTCGTGCTCGCCGGTCCTTCCGCGATGGTGGCGGCGCTGGCCGCGGCCTCGCGCATGGGCATTCTGGTCAAGAGCGTGCGCTTTTTCGAAGCGGCTAACGACATCGACACCGTCGTCTTCGACAAAACCGGCACCCTGACGACCGGCGAGTTGAAAGTCGCTTCGATCGAAGCGCTCGATGGGATGAAAGAAAACGACCTCCTCGGCTGGGCGGCGGCGATCGAGCAGCACTCCACCCATCCGATCGCGCGTGCCGTCGTCACTGCTGCGCAAGCGCGCGAATTGCAAATTTCCGAGGCGAGCGATGTCCAGGAAAAACATGGGCACGGTCTCCTCGCGCGCGTCGGCGGACGCGACGTCGTTATTGGGCGCGCTCTTTGGCTGGAGGAACGCGCGATCGCGCTGCCGAAAAATCGCACCAGCCAAAACGACCTGAGCGCGCTTCACGTCGGGGTGAGCGGCAAACTCGCCGGCGTCATTTACCTGAGTGACACGATCCGCGCGGAAGCTTCCGGCGTTATCGCGAGCCTGCGCGAAGAAGGAGTCGATCAGCTCAACATGCTGACCGGTGATCGCCAGGCGGTCGCGGCGCGTCTCGCGGAGGAGATCGGCCTGACGGATTTCCAGGCCGAGTGTTTGCCCGAACAAAAACAGGAAGCGGTCGTCAGGCTAAAAGCTGAGGGCCGTAAAGTGATGGTGGTGGGCGACGGGGTGAACGACGCGCCCGCCCTCGCCGCGGGCGATCTGAGCGTGGCGATGGGGGCGCTCGGCAGCGACGTCGCGATCCAAACCGCCGACGTCGCGCTCATGGCGAGCGATCTCGCGCGCGTGCCGCATTTCCTCGGCCTGGCCGACAAAACGCTGCGCATTATCAATCAAAACATGCTCTGCGGATTCGTCTTCATCGGCGCGGCCATCGTTCTCTCCGGCGTTGGCCTGATCCCTCCGATCGCCGCAGCCTTCGTTCACGAGTTCGGCGCGTTCTTCGTTATCTTCAACAGCGCCCGGCTGCTCCGTTTCGAAGGGCAGAAGATCGCTCCTGCCGTATCATCATCATGAAGAAAATTCTGCTCCATTCCGCGCTCCTCATCACTGCGCTCAGCACCGCTCCTGCGGCAGAGAAGCTGAGGGTCGCCTCCTTCTCCACCATCCTGACGGAAATTGCCGAAAAGGTCGGCGGCGATCACGTGAGCGTTTTTGGACTCGTTAGGCCAGGAGTCGATCCGCACGAATACGAGCCGACGCCCTCCGATTTGAAAGAGGTCGGCCAGGCGCAACTCATCCTGACCGCGGGCAAGCATCTGGAGAATTATTTGAACAAGTTGCAGGAGGCGAGCGGCGGAAAAGCCGATCTCCTCAAAGTCGGCGATCACCTTCCGGATCTGACCATGAAGTCCGAGGAAGGCGGCGGGATGGTGCTCGATCCACATTGGTGGAACAGCGTGACCAACGTCGAGCAGGCGACCCGAATTGTGCGCGACGAGCTGATTAAACTCGATCCGGCCGATAAGGCGGATTTCGCCAGAAACGCGAACGCTTATCTCGCGCAGCTCGATGACTTGAATCGCTGGGTGAAACGCAAAGTCGCCGAGCTGCCGCGCGACAAACGCAAACTCGTCACTTCGCACGACGCCTTTCAGTACTTCGCGCGGGAATACGGCTTTTCCATCTCAGCCATCGAGGGTGTCAGCACCGAGACCGAGCCCTCCAACCGGCACGTTGCCGACTTGATTGACCGGATTAAGAAGGAGCACGTCAAAGCGATTTTCACCGAAAGCACGCTGAACCCGAAAGTGACGAGGGAAATCACGCGCGAGACTGGCGCGAAGATCGGGGGCGAACTTTACGCCGACGGCCTCGGGACGGGCGACGCGAGCACGTACGGGGGAATGATGAAGCACAACGTCACTACGATTGTTGACGCGTTGAAGTAGCCTAACGACTCCCGCAAACCCATGAAAGGCTCGCCACTTTTTCGCACAGCTTTGGTCCTGCTGGCGCTTCTCCTGCTCGTTCTGCCGCTCCGTAGCCTAACGAATGCGCGAACCCAGGCGACGACCGCGCCCCCTTCCCCGGCGGCCGCGGCGATCCCCGTCCGCCTGACGATCACTTCAACGACCTTCCCGTTTCGTTTCCAGATTTCACATCTCGGAAAAACCATCTGGAAAGGCGAGAGCACGACAAGTAGCAGCTCGAAGAGCGTAACAATGCGGTTTCCAAGCGAAGGCGTTGACTTGGTCGTGGAAGCTTCCTGGCCCGAAAAGAAGGAGACCGCCATCCGAGTCGAAGCCGTGCGCGGAGAGAGCGCCCCGATCGCCCGTACCCTCTGGGGAACGGGAGAAGTGAACGACGTTGTCACTCTCGGGCCGTCCCCCTAACGACGATGAAACATCAGCTCGTCATCAACGATTTGACCGTGGCTTACCGGATGGTGCCGGCGATTCATCATCTCAATCTCGTGCTTGCCTGCGGTCATCGCGTCGCACTCGTCGGGCCTAACGGCGCGGGAAAAACATCGCTCTTCAAAGCGCTGGTCGGCCTGGTTCCGCTCGCCACCGGGTCGGTCAATTTTGGCGGACACGGCAAGACGCCGGCAGCGGCCGATCTCGCCTATCTCCCACAACGCAGCGCGGTCGATTGGGATTTTCCCGTGACCGTGCGCGGCCTCGTCGAAATGGGGCGCTATTTGCGGCTAAGCTGGTGGCGGCCTTTCACGGAACAAGATGCGCGCGCGGTGGACTCCGCCCTTTCCACCATCGGTCTCCAGGAACTGGCCGACCGGCAAATCAGCGCGCTCTCTGGCGGCCAGCAACAGCGCGCCTTCATCGCGCGATCGCTCGCGCAAAACGCGCACGTGTTTCTGCTCGACGAACCGTTCAACGGACTCGATCAACCCGCGCAGGAATTACTTGGCGAAACAATCCGGCAACTGGCGGACGCCGGGAACCTCGTCATCGCCGCCCATCATGATCTGAAAACCGTTCCCGAGCTTTTCGATCAGGTGATTTTCCTTAACCGCGAGCTGATCGCCTTCGGCGACACCGCGCAGGTTTTCACCGAGGAGAATATTGCGCGCACTTTCAACACCCCGCTTCCAAAGGAAGTCGCCGCAATTTCGTCGGGCACATGAACTGGTTGCTCGAACCTTTCCGGCATGAATTCATGCAGCGCGCCTTCTTTGGTTGCGCGCTCATCGGTTTCACCAATGGCGTGCTCAGTTGTTTTATTGTTCTCCGCCGCCTCGCGCTCATGGCCGACGCAATGGCGCACTCGCTTCTCCCGGGCCTGGCCGTGGCCCTATTGCTCGTCGGTTTCGCGCCTTCCGGTCTTTTCTTCGGCGCGCTCGTGGCGGCGTTGCTCGTCGCCCTCGGAGTACAAATTATTTCGGGGAGCTCCCGGATCAAGGAAGACACGTCGCTCGGGTTACTTTTCGCCTGCTCTTTTTCGTTAGGCCTGGTCCTCCTTAGTTTCTCCCCCGCGCAGGTGGATGTGACTCACTATCTGTTTGGCAACATCCTGGGTCTGGCCGATTCCGATCTTTGGATCATCTATCTCATTAGTCTCCTCGTTTTGCCGCTCCTGGTCCTGTTTCAACGTCCTTTGGTTGTGCTCATGTTTCAGCCTTCCATCGCCGCCACCCAGGGGATTTGGGTCAAGACCCTGACCTATCTCCTGATGGGTCTGCTCGTTCTTTCGATGATCGCCTCGCTCCAGGCCGTCGGAGTGATCCTCGCTCTCGGCATGCTGATCGCACCGGCCGCGACCATCTATCTCTGTTCCGATTCCTTTCCGGCGATGTTTTGGGGCGGTGGGCTAATTGGAATGTTCGGTTCCTGCGCCGGCTTATTCGCTTCCTATTGGCTGAACCTCCCATCCGGCGCCTGTATTGTTCTCACGCTCGGCCTCATCTTCTTCCTCGCCTATCTCTTCAGCCCGAGATACGGAGTGCTGCCAAAGCTATTAAGACGTCGTCAGCACTTCCATGAAGCACCGCACATCGCCCACCATCAGTAGCATTTCTACTTGGAACTTCTGATTTAGAGAGCTTTCCGCATTTCCACTTAAATCCCCGCGTGACGCATGGTGTGCTGTTCGCGGCCACGCCGCAAGTTGCTCGAAGGAAAGACGAAGGTTACGCACCACTTCGCGGGCGGCTGCGGGATTATCTCTCGCGATAAACGCCCCGAGTTCTTCGAGACCACTCCAGGCCCGTTCGCGGGCTAGCAACCGAGCCATCGGTCACCGCCAGGACGCATTCACCCGACGCTCGATGTGCTGCCTCAATTGTTCCCAATCAGTCTCCGTCATCTCGCGCGCCTTACGGTCGAGCCCAGCCTGCAATTCCTTTTTCAGCCGGGAGAGATCGACCCGGCGCAGCGTTCTCCTCCGCGATTAATCGTGACACTGCTTCAGTGACCAATTCCTCGGCGGAACGATACTTGGCGCTGGCGACTTTTTCTTTCACCGCATTCTCCAGTCGTTGCGGTATCGCGACGTTCATCTCATAGCTCTAAATCAAGGCAGCAAATGTCACAACGCTGCTAGTTTACTTCGAGCGGTCGATTTGTCGTGGCCTGCGTGAAGACGCCGAAGCGGTCGCCGTCGCGCATCTGCACAATCTGGCAGATGGATTCAGGCGGGTTGCTCCCCGGCGATTGATTGACCCGTGCGCATACTTATGCGAATATGCGTTTATGCGAACGACCTTGGATATTCCCGACGAAGTATTTAAAAAAGCCAAGTTGCAGGCGGTGCATGAGGGGGTCGCGTTGAAGGAAGTGATCACCCGCGCGCTGAAGCGTGAGTTTGCGCCGGCCGGTGGCGAGGCGGCCTTGCGAAAGGCGCGAGCCCGACGGCTCTTCAAGGCGCTGGACAAAGCGCGCAACACCCGGCCGGTAGGACGGCTGAAACGAAAAGAGATTTATGACCGCCCGGTTCTTCGCGGACACTAATATCTTTCTCTACGCCGCCTCCAAGGACCCGGCCGACCGGGAAAAGAAAAAGCGGGCGCGGGCGCTGCTGGAGTCGGAAGATGTGGGACTCTCTGCGCAGGTATTGCAGGAGTTTTTTCATGCCGCCACCGGGAAGAAGCGCCTGGGCATTTCCGAGGTCGAGGCGTTGCAAATAGTCGGCGCGATGATGGAATTCCCGGTTTTGCCCGTGACGGGCAAACTGGTCTTAAGAGCGAGCGAAGAGAAATCGAAGCACGGCATTTCCTATTGGGACGCCGCCATCGTCGCGGCCGCGCAAGAGCTCGGCTGCGAGGTGATCTATACCGAGGACCTTAACCACGGGCAGAACTACGCAGGCGTGATTGCTCGCAATCCGTTTGTGAAAATTTGAAGGTGTCTCGGGAAGCTAGTTAATTGAACCCAGGGGTTAATATTGTTCGACTTCCGCAAGACAAAAACCCCGGAGCCTACGGGGCTCGAACCCGCAACCTCTGCCGTGACAGGGCAGCGCTCTAACCAATTGAGCTAAGGCTCCTCGAAAAGAGGATGGCACCGTAGGACGCCGCCCCGCTTCCAGCAACCGATTTTTGCCGGCGTGCCGGGCATGAAGTTTGCGGGCTGAATCCCGCACGCGTATTATTTTTGGAAGGTCAGATCGAGGGAAAAAGGGAATGAGCGAGGAATGGAATCAAAATCTGGAAAAAGGCGGCTCGCCTAACGACGAGAACGAGATCAGTCTGCTGGAGGCGTTCGATCGCGCGGTCGCGCTCCTGGCGCCGGATAATTTTGCCCGCGACCGGCTGATCGCGCTCCGGGCGGAGATCGCGGCGCAGGAAGAGATGGTGGGCGACGCGCGCGACATGATCGAAAAACTCGAGCAGGTGATCAAGAAGGTGACCTCGCCCGCGAATCGCATCGGCACTTTTCTGGGCAGCCCGGCGCGCGACACCGCGCAGATCGTGGTCGGCGGCGCTGATTATTATTGCAATGTCGATCCGCGTCTCAGCCTGGCCAAATTGCAGAAGGGGACGCGGGTCCTGGTCAATGAAGCCTACGTCATCGTGGGCGATCTCGGTTTTGAAAAAGCCGGCCCGGTGACCAAAGTCGCGGAGGTGCTGGCGGATGATCGGCTCCGGGTCGGCGCCGAGCATGGGACGCAGTCGTTAGTCCTGCAACGTTCGGCGCAACTCGCCAGGACCTCGTTGAAAGCGGGCGACGACGTGCGGGTCGACGCCAATTACCGCGTCGCGCTCGAGCTTCTCGCCAGCCCGCAATCGCGCGATCATTACCTCGACGAAGTGCCGGAGCTGCCATGGGAAAAAGTTGGCGGCCAGCACGAGGCGCTGGAGGCGATTCGTGACGCGATCGAGCTGCCGCTCTTGCACGAAGAACTCTTCCAAAAATTCCAGCACGCGACACCGAAAGGTTTCCTTCTCTACGGCCCGCCCGGTTGCGGCAAGACGCTGATCGGCAAGGCAACCGCCTACAACCTGACGAAACAGCTCCGTGGCAAGTCCGGCGCCGACATGCGCGAATATTTCATGCACATCAAGGGGCCGGAGATCCTCAACATGTGGGTCGGCGAATCGGAGCGGATGGTGCGGGAGATCTTTGCCACCGCGCGCGAGAAACGCCGCGAGGGCTACATGCCGTTTCTTTTCATCGACGAAGCGGAAAGTATTCTCGGGACGCGCCGCGCTTCGCGTTATTCGAGCATCCTTTCGACTCTCGTCCCGATGTTTTGCACCGAGATGGACGGGATCGATTCGCTCAATGAGGTCGTCATTATCCTCGCCTCGAACCGCGCCGACCTGATCGATCCCGCGATCCTTCGCCCGGGCCGGATCGATCGCAAAATCAAGGTGAACCGGCCTAACAAACTCGGCGCGCGCGAAATTTATCGCATCTATTTGACGGACGATCTGCCTTACGACGCGACGCTGCTGGAAGGCGCCCAATCGAAAGCCGCGGCGATTGACGCGTTGATCGACCGGCTGCTCGAAACGCAATTCGCGAAAAAGGAAGAAAATCGCCTGCTCGAAGTGACCCTGCGCAGCGGCCGCAAGGAAGCGCTTTATCGCAGCGACGTGATCAGCGGCGCGATCATCGCCTCCGTCGTCGAACGCGCCAAAGGGATGGCCATTAAACGCGAGATTGCAAACGCTGCCGCCGGGGGAGTTAAACGCAACCGGGAAGAAGGAATCAGCGAGATGGATTTGCAGGTGGCCTTCAACGCCGAGTATCTCGAAAACGAAATCCTGCCCGCGACCGACATCACGGAAGATTGGCTCAAGCTGATCGATTACGATCCGGACAACGTGGTCAAGATCTCGCCGGTGCGCCTGATCGATCGCGCGAAATCGAAGCCGGTGTCTGGCATCATCTAAAAGCGCTGCGGAGTTGGGTCTCGTTCAGTATTTTGCCCCTCAGTAGATATGAATGTCGCCGCTGGTGAGTGCGCCGCTGACGGAATAACCGCTGCTCAGACTGATCGAAATGGTGTCCAAGGTTCCGGGCTCGCCGTTATCAGTCACATTCACGTTGAAAGTGACCCGGCTTCCGTTCTCCAGGTAAGCCTGGCCGCTGAAGTCGGCGGTGTTGCCAGCGATGGAGAGACTCCGAATTTTGGCATTTGTCATGCGGACAGCGGCAGCGGGATCGCAGAATTCAAAAAGGCCGAGTTTGCCGCTCTCATTGCCCTGACTAGCACGAAACATGAAGGTGACTTCATTCCCCTGGTTGTCGAGGGCGCCGCGGCCATCGACGTGTGTGGCGGCTGCGATTCCGGGATCATACAGTTCCGCGCTCGCAAGAGAAGGTCCATAGCTGATGTGTTCGCCACCTGCGACCAGTACTCTGCCGTCGGATAGTAACGTCGCCGTGTGCCACCAACGACCAGTATTGAGGCTGCCTGTGACGGTCCAATTTCCCGTGGCCGGATCGTACAGTTCCGCGCTCGCCAGAGAGCCGCCGTAACCGAAACCGCCTGCGACCAGCACCTCGCCATCGGTGAAAAACGTCGACGTGTGCCACTCCCGGCCAGTATTGAGGGTGCCGGTATAGGTCCAATTTCCCGTGGCCGGATCGTACAGTTCCGCGCTCGCCAGAGTGTTATAGGAGGTACCGAAACCTCCTGCGACCAGCACCCTGCCATCGGAGAGCAACGTCGCGGTGTGGGCTTCGCGGCCAGTATGGAGGCTGCCGGTGACCGTCCAATTT
>JBOHXL010000016.1:0-66359 GCA_050736975.1 Chthoniobacterales bacterium | reverse complement strand
TCGCCTGGTTGCACAACTTTCGCAGGCTCGTCGTGCGCTGGGAATACTATCCCCAAAACTACCTCGCCTTTCTCCACCTTGGCTGCGCTCTCATCCTCCTCAAACATTTATGAGATGGCTTCTAGGCATACTTATGAAAAAACCGACCAAATCCTTCAAAGCTGAAATGAACCTTCCAAAACTTATCGCAGAGTTTGGGAGCGATGACAAATGCCGGGAGCGTCTTGTGAGCCTTCGTTGGCCAGATGGCGTCGCCTGCCCGCGCTGCCAGTCTAAAAGCGTCTCGCAGGTGATTGAACGCGACCAATACGATTGTAACGCTTGCCGCTACCAGTTTTCGGTTACGAGCGGGACGATCTTTCATGATACCCACCTTCCCCTGTCGAAATGGTTTTTGGCGATCTACTTCATGACCGAATCCAAGAAGGGAATGAGCGCGCTTCAGATCAAGCGGACGCTGGATATTTCTTACGAGACGGCGTGGTATCTTTGTCATCGTATCCGAGCCGCCATGCGCGAGATCAACGCTGAGCTTCTGCGCGGGGTGGTGGAGGTAGACGAAACCTATGTTGGCGGCAAGACTCGCGGATTCGGGCACGGCTACAAGGGGAACAAAGCCATTGCCATCGGGGCCGTGCAACGCGCGGGCAAGATTCGGTTGCAAGTTATCACTCACGCGGACAAAGCCACCTTGCACAAGTTCATTCACGACAACACCGCGCCGGACACGGAAGCGATCTACACCGACCAGCTTCCCGCTTACCTCGGCATTGCTGACGCTGACACGCGGCACGAGACTGTTAATCACTCCATCGACGAATGGGTTGTGGGTGACGTTCACACTAACGGCATCGAGAGCGTCTGGAGCCTCTTGAAACGCTCCATCATCGGTTCCTATCATCGTGTGAGCATCAAGCATCTGGACGCCTATCTGGACGAACTTGAACACCGTTTTAACAATCGGAAAAACGAATACATCTTTCGGGATACGCTCACGAAACTTGTGAAGGCGGCGAAACTCCCGTATCAGGAGCTGACGAAGGCAGCATAGGCAGCGGTGGCAGGCCAAGGCGAAGGGTGATAGTAGACCAAATGATATTTGCCGAAAAATAGACTTCGTTCACGGCCTCTATCAGAGCTGATGCCGTAAATTTAGGAGTAATTGGAACCCATTTCTCGATGCTTACTTGATCAAGTAAGGGATCGCTATTAAAGATAATCTTAGCACGTGCAGTTTCTAGTCTTACCTGGCTATAAAACTTCTCTTTTTCCAACTCGGATAATGCAGTAAATGCCGCACGTTGTTGAGGAGCAATAGCAGTAATTTTGCCTAAGAATAGTAATTGATCGGCTCGCGCTCTCGGGCGGGCAATAAACAGTAATGGTCCGCGATTAAGCGTGACCTCAAGTCCAAAATACCAAGGTTCCCAAGGAGACAAGCGATGACTGTAACCAAAATTGTCGAGCCATCCGCGTATTTTCCGCTCGGCATTCTGTGGCGTGAAGCGCAAGCTTTTCCGAACAAGTGATATACCCCATACGAACATGCAGAAGAAAGTAACGGCAGACACCAAGAAAATGTAGTGAGATGTCATTTGATCTTTTATTGACTTCGCATCGATGCCGAAGAAGGCCAGCATGGTAATAATCCACGCCAGAAAACTCCCAATCGTGAGCACAATCGCGAGGAACTTGTTTTTGAGCATTTCGCAGCATTACCTGCGGTTTTTTGCTGGTCAATACAATCCGTTTCGGCATTCTGTGCAGCGATGAAATGGTTGTTGACCTTGATTTTCATTGTCGGCTCAGCGCTCGCTCAGGTTCCATCATCCACACCAGGGGAACGGAGCGAACAAGAGCGCTCCGCCCAAAACGATAAAACAAATGCCAATAATCCCACAAGGGCGACTGTCTCGCCATTCGTAGCCAGCTCGATTCAGGATCAACCAACCGAAAATAAGACCGCCCCATCCGGCAAAAAACCTAAGTGCGTTTGGTATAAACTCATCGCGCCAGAAAACATACCCAATTTGATTCTGGCGATCGTGGGAATTTTCGGTATCATCATTGCTAATCGCACACTTACCGCAATCAAGGAGCAAGTGTCCGCTGAGAGAACGTCGGCTGATGCTGCGTTGAAGAGCGCCGAAATAGCCGAGAAGAGTTTGCTTGTCTTGGAAAGAGCTAGAATTTACATCAGTTCCTTCACTTTTGTCCCACTTGATAGCGGACACTTCCGTTACCTTTTCAAGGTAACCAATAACGGCCATATACCTGGCACTATCTATTCTAGACAGATGACCTATTTCCCAACAGAACATCCCTTGCCAGAATCGCCGCCAGCGGAAGGCATTGCAGTCACTGAGGAACTCACTGTTCAAGCGGGGCAAACTATCCCATTCGACAGCGAAGAAACTCATCCTCTTCCGTCCAAACAAAGAATTTATATCGTTGGTCTGCTGTTTTACCGTGATGATTTCGGTGAGAGGGAAACAAGATTCTGCGCCGAATATCATCGCGCCGACGGAAGCGCGACCATGATCTCGCAACGCGGCTACAACACCGCAACCTAGAAGACAAAGCGCCGCCAGAACGCCCAAAAGCGCGCTGCCCTGTCGCCGCAATGTGGCGCAAGTCTTACCTGTGTAAAGGGGATAATCCCGAAATCATTCGACTTTACCGCCACGCCTCGATAATAATTAAGGATGAAGGTCCGTGCCGCGCGAACTGTCATCGCACTTCCGCGCCGCCGCTTGTCAGCAAAGTCCTGATTCTCCTCGAGAAATCCACATTGCTGACACCAGTCACGAAGTTCGGGACCGGCCTGCGTTTCCTGCATTCGATCGAAAAGATCTGAGGACGCGGCAATGTTTGTATTCGAAATGAGCTGAACGTCTAAGCGCTGGTCCGTGGTCAAGCCGAAGTAAACCTTGAGCCCGTGATATTCGTCGATCGCTTCAGCCAAAGCCTCTTCTATCGCTGTGAACCGGTGCTGCCCGCCAATTATCTTCAACGGATGCTCGCTGTCGAAATTGGTCGTGAATTCCGCGACTAGGTTGCTGAAGGTCCTTCGCTCTCTGGCGTCATCTTTCATTTTCTGGAAAGCGACTGCGTCTTCGACCATTTCACGATTCGCTCGATACTCGGGCTGCTCGTCCGGATCGAGCGGCACGTCGATCGTCGCTAGGTCAACGAGTCTGCGCGCGCGGATATGACATTCGCAATATTGAGCGCCAGTTCGCGCATCTACCATAACGAACAGCCGTGATTTTTCGAGCGGCGAACAAGTAGTTACGAATTCTTCTACCAGAGCCTCCACGTCCGACACGTTCTCCTTCAGGTCCGCTGGTACCTTGTATGTTATTTTTGCCATGTGTTCGTCTCGTGACGCAAAGAACCGGCTGGTTCAGTCGATTTCAATCCTAAGCGACATTTCAAGTCTCAACCGACTGTATGCGAAAGTTGTATTTTTCGCCGGGAATTCCTTCGCTGTTCAGTTTGCAACTTCTTGCTGCTCGGCTTCGAGATGGTGTCCGACGAAAAACTTGAAGATGACGAAGCACAGCCCTGAGCCTGCGGCGAAGCCGACGTGCATGAGCCAGAAGGTGGTGGTCGGCATCGTTTGGTAGAAGCCGCCGACCCAGCCGACAAGGCTGTTAGCAAAGAAGAAGGCGAGGAAGTAGAGGCCGATGATGGTGGCGTTGACCGCCTTCGGCGCGTACTTGGCGAAGAGCGCGAGGCTGATCGGCAGGAGGTGGGCGAAGCCGATGCTGTTAACAATGTGAAAGCAGACCGGCCAGAAGAGTCCGATCTTGTGACCCGCGCTCGTGGTCGCCGCAGCCATGAAAAGGCAGAGCATGCCGCCGATGGAGAAGGCGGAGCCGATGACGAGCTTGGTGACTTCGTCCGGCTCGCGCCAGTGCTTCCCATACCAGCGGTAAAAAATCGTGACGAGAGCAAGGAAGCTCACGCTGACGATGGCGTCGAAGGTGATCAGCCACGTGGTCGGAAGTTTTCTGCCGAGAAAGACGAGGTCGAACCGTTGGTCGCCCCAGACGAGGTAGGCGTTGAAGATTTGATTGTTAGGCACGAACGCGACGGCGAGCACCGGGATGAGCAGGATGAGCGCGATGACGGCGCGCCAATCGCGCGCGGTGAGCTTCACCCGGGGCGCGGCGGCGACGGCCCGTGCTTCCATCTCACCGGCGCGCAGGTATTTCTGGCCGGAAAGATAGATGACGATGGCGATAAGCATCCCGACCCCGGCGGCGGCAAAGCCATAGTGCCAGCCACAAAGTTCTCCGAGCGTGCCGACGACGAGCGGCGAAAGGATGACGCCGGCGTTGATGCCGAGGTAAAAGATCTGGAAGGCATCGGCCCGGCGCAGATCGTCCGGTTTATAAAGTGAGCCGACCTGGCTGGAGATATTGCCCTTGAACATCCCGGAGCCGAGCACGAGGCAAAGAAGCGCGAAAAGAAACGCTCCCTCGAAGGCCATCAGGAAATGCCCGGCCGCCATGGTGAGGGCACCGAGCAGAACCGTCCGGCGCCGGCCGAGCAGACGATCGGCCAGGAAACCGCCGAAGATCGGCGTGAGATAAACGCAGGCGGAGTAAGTACCGAAAATAGCAGACGCGAGCGCCTGACCGCTGACACCGCCGTAAACCCGGCGATAACTTTCGAAGCCGATGACGTGCTCGATGTGCCCCGGCAGAAGGAGATACTTGACCATGTAAAGGACAAGCAGCGCCTGCATGCCGTAGTAGGAGAAACGTTCCCACGCCTCGGTGAAGGCGAGATACCAAAGCCCGCGCGGGTGCCCGAGAAAATCGGGAACGTGATCTTCCTCGCCGAGCGGGGCGGCGTCTTCGGGTTCAGCAACGGCGGTCATAGCGCTGGCGACACTAACGATAATGATCCCGTTGTGTAAATGGCGCAGAAAAACGATCTCGAGTGTCGGTTCATCGCACCCGCCATGACGTCCGTCGGGTTTAGCAGAACCGTGAAAGGCTCGATCCCGCCGAGGCGGCTTTGGTTGACGAACGGGATCGTCGCGGCTTACCTCGGGTAAAATGCTGGCCATCTCTGAGATCGATCTCCTGAACTGGGTCGCTCCTGCGGGCAAAACATCAGCAGCGATTTTGCGCAGGTCATCGCCATCACTTTCGCGATGGTGGTCGGGATTTATTACTTCCTGCATCAGGCGGGGCTTCGGATGAAGCTTTTCGCCTTCACGATCTATACCTGTGGGATGCTGGCTTACTTGGGGATGATGCTTCTGGAATCCAACGTCGGGGTCGGAACATTGGACGCGTTGCGGGCGATTCCGGAAGCGGCGCGATCATTGCCGACGCAGCATTATCTCAGCGTACGCAAGAGCTAGTTGGGGTTGACTTCCGCGATCCTGCTCAACCTTCTTTATTGGATTCTCTGGATCGGGACCGGATACCTGCTCTTTTTCTGGCGTAAGCCGCCGGAGATCGACAAGCCCTAACGCGTCGAGGCGGTGGCGTCCCGGCGGTTCCCGGCCAGTTGCGCTTCGCTTGTCCGAAACAAGATCGCGACCAGAAAAGTGACGATCGTCCCAAAGCAGATCCACCAGGGGAATTCCATGATCGGGAGCCAGGCTGGCGGGACGTAAAGTTTCGTCCCGAAGATACGCGCAATCTCGTTAGGCAGATTGCTGATCAGGGCGACGAAGAGGAAACCCAGGATCATGGCGAGCGGGTTGGCCCGGTCGCTTCCGCGGCGTTTCGTCAGCATGCCGCAGAAGAAAATGCCCAGCAACGAGCCATAGGTATAACCAAAGATACCGAGCGCGATCGGGATGATGCGGACGTTAGGCAGGACGATCACGCAATAGGAGGTGGCGGAGGCGACCACGATCATGAGGATGGCGAAGCCGACCGTCGCCCAGCGCACGGCGCGCAGACTTTGTTTCTCGCTCGCCCCGGGATTGACATAGGGCTGATACCAATCGCGGGTAAAGCTGGTCGCGAGCGCGTTCAAGGCCGTGCTGAGCGAGCCCATGGTGGTGGCAAAGATGCCGGCAATGAGCAGGCCACGGAGACCGACCGGCATCTGGTAAAGAATGAAATGACAAAAGGTCTCGTTAGGCGTTTTCGGCAGGGTCGGATCCGGGTGCGCCTGGTAGTAGACCCAGAGGAGCAGGCCGATGCTGAGGAAGGTGAAGGCGATTGGAATATCGGCCAGGCCGGAGACAATGAGCGAGCGCCGGCTCCGCCGCACGTCGGGCGCGGTCAGCATTCGTTGCACCATGTCCTGGTCGGTGCCGTGCGTTCCCATGGTGATGAAAGTGGCGCCAAAGAGACCGGCAAAAATCGTGTATTCGATCCCGAACATGCCAACGATTTTTTGCCAGCCGTGTTTCGCCGGATCGAGCCCGGTGGTGAGAAAATCGTGCAGATGAAATCCGCCGGTGCGCGCGACGATTTCATGCCACCCGCCGGGGATGGAAAAGTAGAGCAAGCCCACGGCGACCAGGGCGCTGCCGAACATGATCGAAGCCTGGATGAAGTCGGTCCAGATCACGGCCTTGATCCCGCCTAAAGTTGTGTAAATCGCGGTCAGGATCACGATCGCGATCGTGGAAAAGACGTAAATCTGGAGCGTTTGACTCGGGCTCGGCCGCACCCCGCTGATCATTTCGTAGGCGAGCGCGAGCGCGATCGCGCCGACGTAGAGCCGAGCGCCCGAGGCCAGCAGACGCGTGATCATGAAAACAGCGGAGGCGGCGTTCTTCGTCCGCGTCCCGAAACGCGCGGTCAGGTACTCGTAGATCGAGAAGACCTTGTAGTCGTAATAGGGTTTGATGAAGATGTAGCTGACGAGGATACGGGCGAGAATGGTGCCGAGCGCGAGCTGGAGATAAGTGTAATTGCGGAGCGCGAAGCCTTCCCCCGGCGTGCCAAAAAAGGTGCCGGCGCTGGTTTCGGCCGCGATGATGGAAGCGAGCACAGCCCACCAGGGAATGCGCCGGCCGCCCAGCGCAAAGTCTTCGAGGTTGTCCTCCTTCCGGCCCATGTAGAGGCCGATGAAGATGATGATGAAAAAGTAGAGGAGCAGGACTCCGGAGTCGATCAACAGGCGCAGGTCCACTGGTTGTTTGCTGCCAGAATTCGCGCGGCGCGCAAATGCTATTGTGCAGGTAATGGAAATCCCGGCGCCCGATTTTGACCTCGGCCTTACGCTTGACTCCGGACAAACGTTTCATTGGGAATCGTCAGGCGCGGGGTTCGTGGGAGCGATTGGGGAGCGGGCGATTTACGTGGAGGAGCGAGGGAGCGTGTTGCACGTTCGCGAGGGCGAGTCGCCTTCGCCGGTGTGTGGATCGCACACCCTCCCAGGATCCGTGGCGCGATATTTTTCGCTCGATCACCCGCTGAGGGAAATTTGCGCAGCTTTGCCTAACGACCCGGTGATGCAAAGCGCGGCGGAGTTTTGTCGCGGACTCCGCATTATGCGCCAGCCACGCTGGGAGTGTCTCGCCACCTTTATCACTTCCTCCGTGAAGCGGGTCGCCCACATCCGGCAGATTTCGCAAACCCTGCGCCAGCGCTTCGGCCAGCCGCGTTCGTTAGGTGAGCGGACGGTTTATATTTATCCATCCCCGGCGCGGATTGCCGCCTTGAATGAAAAGGAGCTGCGCGATTGTGCCCTCGGTTACCGGGCAAAGAACCTTCTTGCCACCGCGCAGCTGATTTGCAGCGGGAAAGTAAATCTCGATCGACTTGCCGATCTATCCGACGACGAATTGCGGGCGCAGCTCTGCGCTTTGCCGGGCGTCGGCCGCAAGGTGGCGAACTGCGTCATGCTCTTCGCCTACGAACGGTTGCGGGCCTTCCCGATTGACGTCTGGATTGAGCGGGTCCTGCGGGAGCGATATTTCCCGCGCCGACGCAGGATGACCGCCGGCCAACTGCGCGCCTTCGCGGCACAATATTTCGGTGAACACGGCGGCTACGCCCAGCAATACCTTTTTCACCACGCCCGGAAGATGACGCTGCGCCGGTTGTCACCCCGCAAGAGGTGAATTAATTTCGCCCCTGAAGAAACTCGTCCGCCGTCCAAAGCCGCGCCTGTGAGAGGCCGACACAATTTCCTGCAACGGTAGCGCCATGATGGAACCAAAACGTGATCGACGATTGGTGTGGTGGGCTGTGCTCGCCTCCATCGCGGTTCATTTACTGATCGGCCTTTCGCTGGCCGCCTTCGCCGGGCGTCAGCCGGACATCGCTCTGCCGGAGGAACAGCCCCCGCCGCAATTGACTTTGATGCAAGCACCCGAGCCAACGCCGCCGCCGCTGGTGCCGAAACATGCACTGACGACGACAGCCGATGCGGACCGCAAATCTGCCGAGGCGCCGAAAGAGAAAACATTCGAGGCGAATGAGAACTCGATTGCCGCCGCGGAGAAGGCGGCGACGGAAGACAATCAGCTGCCGGGGCAGGACGGAAAAGAGCGACCCTTCACCAACTTTGAGGAGCATCCGAACTCCTTTGCCAGCGCTGGTTCGACGCCGCAGCCCAAGCCTTCGCCGACGGCTCCGCCGGAAAAGCAGCCGACACCGATGCCCAAAGAGACCGCCCCGCCGGCCGCGCCCACACCTGAACCGAACCAGCTTGCCTTGCTCACCCAGACACCAACGCCGATCCCTTCTCCGCCCGAAACGGAGCAGAACTCCCAGATTCCCACCCCGACCGCCACGCCGACGCCGACCCCCGAAGCGAGCCAGACACCACCGAGCCCGGCCTCGAGCTATCGCGATCTCCAGGAGAAAACGATCATTCGCGGCGGGATCAGCAACCGTGGCCGCTCGGCGGTGAATGCGGTCGGCACACCGCAGGGACGTTACAAAAAGCTGCTCGAAGACGCCATCGGTTCACGCTGGTACTACTACACGGCGGCGAAGGTCGACCTGATCAGCCTCGGCACCACCTCGGTCACGTTCGAAATTTTGGCCGACGGAAGCGTGCAGAACCTGCGCATGACCGAAAACACCGGCAACGAGGCCTCGGCCAGCATCGCGCTGCGTTCCATTCAGGAGACTAAGTTCCCGCCCATTCCCGATGATCTCCTCGCGACGCTGCCCGATGGTCACTTTACAATGGAAGAATCCTTCACGATTTTCGCCAACCAATGACCGCTCTCTTTCTCGCCGAAGCCGCCAATCCCTTGCAATCTGCGGTAGACTTTCTCATTCGCGGCGGCCTTTTCATGTGGCCGTTGCTCATCTGTTCGATCGTGGCCCTGACGGTCATCATTTTGCGGACGGTGGCGCTGCGCCGGAGGAATGTTCTGCCGCTCGTGATCGAAAGCGAGATCGAGCGCCTCTCGCCCGGCGGGAATCCAGAGCGCCTCGCGCGTATCGTGCAGGAGGATGACTCTTCGCTCGCTCGCATTGCGCGGGTCGCTTTACAGCACCTGCGCGCGCCGCGCTCGGAAAATATCGAAGCCGTCGAAACCCGTGCCCGCCACGAGATGGTCATCCTCGAGCGCGGCCTCATCGTGCTCGAAATCATCACCGGCATTGCGCCGTTGTTAGGCTTGATCGGCGCGGTTTCGGGCCTGGTGCACGTTTTTTCCCACCTTGGGTTAAGCACCGGCACGGCCGATACCAAGGCAATCGCGCTCGGTATTGCCGAAGCGCTCAACGCCACCGTCTTTGGTCTGTCGATCGCCATCCCGACCCTGATCGCCTTCAGCTATTTCTCAAAAAAGGTCGAAGTCATGTCGGTGGAAATGGAAACGCTGGTCGTGGAATTGATCAGCAAATGCTACTACGGGCGGGTGCCGGAAGGGATGTCGCCGCGGTTCGCGTCGGTGCCGACGCCAGCGATGGCGCATGCGCCGACGCCTTTAACCTGACGAAGTAGCCGGCTGCTGACCATGAAGTTCGCCGTCCGCAAACGCCGCGCTCCAACGATCATTATCGTCTCGCTGGTCGATATCCTGATCATCCTGCTCATCTTCTTTGTCGTCTCGACGACCTTCAAAAAGGACCAGCCGCAGGTCAACATCAACCTGCCCGAATCAAAAACCTCGGTCAGCAAGCCGGCCGAGCTCGAGCACGCGATCGTGAGTGTGGATGCGAAAGACGGGCTCAGGCTCGATGGGAAAGAGATCGCGGTGGAGGATTTGCAGGAAGCGATCACGAATCTGCCACCGGCGCGCAAAAGCACGCTGGTCCTGCAAGCAGACGAGAAGGCTTCGTTCGGGATCATCGTGAAAGTGATGGATGCGTTGAAGCTCGCGGGCGTGAAGAATCTTCCCGCCTTCACCCAGACCCACGCGCCATGAAGTTGCCGATCGTTCGCTACGGTCACCCGGTTCTGCGCGCGAAGGGGAAGCAAATCACGAAGGTTGATGACTGGATTCGCGAGCTGGCCGCCAACATGCTCGAGACGATGCAGGAGGCGCACGGCGTCGGCCTCGCCGCGCAACAGGTCGGCGAGGCGCTACAATTGACCGTGATCGATATCGCGGGCGCCGAAGATCAGGCGAGCACAATGACGCTCAACGGGACGGAGGTAGAGCCGAAGGGATCGATGCCGCTGGTCCTCTTGAATCCAAAGCTAACGCTGGGCCGGGAGACTGGGATCGCGGTGGAAGGTTGCCTGAGTTTCCCGGAAATCACGGGCGATATCCGACGGGCGATATCCGTCGTCCTGCGCGCCGAGACGCCCGAAGGCGAGCCGCTGGAAATCGAGGCGAGCGGCTTGCTCGCCCGCGTCCTGCAACATGAGGTTGATCATCTCAACGGCATTCTCTTCATCGACCGGATGAGCGCGGCGACCAAGGTGGCGCTGCGGAGCCGGTTGAAACGGATGCAGAGGGAGACGGCGCAGGGGCTTGGCGTTGAGGCGTTGAAGGGTTAAAACGAGAGGCCGCCGGCGCTCCGGCAGTTCGCCGCTTCAACTGAAACGAACTCAGATCGCCTTGTAGGTCACCGTGATGTTGCGATAAACGTTCGATTCCTTCTGCGCCGAGAAATAGAAAAGCTCGAGAGCGGATTTGCCCACGACCCATTGGTAACCCACGAGCGTCTGGATGACCTCGGTGTCGTTATCGCGCGAGCGGGAAATCAGCCGACCGGTGCCGTACTTCGCATCAAAATAGCGACGCACCTCCCCCATCCGGCTGTTGTAACGTTCGAGCGTCCAATCGGGATACTCATACTGGAGCTCGACCTGGGTGAGTAGGCCACTTTTGAAGGTAAAAAGCGTTCGTTTCAAGCCCGGATGGATCAGGCCCTCGACCGTCCAGACTTCCTGACCAATACCGGAGCTTCGGTCGACGATCTTCGCCTTCGCGCCTTTCAGGACTTTTTCGACCCGGCTCGCCGGATCGTTCCAGCGAAAGCCGAACGGGGGCGGAATTTCATCCGCCACGAGTAAACCTGCCGAAAGGAAAAGGACGGCCACGGCCGCCGCCAGGATGCGCATCGCCGCCTAACGAGCAACCAGGTTATAAACTTCGTAATGCCGCACCAGCGGCCGGAGATAATGGCTCATCGCTTCGAGATGACGCGGATCCTTCTCGTAACGTTGCAGCGCGCTGCGATCCCGAAACGTGACCACCACGCCAAGATCAAAATCGTGATGCACGGACGGACCGAGCGGCGGAATCGATCCCCCGGCCTCCACTTGGAGCACCCCAGGGATCATGCGCAGGGAATGCGCCATGCGCACGAGCTGCGTGCGATCGGCAACGCGGTGCGGATGCTTCAGCCAGATCAAGACCACATGCGTCACAGGTGGTGGCGGCGTCGTGGCGCAGGCGGCCAAGAAAATCGCGGGACAGATCAGGAACAGTGCGATCGGTCCGAGCGCCTTTCGGCCCTCTCTTTTTTTTGGTCTCATCCCTTTTCGGTCCACGAATTTCGGGCAAATCTTCGGCTTGGCGAACACTTTCGGGCCGTTTCGGGATCGGAAAGTTTTGGCCGGAACCGTCTCGCAGGAAGACCGCGGGCAAGGTTGCCTAACGAAGGCTGCATGATCGGCGCGATCCTTTCCCTGCGAAAAGGTCGACCCTGCGCGAATCGTTTTTTCGTCAAGAATTTTTTGAGCGGAAAAACAAAATAAAGTTCCGATTTTTTCTTGTGTGGCCGCGAGCCGATTTCTAATCTCAAGCCGCAGGCCGGAAGCGAGAGAGACCGGGTGTGAACAAGATGTGAATAAGATGAAGGCCTAAAAGCGGAGTCCTGAGTATGAAGAGAAAACAGAATTATTTGCAAGCCAGCGTTCCGGCGGCTTTTTGCTCGCCCCGGCCGGTTTCTCCGGCCGCCGGAAGGGCGATTTTTCCCTCGTGTAACGGATTTTCGCACAGGCTCCGCTCTCGGTCGAAAACGGAGATCTCCCCAGCGCGTTGCAGCGCGCGGCGCGATTTCTTTTGTTATTTCCTTCCGCTGCCGACCGTTCCCGGCGTTCTTTAACGCTGTTAACAAGTAGCCATGGACGAGAAGTGTACCCAACTTTGGACGAAGGTGGCCGCCGCCTTAAAACCGCAGGTCAGCGCCGACACTTTCAAGCGCTGGTTCTCTGCTGTAAGACTGACTGGCGTGACCGCAGATGGAGTCACTCTTCTGGTCCCGAACAACATCTATCAATTCTGGATCGAGAGTAATCACATGCCTGCTTTGCAAAGCGCGATCAGCTCGGTGCTGGATGGTCCGCGCGCGGTCAAATTCGTCTGTGCCATCGATACCTCGGCCGGCTCCGATGCCGCTGCACCGGAGCCAAACATCGCCGCCACCCAATCCGCGGCCGGGCGGGCCAGCAGCACCTCGGGCCTGAATCCGCGCAACACCTTTGAATCCTTCGTAGTTGGGCCTAACAATCAGATCGCGCACGCCGCCAGCCTCGCTGTCGCGCAATCGCCGGCCAAGACCTACAACCCGCTTTTCATCTATGGCGGCGTCGGCCTTGGCAAAACGCACCTCATGCAGGCGATCGGCCAATACATCGTGGCCCGGGGCAAGAACACCCGTGTGATGTATCTCTCGAGCGAGCTCTTCATCAACGAATTCATCGATGCGATCCAGCACAACAATCTGGTCAAATTCCGCAAGCGTTACCGCCAGGCCGATCTGCTCCTGATCGACGACATTCATTTCCTGGGCGGCAAGGAGCGTTCCCAGGAAGAGTTCTTCCATACCTTCAACACCCTCTTCGACGGCCATAAACAAATCGTTCTTTCGAGCGATCGCGCGGCCTCGGAGATCACCAACCTCGAGCACCGCCTGGTCTCGCGCTTCGAATGGGGGCTGACGGCGGAGTTACAGCCGCCCGACGTCGAAACGCGCCTCGCGATCCTGCGAAAAAAAGCGCACACTTTGCGCATTAAATTGCGTGACGAAATTTTCGAATTCCTCGCCACGCGGATCAAGACCAATGTGCGCCGGCTGGAGGGTGCGCTCATGCGCGTGGCATCGTTTGCTTCCCTCAGCGGAAAGGAACTGACGCACGAAGTCGTCGAGCATTTGCTCAAGGACATCCTGCAGGAAGAAGCGCGCCGCGCCGTCACGATCGATCAGATCCAGCGCCGCGTCGCCGAGCACTTCGACGTGCGGCTCGCCGACATGACAAGCAAACGCCGCCCGGCCAACATCGCATTCCCGCGCCAGATCGCGATGTATCTGGCGCGCGAACTAACGAAGGCTTCTCTGAACGAAATCGGCGAAGCCTTCGGCGGACGCGACCACGGCACGGTCCTGCACGCCTGCAAGCAGGTGAAAAAGCGGATGAAAGAGCAGGACAAGATCCGGCAGACCATCTCATTCATCGACAGCGCGCTGCAACGCTGAGGCGCGCCGAAGAGATTGCGGTTGCCGGATAAAATCGAAAGCCTTACAACTTAACGACTCCTTTCCGCCTTCATGAAATTTAGCGTTACGAAAGAAAAGCTGCTCGAGTGTCTGCAACAGGTTCAGAACGTTGTCAGTACCCGCACCACCCTCCCGATTCTTTCCAACGTCCTTCTGCAAACCAATGGCAAGGAAGTCCGCCTGACAACGACTGACCTCGACGTCGGAGTGCGTGGCAGTTTCGAAGCGGAGGTTGAAAAAGAAGGCGCCACCACTCTCCCTGCACGCCGCCTCTTCAGCATCATTCGCGAGCTGCCTTCGAGTGAAATTCAGTTCGATATCGATGGCAAAAACGCCGCCTCGATTCGAAGCGGCCAAAGCTTTTTCAAGATTCTCGGTTTGCCCGAGGAAGAGTTTCCGCCCCTGCCAAAATTCGACGATTCCAAGGTCCTGACCATCCCGCAGAAGGATTTGCGCGACGGTCTGCGCAAGACCTCCTATGCCATCTCGACTGACGAGACGCGCTACGTCCTGAACGGCGTTCTCTTTAGCTTCAAGGACAACAAACTGACCCTGGTCGCGACCGACGGACGCCGGCTCGCGATGCTCGATATCGATCTCGAATTTCCGCGCAGCCACGAAGCCGATATTATCGTGCCTACCAAGGCGGTGACGGAATTGCAGCGCCTCCTGACCGATGAGGGCGAGGTGCGCGTCAGTGTCGGCAGCGGACAGATCGCATTCGATCTCAACAATACGCTCCTCGTCTCGAAATTGATCGAAGGAAATTATCCCAACTACAAGCAAGTCATCCCGGGCGAGATGAAAGAACGGGTGACACTGGAGCGGGAAACGTTTCTCAACTCCTTGCGCCGTGTCTCGCTCCTCGCGAGCGACAAGTCGAATTCGATCAAGCTGAACTTTTCCAAGAACAATATCGACATTACCGCCAACACTCCGGAAGTCGGTGAGGCCAAGGAGTCGTTGCCAGTCGCTTACAAGGGCCGCGAATTTTCCATCGCTTTCAATCCCGAGTTCCTCATGGCGCCGCTCCGCAATCTGACCGAGGACGAGATCTTTCTCGACCTGATCGATGAGATGAGCCCGGGCGTAATCAAAATACAAAGCCCATTCCTCTACGTCCTGATGCCGATGCGCATCAGCTCCTAGGGTGGCGCAAGCTTCCAGCCTGCAGGATTCCACGGCACAGCCTGCAAGCTCGTGCGACCCTCACCGGTCCCGCAACCTCGCCATCACCTCCGAAAGCTGAATCCCCCCCATCGTTAGGCTGGGGGAACGCAAGATCCGCACCTGCGGATTTTGCGGCGCCCAGATTGCCGGAGCGGTCGGGCCGAAAAGCAGGAGCGACGACGTGCCGACGGCGGCCGCCAGATGCGAGATGCCGCTGTCGTGGCCGATGAACATTCCGCAGTTCTGCAGGCGACACGCCAGTTCGGTGAGCGGGAGATTCCGCGCGACCTGGGTGCTTTTCTCGGGCAAAACCCGTTCCAGTCGCGCCACGCGCACAGCATCCGCCTCACCTTCGACGAGAAGCAGCTCCCGGCTCTCCTTCTCTTGCAGGAGCGCTTCGGCCAGGGCCGCGAAGCGCGCGATCGGCCAGCTCTTCCTTTCGCTGCCGCTGCCTGGATGGATCGCGATCAATTCGGAATCGATGTTTCTCGCCTCGTTAGGCGTGATCCGCGGGGCCGGATCGTCGAGGAAAAGTGCAAGACGCTCGAGCGGGCGCGCCAATTGCCGCGCGGCATGCTCCTGGTCCGTGATTTTGGGCGAACCAGTGATGAGATTTCGGACTCCCGCGCGGCGCAGGTTGTTTGCAAAAATTTCATCCGGATCAAACAGGTAGCTGACGACCAGCTGAAAGCCGCGGAAATATTCGGTCAATTCCGGCGCCAGCGCGCCGTCGCGGCTAAAGAAACTGGAGAGCGGCCCGTATTCGATTGAGCGGACGGTATCGGCATAGCCGCTCATTTCCGCCAGCGCGATGATGTGCTTGTGACCCAAAATCTCGAGATGGGCCGACGGGAAGGCATCCCGCAGCAACTTGATTGCGGGCAAAGTGAGAATGAAATCGCCGATCGCGCCGCCGCGAATGACGAGGATCCCCCTCAATAGGCCACGAACGCGCAAACCAGAATCGCCGCGCCGAAGGCAAAACCAAGTCCGGAAAGCAGGCGCCAGCGGCCCGAATGCTTCGTTCTCCAACCAATCTGGTCGCGCAGCAGGTAGGGCATTGTAACCCAAAACAAGCCTAGCACGATCATCAGATAAGCGAGCACCGTCACGAGCAGTCGGCTCATTTCGGGCCGCAGGAAGGCCGCGTCGAGAAGCGGCTCGGCGGCCAGCAGGCAAAGAATTCCGAGCGCCCGCACGGCGAGAAACTCATCAACGAATTTTAGAACAAGGACAAAACCGACCGGGAGAACGATCAGGAGCGGACGCCGGAAACTGGAGAACTCTCCCATCTCCATCGTCGCCAGGAGCCAGAAGCTCCAAATCAAATCAACCGTGAGGAGCGCAACGCCGGCCGGCCAGGAACGAGGAAATTGCGGAAGGAATTTTTGCGCCGGCGAAAAAATCGCGAGCAGACTCAACAAGACAAGAGCCGCGCCCGCGATCAAACCGGCGGCGTGCAGGGAAAGATGATAAATCATGAAATCGCGGCGATGGGCGGCTGAAGTTCTTCCATCGCCGGAAAATGACAACTGCCCTCCGCCTTCAGTTTTGTCCCGGTCAAACTGAAGCCGGTCGAATGAATGATCTCGAGGTCGAGGAGTTCCCCGATGTCGCTCTCAACGCCCTCGAAAACAACGATTTTGTTGCCCGGGGTGCGACCCGAGAGCCGCGCGGCGTTTGTCTTGCTTGGACCCTCGCAAAGAACCTGCACCGTCCTCCCGACCCATCGTTCGCCGGCGCGCCGTGCAGCGGCATCTACGACCGTGAGCAAATCGTGATTGCGCGCTTCCTTCACTCCCTCGTCGATTTGCCCAGCCATTCCGGCGGCCGGCGTTTCGCTTCGCGCAGAATAGCGAAAGACGAAGGCGTTATCGAACTGGATCTGCTGAACCAGACCGCGCGTCATTTCGTAATCTTCATCCGTCTCGCCGGGAAATCCGACGATTACATCCGTCGTTAGGGCAATGTCCTCGCGGACGGCGCGCAGCCGCTCGACCAGCCGAAGGTATTTCTCCGCCGTATAGGTGCGATGCATTGCCTTGAGAATCCGGTCGGAACCGGACTGCAACGGCAAATGCACGTGCGGACAAAGTTTCGGCAGATCACGAAACGCCTCGATCAGGTCTGCGCGAAATCCAACCGGATGCGGCGAGGTAAAGCGCAGTCGCTTGAGTTGGTCGACTTCATGCACCGCCTCTAGTAGTTGGACAAAAGCACTCTTGTCGCCGGCTTTTGGAAACTCGTGGCGGCCGTAGAGATTGACGATCTGGCCGAGAAGTGTGACTTCCTTCACTCCGCGCCCGACCAGCTCTTCGACTTCCCTGACGATCTCCGCGATCGCGCGACTGCGTTCCGCGCCGCGCGTCCGCGGCACGATGCAAAAGGTGCAATGCATGTTGCAGCCCTGCATGATCGAGACAAAGGCTGTCGCCTGGCGCGGTCGCAACGCATGTTCCCGGATGGTTTCCTGAGAATTTTCTTCCTCTGCCGTGTCGACGATCGAAAAACGCGGATCATCCATCCGGCGGGCGCGTTTCCTCTCGACCAGCTCCACCACGTAATCCGCCACGCGATGGAACTTCTGCGTCCCCACCACGAGATCGAGGTGCGGGACCAACCTGAGCAACTCATCGCCGCGCGCCTGGGCCATGCAGCCGAGGAGACCAAAGACCGCCTCCGGTCGCTGTTTTGCGACCCGGCCAAGCATGCCCATCTTGCCCAGCGCTTTTTGCTCCGCCATATCGCGCACGCTGCAAGTATTAAAGAGCACGATGTCGGCCTCCGTTTCGCTCGCCGCCACTTCGTAGCCGCGATCAAGCAGGGAGCGCGCGACCTGCTCCGAGTCGCGCTCGTTCATCTGGCAGCCGTAGGTCTTGATGAAAAATTTCGGCATCGACGAGGGCCCAACGATACACAAATGGATCACCCTCGCCATTGCACGCCGTCAAGAAGCCGGCGCCAACATGGCCCAGCCATCCGGATTATCCCCTTTTCAATCTTTTCTCCTTCTGAATAATCGCCGCGCGCATGACGAGAGACGAACCAGCGATCGGGATCATCGGCGGGAGTGGTCTTTACCAGATTGAGGGCTTCAGCCATCCTCAGGAACACGATATCCGCACACCCTTTGGCCCGCCCTCGGATCTCATTGTGGGCGGCGAAGTGGCTGGTCGCGCGGTTTACTTTTTGCCCCGGCACGGTCGCGGCCATCGTCTCCTGCCGCACGAGCTAAATCATCGCGCCAACGTCTACGCTTTGCGTTCGTTAGGCGTGCGCTGGATCATCTCAGTCACGGCGGTCGGGAGTTTGCAGGAAAGATACGCACCGCGAGACGTCTTCCTGCCTTCGCAGTTTTATGATCGGACAAGCCAGCGGGCCGATCACACTTTTTTTGGCGACGGGATCGCGGCCCACATCAGCTTTGCCGAGCCGATCTGCACGCCGCTGCGCAACCTCCTGGCGGAGAAGGCGCAGTCGTTAGGCGTGACGGTGCATAACGGCGGCACCTACGTCAACATGGATGGGCCGGCTTTTTCTACCCGCGCCGAATCGGAGTTCAATCGCCGTCAGGGTTTCGATGTCATCGGCATGACCAACCTGCCAGAAGCCAAGCTGGCGCGCGAAGCCGAGATCGCACTCGCCACCCTGGCCATGATCACAGATTACGATTGCTGGAAAGTAGAGGAAGAACCGGTCTCGGCCCAGACCGTGATCGGGCATCTGCTGGCGAACGCGGAAACGGCCAAGCGAATTCTCGGCACGGTCATCCCGTGCCTTCCCCCGGAACCGAACTGGCCCGAGCATCGCGCGCTCGATACCGCGCTCGTAACCGATCCGGCACTCTGGCCGGTGGCGACCCGGGAACAGCTCTTCGCGATTCTGGGGCGATTTGACTAGCCGCTAACGCCTTGCCGTGGCCTGTCTTTCCTCGAAGCCTCCGAGCGCCAGACCCGTAAAGAGTACTTGCCTCCGCGATTTGAAATATAGTAATTATAGCAGGAACGGGCGAGCATGAATTTTCGCCCCAAAAAAGGTTCGAAAAATGAAAACCAAACTTACCCTCAGTTTGCTCTTCGCGGCGTTGTTGCCGGCTTGCACGACAACCCACACCGCGCAAAACGGAACCGATGCCAAGAGCTCGCGCTACGCAAATAACGCGGTCGGTGAAGCGGCGGCACCTGGAGAAGGACCGCAAGCGGATATTCCCTCGCAAGGTCCGGCGGATGTGAATCGCAATCCGGCTTATTTCCCGAGCCCGCTGCTGCGCACCTCCGCCGCCGGCAGCCCTTAGCTCCTGCCGTTAGCCTCGACCGCCAAGACGTCGGATGGCGTCCCCTAACGACGCGATTTGCAGCGCGGAATGCACGGCACTGACCGTGATCCGCAAACGCGCGGCGCCTTTTGCGACCGTCGGGTAACGAATCGCCGGCACGAAAAATCCCTCCTGTTGCAGAGCGCGCGCCAAATCGAGCGCCCGCTCTTCATCACCAACGATCCAGGGAATGATCGCCGCGGCCGGCTGGCCGAATTCGTTCTTGGTCATGGGCAGCAACTTCCGCAGCTGGACAATCCTCCTCCAAAGCGTCTTGCGGCGCGCCTCGCCCTCGTCCGAAGCGAGAAAACGCACCGCGGCGGTTGCCGTCGCCGCCAGCGCCGGGGGCGGCGCGGTCGAAAAAATAAACGAGCGCGCGCGATTGATCAGCCAATCGATCAAACCGCGCGAGCCGCAAATGTAGCCGCCGCTTGCGCCTAACGATTTGCTGAGCGTGCCCATTTGCGCATCGATCTCGGATTCCAACCCGAGCTCAGCCGCCAGCCCGCGGCCATGCGGCCCGAGGACGCCGATGGCATGCGCTTCATCGAGCAACAAAAACGCCTGGAAGCGTTTCTTCAGTTCGACCAGTTCGCGCAGCGGCGCGCGGTCCCCATCCATGCTGAAGACCGATTCGGTGACGACGACGATGCGCGCCTCCGGATATTCGCGGCGGGCCCATTCCAGATGGCTCTCGAGTTTGCCGAGATGATTGTGCGGAAAAACGCGCAGAATCGCGCCGCTGAGGCGCGCGCCATCGATGAGCGAGGCGTGGCAAAGTTTGTCGAGAATGACAACGTCCTGCTTCGAAGCGAGCGCCGGCAGCGTACCGACGGCGGCGGCGTATCCGCTGCTGAAACAGATCGCGGCCGGAGTACCCTTCCAGCGCGCCAGGGCCGACTCAAGAACGACATGGGGCGATTGCGTCCCGCTGATCAAGCGGGACGCGCCCGCGCCGACGCCGAACTCCTCAATCGCGGCGATCGCCGCCTGGCGCAGAATCGGATCAGCCGCCAATCCGAGATAATCGTTCGAGGAGAAATTGAGCAAATGCCTTCCGACAATCTCCACCTCGGGGCCCTGCGCCGTCCCGATCTCGCGCAGTTTGCGATGGAGAGAGCGGGCGCGCAGCGCCGCGAGTTGCTCTTGAAACTGGTCGCTCATTTCACGCGCCCAAGACGCGTGGACTACATCTTCCTCAGGCCCCAGGAAAGCAAGGCGGAAGCGTCCTGCCAGATGCCCGACTTGCTGTCGCCCAGCACGACGACAATCACGTCGCGCCCCGGGATGGTGCCGCTCGCGATCAGGCAATGTCCGGCCGCTTCGGTGTAACCGGTTTTCATTCCGTTGCAATACGGAAGGCGCTTGAGAACCTTGTTCGTGTTCTCGAGCTGACGGGTGCGCCCGTTGGCATAACGAAAGACGAGCTGCGGCAGACAAACGATCGAACGAATGGTCGAGTTGGCGTAGGCGGCGCGGGCGATGACCGCCAGGTCACGGGCGGTCGAGTGCTGACCGGGAATCGGCAGGCCGTTTGGATTGACGAAGTTGGAATGAGTTGCGCCCAGAGCGCGCGCCTTCGCGTTCATTTTTTCTGCGAACAACTCGATGCTTCCCGCATTATCCCGCGCCAGACAGCGCGCGACGTCGTTAGGGCTTTTCACCAGCAGGGCACGAAGAAGATCGATCCGCTGATAGGTTTCGCCCGGCTTGATGTTCAATCGCACCGGCTCGGCATCGGTGTCGGCCGGTTCCACCGTCACCCGCTGATCCAGAAAACCTTCCTCTGCCACGATCAAGGCCGTCAGGAGCTTCTGCGTGCTGGCCGCGGCGCGCGCCGCATCAGCGTTTTTTTCATAAAGCACTTCGCCCGATCGCGCGTCCTCCACGATGACGGAAGCGGCTCGCGTCCTCGGGATGACATCGGAGTCAAATTCGCGAGTCTGATAGGCAATGGCCATCTCATCGTCCGTGACCGCGGTGGCACGGCGGATCTGAGGGGCTTTGGGATCGGAGGCCGCGACGCAGAGCAGGGCCAGGACGATCGTCAAGGAGTAACTAATTTGCGCGGCGGTTCGGCGGATCATCGGTGCAATATTAAAAGCAAAACGCGCACCGGTGCAAGCCTAACGATCCTGGCCGCGCTGGATCAGCTCGATTTCGTAACCCTCCGGCGCGTCGATGAACGCGATTGCGCCGCCGCGGCCGTTGGGATGCGGCCCATCGGAAAGCGGGTAGCCTTTGGCCGCGGTCTGCTGCGCGAATTCCTCGATGTTATCGACCTCGAAAGCGAGATGGGTCAGATCCGGGCCGACCACGACCGGGCCGCTCTCGTCAAATTTGCAGAGCTCAATTTCCTCCTCACTCCCGGGCGCTTTGAAAAAGACAAGCTGCGAACCTCGGCCGGAAGTATGGCGGCGCACTTCCTCCAGGCCGAGGACATCGCGATAAAATGAAACTGTCTTTTCCAGGTCGCGGACCCGGTAGCGCGTATGCAAAAGCTTTTTGATCATCGCTATCTTATTGCGCCCAACCACGCTTGATTTCAAATTCGGCCGGCCGGCAAGGACGACACGTCATGCTTTCTCTGGGAATTGATAGCGGCACGAAAAGCACGAAAGCCCTCGTCCTCGATCTCGAATCGGGCGAAGTGATCGCGCGCGCGCAGCGCGCCTACGGCACGATCGAAGGTCTGCCGCCGGGTCACGTGGAGCAGGATCCGTCAGGCTGGATTGACGCCGCGGAAGCAACGGTTGCGGAATGCCTCGAAATCGTTGGCAACCGTCGCAAAGAAATCAATGCCATCGGAGTGAGTGGACAGCAACATGGTTTGGTCGCGCTCGACGAGGCGAACGAGCCGTTGCGCCCGGCCAAGCTCTGGTGCGATGTCTCGACTGAGGCGCAGTGCGAGGAATTCAACAAGGCATTCGGCGGCCCCGAAGGTCTGATCGAGCGCATCGGCAACCCGATGTTGCCGGGCTACACCGCCCCGAAGCTGCTCTGGTTGAAAGAAAATGAACCAACGAACTTTCGTCGCCTGACGAGTGTCCTGTTGCCGCATGACTACCTGAATCTCTGGCTGACGGGCGAACGCCAAATGGAGTACGGCGACGCTTCTGGCACTGGCCTGATGGATGTGCGCACTCGAAAATGGAGCAAGCCGATTTTGAAATTCATCGATCCAAAATTGGAATCGATGCTGCCGCCGCTCCGTTCTTCGAAACGTCCGGCAGGTTTGTTGCGCAGCCTCCTGCGCGAGAAATGGGGACTGGCGGATGACGCGCTGGTCAGCGCCGGGAGCGGCGACAACATGATGAGGGCGATCGGCACCGGCAACATTCATTCCGGCGTCGTGACCGTGAGCCTTGGCACATCGGGAACGATCTGCGCGTTTTCCGAGGAACCCTTGATCGATCCGAAGGGCGAAGTCGCCGCCTTCTGCGACGCCACCGATCACTGGCTCCCGCTCACCTCCACGATGAACGTCGCCGCCGCCACCGGCCAGGTGCGCGAGTTGTTTGGCTGGGACCTCGCCACCATGGAGGAACGCATGGCAGCGGCGCCGGCGGGTGCGGGCGGAATTCTTTTCCTTCCCTATTTGCGGGGCGAACGGACACCAAACCTGCCGAAGGGCTCGGGTGTTTTCCACGGCCTAACGACTGAAAACATGAAGCCCGATTTTATGGCCCGCGCGGTCGTGGAAGGCGCGACGCTCGGACTGGCCTACGGGCTGCGCCGTCTTAAGGACCTCGGGATCGTGCCGGAGGAAATCCGTCTCACGGGTGGCGGGAGCAAGAGCGCCATCTGGCGCCAGCTCGCGGCCGATGTTCTTGATTTCCCGACCGTGGCCATGCGTGTGAACGAGAGCGCGGCGCTGGGCGCCGCGATCCAGGCGGCGTGGACCTATCACAAGGTGAAGGGCAAACCGGTCGATCTGGGTAAGCTTGTCGAAAATCTCGTGGTCGCGGAGACAAAAACGCGCGCCGAGCCGTCGAAGCAATCGCGTGGGCTCTACCGCGAACTCCTTCTCCGCCAGATCGATCTGACGAAAAAGCTGAAAAACAGCGGGTATCTCTAGGACGGGCCGACAGACATCGGATAGCGAACACGCGTCTTGCGTGCTGGTCGCGGTCTCTCGCCGGGACGACCCTCCAAAATTCGCGAATGCGACATGCCTGCGCTGCCTGGCTGACTGGCTGCCAAATTCCCGGGGCATTCGATCGACCTAGAGCGTTCGCCCGATCTGTGGTTCTATAGCGCGACATGAAACTCGTCATCGGCGCCACCGGCGCGAGCGGCACGATTTATCTCCAGCGTTTGCTCGATCAAATCGACACCGAGGCCAACGAAGTGCACCTCGTCATGAGCGCGCACGCCAGGCAAGTCGCGGTGCAGGAGGTCGAGCAACTCGTTGTGCCACAGGGTGTGGCCGAACATGCTGAGAATGACTTGAACGTTCCCTTCGTCAGCGGCTCCGCGCGCTTCGAGGCCATGGTCATCATCCCTTGCTCGATGGCTACTCTGGGCCGGATCGCCTCCGGCTCGAGCGACAGCGCTCTGCTTCGCGCAGCTGATGTTTTTTTGAAGGAGCGCCGCAAATTGATCCTCATCCCGCGCGAAACGCCCTGGAGTCTCATCCATGCGCGCAACGTCGTCACCCTGCTCGAAGCCGGCGCCATCGTGCTCCCCGCCATCCCATCCTTCTACAGCCGGCCGCAATCGGTCAGCGAGGTGGCCGACACCGTCGTCTGGCGCGTCCTTGATCAACTTGATCTCCCCAACCCGCGCGCCTATCGCTGGAAGGACGAGGGCGCGCGACCTTCCGCGTCTTGAAAATCGAAGACTGGCGCGCGCGGTGGTTGGTCGCTTTCGGCTATCGCCTGCTGCAGGTTTGGGCGCGCACGCTGCGCTTCGAAATCGAAGATCATGCCGGGGTCATCGGCACTCCGCCTAACGAACGTTACATCGGCGCGCTCTGGCATAATCGGCTGCTCCTCTTGCCGTTCGTCCTCCAGCGTTATCTGCCGCAACGACAGGGCGCCGCCCTTATCAGCGCGAGCCGCGACGGCGCCATTCTCGCCGATCTGGTGGAGCGTTTCGGTTTCGAAGTGGTCCGGGGCTCAAGCTCAAGCTCGCGCAAGGGTGCCAGCGCCATTCGACAACTGGCCGAAGTTATTGCGCGCGGCCGGGACGTGGTGATCACCCCCGACGGCCCGCGCGGCCCAGCCTACGAACTCGGACAGGGCATTATCTTTCTCGCCCAGCAATCAGGCGCCGAGGTGGTGCCGATGAACATGGATTACTCCAGCTGCTGGCGGGTTAAGAGCTGGGACCGCTTCATTTTGCCCAAACCGTTCTCGACCATCCGTGTGATCTTCGGCCCGCCGCATCGTGTCGCGCCCACCATGGGCGAAGAAGACTTCGAACGCGAACGTCGGCGATTGCAGGACGCAATGATGGAGCTGGTCGAGATGCGCTGAAGCGCCATTCAGCCTAACGAATCCAAAAAAGCCCGATCCAGAACCTGCTGCGAAAATTTGCGAGCCGGGCGAAGCGCCATTACAAAACGCTTGCCTTGGCGAACCAAACAAAAATGATCGACGGCCGCGCGGTCGCGGAAAAAGTCTACGCCGAACTGCGCGGCGAAATCGAATTGCTCAAAGCGGAGGGCACCACGCCGGGGCTCGCGGTCGTTCTGGTCGGCGATGATCCGGCCTCGCGCGCTTATGTCCGGTCCAAGGACAAGATGTGCCGGGAATTGGGGCTGCATTCGGTGAAGCTCGAATTGCCGGCGGACACGACCCAGGCTGAACTGCTTGCGCGGGTCGGAGAGTTGAATCGCGATCCGGCCATCCACGCTATCCTTGTTCAGTCGCCACCGCCCAAACAAATCGACGAGGCGGCCATCATCCGCGCGCTTGATCCGGCGAAAGATGTCGATGGCTTTCACCCAATGAACATCGCCAAACTCGCGCTCGGGGACGCGACCGGCTTCGTGCCCTGCACGCCGTTAGGCTGTTTGCGCCTGCTCAGAGAAACCGGCGTTGAGATTAGCGGCGCGCACGTTGTCGTTCTGGGTCGGAGCATGATCGTCGGCAAACCGCTTGCCCTCCTTCTCATGCAGAAGGGCCTCGATGCGACGGTTACCGTCGTGCATTCGCGCACCCGGAAACTTCCTGAAATTACCCGTTCCGCGGACATCGTGGTGGCAGCCATCGGCAAGGCCGGATTCGTCAGGTCTGAGCACGTCCGCGAAGGCGCGGTCGTGATAGATGTTGGGATCAATCGCGTCGAGGACGCTTCGTCACCGCGGGGTTATCGACTGGTCGGCGATGTGGCTTTCGAAGAAGTCGCACCGAAAACCTTTGCCATCACGCCGGTGCCGGGCGGCGTCGGGCCGATGACGATCGCGATGTTGATGTCGAACACGATCAAGGCGGCAAGATTGCCGCGCTAGATTTTGGAGATGCGGAAGCATGTCCCCCGGAAGGCGTGCGCGAGAAAGCCCGGCCGTTGCTTCGCCTTCGTTGCGTCCGTGCGTCGAGTTTCTTCAGGGCCGCACGACTTTCGCCGTCAAGAAACCAAGAGCGCGCTTTTCGTTAGGCGCGAAGCGCAGCAGCGTGGTCGTCAGGCATGGATGCTCCACCGCATGCCGCGCGAGGGCGTTGATCCAAAGCCGGCCGGCGTAAAGCTTTCGATGCGCAGCGGAGTACTGCCGGTGGTTTCCGGCCATGATCGCCTCTGCGGCCAATTCACCGGAACGAAGCGCGTAGTAAATTCCCTCGCCTGTGAACGGCTCGACCACCCGCGCCGCGTCGCCAACCAGAAACAAATCGGGCTGGCTTGCGGGCAAGGCCGGGCGCGCCAGCGGCGCAATCGTCCGCCAGGCGTGGTCGCTCGAAATCGCGAACTCCTTCTCCGCCCAGCGCTTGATTGAAGGCATTTCGTTAGGGCGGCTGACCAGGCAAAGGTTGAGCAAATCATCGCTTACCGGTGCCTGACCGGAATATCCTTCCCGCAAGAGCTGCAGGACAATCCGGTCGCCGAAACCCCGCGGCAGCGGGATGTGCGTTTGCAGGGCAACCCGGTCGCGTCCCTTGCGCGGCATCAGACTGCAGAGCCGCGCAACGCTCGAATTGCGTCCGTCCGCCGCGATCAAGAGTTGCGCGTTCTCTTCGGAATGATCGGTGCGGATTTTCCAGTGCTCGCGCTTTCTGACGGAAACCAGCGTTTCTCCTTCACGCACTTCCGCGCCTGACGAACGTGCGCGACGCAAGAGAATCTGATCGAGAAGACTGCGTTTGATCGCGATCTCTGAGTTCTCGCCGTTGGGGAGCGGCACTCTCGTCGATCGTCCCTTGAGGTCGATGAATTCAACCACAGAGAGCTTTCCGTGCGGCGCCGCGCGCACCTCCGCAGCCACCCCGAGGCGCTCCAACACCGGCCAGCAAGTCGGGTTCAAACAATCGCCGCAAACCTTCTCCCGCGGGAAAGTCGCGCGCTCGAGGGCAAGGGTGCGCAGGCCCGCTCGGGCGCAAAACGCCGCACAGCTCGCGCCCGCCGGACCGCTCCCCACGATGGCGACATCCCACATTTTCGATTAGTCTCTCGATGCGGCCGACACTCCGAAATGGTTCGCGGGCAGGCGGCCGCCGCTACACCAGTACTCTCCTAGCCACGTGCCGCTGTCGAAGGAAAAGCCAGACCTGAACAAGAAAGTGCACGAGGTGCCGCACAAGCCCGGCGTCTACCTGATGCGCGACCGGTTCGGTCGCGTCATCTACGTCGGCAAAGCGCGCGACCTGCGCAAACGTGTCGGCTCGTATTTCATGCCGTCGAAAATGGCAGTGGCCGACCTGAAGACGCGCGCCATGCTCGAGGCGGTCTGGGATTTTGAAACGCACACGGTAGCGAGCGAGGCCGAGTCGCTCCTCCTTGAGGGCAAGCTGATCAAGGAATATCGGCCGCGTTACAACATTTCGTTTCGCGACGACAAACGCTTCCTCGTCGTCAAGGTCGATCCGACCGAGGAGTGGCCGCGCTTTCGCCTGGCGCGTTTCAAGAAAGATGACGGCGCGCGCTACTTCGGGCCCTATGCGCACGCCGGCGCGCTTCGCCAGACGCTGAATTTCATGCGCAAGAAATTTGGCGTCCTCACCTTCGGGCGCGGGGCGCCGACCGAGCGTGAGTTAAAGTCATCCACTTATCAGGTGCCGATGCGATTGAGCGAAATCGACGCCGCCACCTATCGCCAACGGGTCGCGCAGGCGGCCGATTTTCTCGAGGGGCAGTCGCGCGAAATGATCCATGCGCTCGAGGACGAGATGCGGAAGGCGGCAGAAAAACTGGAGTTCGAAAAAGCAGCCGAGTTGCGCAACATGCTGGAAGATTTGCGGCGCACGACAAAGCCGATGCGGCGTTTTACGCGCCACAGCCTGCCGAGCGCGATCGACCCGCAGGCCGATGTCCAGGCGCTGGCTGACGCGCTCCAACTGCCCCATCCGCCGAAAGTGATGGAATGCTTCGACATCTCAAATATTTCCACGACGCACGTGGTCGCATCGATGGTGGCCTTTCGCGACGGCATCCCGGACAAGAACAATTACCGGCGCTACCGCATACGGACGGTAGAAGGCCAGGATGACTTTGCCAGCATGGCGGAGGTCGTCAGGCGCCGTTATGCCCGGGTCTTGTTGCAGGCGCGGGAGACAAATCCGGAGGCGGCGGATTTTTCGCAGGAGAACCCGGTGGAAGCGCTCGCTCGCCTGAGTTGCCCTCCCGAACCGCCGACAACGTCGCACGACACTCGCGAGGTCCTTCGTCGCGCGGCTACGGCTCGCAATGACAAGCGCGAGAGCGGCTCGAGCACCGCCCCGCCGCTCGTTAGGCTTCCGGATCTAATCATCGTTGACGGTGGCAAGGGCCAGCTTTCCTCCGCCTGCCACGAGTTGCAGCGGCTTGGATTGCATGAGCTACCCATCATTGGGTTGGCCAAGGAATTCGAGGAAATCTATCGACCCGGCCGGGCGCTGCCGCTGCAACTGCCGGAGGACTCTGGCGCGCTCCGTTTGCTCCAGCGCATCCGCGATGAGGCGCATCGTTTCGCCAATACCTATCACCAGCTCCTGATGAAGAAACGGATCGGTGAAAGCATCCTCGACGATTGTCCCGGGGTGAGCCAAAACCGCAAGAGTCTTCTCCTGCGAAAGTTCGGTTCCGTGCAACGGCTGCGCAAAGCGAGCGTGGAAGAAATTGCATCGACCGAAGGGATAGGCCAAAAGTTGGCGGAAGAATTGCATCGCTTTTTGCAGCAGCATTGAGCGCTCTGGAAGCAGAAGAGTTTGAACCACGAATCAGGCGGAAAACAAGGATCGGAAATAGTTTGAGCTCCACTTTCTTGTCCAAGATCCGCGCCTGGCCGCTTCATCCGCGGTTCATTCTGCTCTTTCTTTTGTTTCCTCTGGCGGTTGCGGCGCAGGAGCCGGAAGCGACCTCGACGCCGTTTGAAGAAACGATCAAGCCGACCTGGGAGACGCAGAAGCAGGCGCGCACCTACCTGCTCGACATTCCTGCCCCGCGCGGCCAGATCACCGACCGCAACGGCGCCCCACTCGCGCAAAATCGATTGAGTTATAGCCTAACGATCGATTTTCCGACCCCGCTCGATTTTCCCGACACTCAGGTGCTGGCCTACGCGAGGCAGCGGATTCGCGCCGCGGAGAAGATCCTCGGTCGTTCGCTCGATGTTTCCGGCAACGCCGTCCTGCGGCATTATCACAACCGCGGCTTCCTGCCCTTCGAGATCGCGCAAGATTTGAGCGAGTCGGAGCTGGGGGAACTGAAAAATAACCTTCCAGCCGGGCTTTCCCTCAAACCGATTTACCTGCGAATCTATCCGAACAAGAGTCTGGCGGGACAGGTCATCGGCTACACCGGACGGACGAGTCGCAACGCCGACGGCATCATTGAGAATGGTCAGGTGCTTTGGCCAGAAACGGAGGGCCGCGAGGGATTGGAACAGACCTTCAACAGCATGCTGACCGGCCGGCACGGCAAGTACAAAGTCACCTTCGATCGCGACGGCCGGAAAACTTCCGAGCGGGTCGTGGAGCCGCCGGTGCCCGGCTACAACATCGTCACCACGCTCGATCTTCGACTTCAGGAACTGGCGGAAAAGGCGCTCGCCGCCAAGGCAAAACGCGGGGCGATTGTTATCATCGACCCCAACACTGGCGACCTTCTCGCCCTCGCCTCCTGGCCGACTTTTGACCCTAACGAATTCGTTCCCTTCATCTCGACCGCGAAATTCAAGGAGTTGCAAGACGACCCTGACATTCCCCTGTTGCCGCGGGCCTATCGTTCCGCCTACCCGCCCGGGTCGACCTTCAAGGTGGCGGTGGGTCTGGCCGCATTCGAGAGCAACACCATCACGCCGCACGACCAGTACGAGTGCGTCCCGTCGATGGATATCGGTAACACCACCTTTCATAATTGGAAACACAGCGACCGCGGCTCCCTCAATTTTGTCCAGGCGCTGACCGAATCGTGCGACACTTGGTTTTACCAGGTCGGCATCGCGACTGGCGCCGGGCCGATTCTCGAATGGGCGGCGAAGCTCGGCTTCGGCGCGAAAACCGCAATCCCGCTGAAAGGTGAAGCGGAAGGACGTTTGCCGAGCGATCAATACATGAAGGCAACCCACGGCCGCAAAATCCTCGGTGGCGACATCGCCAACATGTCGATCGGCCAGGGCGACCTGCTCGTCACGCCCATCCAAATGGCACAGGCGATGGCGATCGTCGCGAATGGCGGAACGTTTTATCAGACCCGGCTCGTCGAGCAGGTGCAGACGGTCGGGAACGAAATCGTCGCGGCCTATTCGGTGCGGGCGAAAAGGACAATCGACGCTTCGCCCAAGGTGATGGAGCAGATTTACACGGCGATGGTGGATGCGGTCAACGCGCCCGCCGGCACCGCGCACCAGGCGAGCCTCGATAAGATTTCGGTCGCGGGGAAGACAGGCACGGCGCAATGGGGCCCGAAGGAGAAGGAGCGAACCGCGGCTTGGTTTGCGGGGTTCGTGCCGGCCGACCATCCGCAATACGCCTTTGCCGCGCTTTACGAGGGCGATGTCGGGAGCACGGTGCACGGCGGCTCGGCCGCGGCGCCGATGATCGGGAAAATCTTGCGCCAGATTTACGGCGAAAAGGGTGAGGAGGAGAAGGCAGAGCCGGAAGAAGACAGTTCGGACTAAACGACGGAGGCGCCCCCTGTCCCATGTCATCCCGAGCGGGCAAAGCGTGCACCCTCAAGATGGGAAAAGTCCTCGATCGGCAAATGAAAAATTCGGCCGCCTTTTATCCAGGTCCAAGTGGCTTAAGCTTCCGGGAATGGGAACGACGCATACAAACTCGTCACTCCTCATCGTTGGGCATGGCTCGACCGTGAATCCCGACTCCAGCGCGCCGAGCCTGGCGCAGGCGGCGGCGATCAGGAAGCGCGGCCTCTTTCGCGAGGTTGCCTGTTGCTTCTGGAAGGAAGAGGCGAGCTTTCGTGACGCGCTCCTTTTCTTCGACGCTCCCGAGATCCACGACGTCTATGTAGTGCCGAATTTTATCAGCGAAGGATATTTCACCCAGACGGTGATCCCGCGCGAGCTGCAGCTGGACGGCCGCCTGACGACCCGGGCCGGCGGCCAGGTCTGGAAATATTGCGCACCGGTCGGGAATCATCCGGCCGTGACCGAGCTGCTCTTGCAACGCGCGCGGGAAGTCGCGCCGGACGTGCGGGAAACAGAAACGAGTTTGCTCATCGTCGGCCACGGGACGGCCTTGAACGACAACAGTGCGATTGCGGCCAAGCGCGAGGTGGAAAAAATCGCCGCGCTCGGCCGTTACGCCTCGGTCCAAAACGCTTACATGGAGGAGGCGCCGCTGATTGCCGATTGGGCGCGCCTAACGACTACGCCGAGCGTGGTGGTGGTGCCGTTTTTCATCTCTGACGGTTTGCATAGCTACCAGGACATCCCGGTGCTGCTCGGAATCGAGCCGGCGCCGACCGCGGCGGCGAGCCAGCGTGCCATCTTTCGCCGGAACCCGCATCGGCTCCACAATCGGGATCTTTATTACGCGAGCGCCATCGGGACCGAGCCGCGGTTTGCCGAGATCATCATCGAGCAAGCAGCAGCTTTCGATGGCGCAGCCCTTGATCTCAGCTCAATTTCATAAAGGTTGTCTCCCGAAACAGCGCCTGTGAAAAACAACTCAACCAAGCTCTTGCAGGATCTGGCGGCTTTCGTTCTGGCCGCTCCCAAAGACCCAGGGTCGCTGAAAAAGGCAGCGGAGATGGTGCGGACGGAACGGAATTATCGCTGGATTGGGATTTATAAAATTGAGCGCGGTGATTTTGTGATCGCGGCCAGGACCGGCCACGAGCCCCCGGCCTACCCGCGCTTCCCGGTCAGCCAGGGCCTCTGCGGCGCGGTGGTGGAAAGCGGCGAAACCTTGATTGTGGGCGACGTGGCGAAGGACCCGCGCTGGCTGCCAGCGTTTTGGACAACACGCTCCGAGATCGTCGTTCCAATTGTGAGTGAAACAACCGGCCACGTCATCGGAGTCATCGACGTGGAGAGCGAAAAGCGTGACGCCTTCACGGAAGATGATCGCGATTTTCTCGAGCATGTCGCGGTTGTTCTGGCGCGCCGGCTTTGCACGGCCAGAAAGAAAGGCGCGAAAAAGGACGGAGCGGCCAAGAAGCATGCTCCCGCGCGTTAGGGGGGTATTGGCAGATTGGCTGGCCTCGGGAGCCTGCGGCATTGGGCAGATTGAGATCAGGCAAAGCGGCACCGGCTTCACTCTCTCGCATCGCGACGACGCAGAGCATGAGGATCTGGAAATCCATCATTCGCCCAACGACGCCATGGAGCTGGCGAAATTCGACGACGCGGGAGATTATCGCCCGCTCAAAACCGCGCCCAATCTCCGGCACGGCTGGCGCCTGGAGGTGCCGGACCTCGCGGCCCTGCAAGAAGCGCTCGATCTTTTTTACCCCGGCCGGCTCGCAGCGCTGGCGGCCTGGGAAGCAAATCGACTTACGACCACGCCGCTGCGGGAGACGCTCGATCGCCAGACCGGCATGTATCGCGCCGCGGGGAAAATTTCCGATGAACAGATCGACGCGCTGGTCGGTCGCTTCTGCCGTTCTCAAGGCGGCGAGCCTGGATGTCTGCGGACGATTCTCTGGCCGCGCGACGCGACCGGAGCGCGGCCTTCGTTGCGTCTGCCGCTCGACAAATGCATCGCGCCGCTCGACCAGACGGGCCGTGGCGAAAAAGTGATGCCGCTCCTCTGCCAGGAAGCCTGCAACCTGCTCGTGGCCGAAGCGCGCCGGGCGGTGAAGGGTTGTGGGTTGAAGAGTTGAAGGTTGAAGCGATGCAACAGCCGAAGGTTCTCCACGATTCAACGCTTTAACTCTTCATCGCTTACACGCAGCATGCCTCGCCTGGCATGAAAATCTACCGCGCGAAAAGTGTCATCACGATGGATGGCCCGCCAATTGACGACGGCGCGGTCGTGATCGAGGGCGAGCAGATCGAAGCAGTCGGTCGCTTCGATGAAATGCGCGTCAACCGTGCGGCAGTAACGGATCTCGGCGAAGTGGCGCTGCTCCCTGGGCTGATCAATGCGCACTGTCACCTGGATTTTACCTCGCTGCGCGGGGCGATTGCGCCACAGCCATCGTTTGCCGACTGGATTCGCCAGATCAACGGGCTGCGTCGTGAATTTTCCGATGAGGATTATCTCGCATCGATTGCGCGCGGGTTCGAGGAGGCGAAACGCTGGGGGACGACCACGATCGCGAACGTTGAGTCAGTGCCGCAGTTGCTGCCACGGATGGCGCCGCCGCCCTTGCGGACCTGGTGGTTTGCGGAGCTGATCGACGTGCAGCCCCGAACGTCCGCCGGGGAAATGATCGAGGGCGCGCTCGCCGCTTTTCAGGGCAAGGAGAGCTGGCGTGGCGGCTTCGGGCTGAGTCCGCACGCGCCCTATACCGTTTCGGTGGAATTGTTGCAGCGCAGCGCAAGAATCGCGCGGCAAAACAAGATGCCACTCACCATGCACCTGGCGGAGTCGGGCGGAGAGATGGAGATGTTTCGCGATGGCCGCGGCCGTTTGTTCGAGCTGCTGCGCAGCCTCGGCCGCCCGATGGACGATTGCGGGAATGGCAAAACGCCCCTGGCCGTGGTGCTCGATCGCGAGCCGCTCGATGAACGCTGGATCATCGTGCACCTGAACGAACTGGCGGGAGACGACTTCGCCCGCCTCGAGCGCGGACCGCGTTTCCACATTGCGCATTGCCCGCGCAGCAGTCGCTACTTCAGGCATCGGCCTTTTGCCCTGCGACGCCTGCTTGGCCTCGGCTTTAACGTCTGTCTCGGGACAGACAGTCTCGCGAGCAATTTTTCGCTCAGCCTTTTCGCAGAAATGCAAAACCTGCGCGACGCGCGCCCATGGCTTGCCCCGAAACGAATCCTGGAGATGGCGACAGTGAACGGCGCACGGGCTCTGGCGCAAGAGGGAGTGCTGGCCAAAATCCGCGCCGGATTCCAAGCCGACCTGATCGCGTTGCCAGTTGAGAATGATTCCGCGGACGTTTTCGAAAAGGTGATCGCGTGGGAAAAAGAGGTGCCGTGGATGATGCTGGCTGGGGTAACACTGGCAGGCGACTCCTGAGGGCGATTCTCATATTTGCCTTTTCTTTTCTCAATTCTGAAATACTCTCCGCCCTGAGAATATGGCCAAAATCATTATCATAGACGATGAACCGGCAATGGTGGAGGTCATCGTGACTCTCTGCCGCGAAAAAGGGCACCAGGTTTTCCCATTCAGTTCCGCCGCCAAAGCCGTCGAGCAGATGGAATCGATCGATCCTCAGATCGTCATCACGGACGTGAAGATGGAGACGATGAGCGGGTTCGACGTCCTGCGCCACGTGAAGGAGCATCATAGGCAGACGCTCGTGATCTTGATCACGGCTTATGCCTCGGTCGACACCGCGATCGAGGCAATGAAGATGGGCGCGCACGGCTACGTGCCGAAGCCGTTCAAGATCGACGAACTGCAAATGACGGTGCAGCGCGCACTCGAGTTCCAGTCCGCGCGGCAGGAAAACACCTACCTACGCAAGGAACTCAAAAACAAATACAAGTTTGAGAACATCATCGGCTCGAGCCGCAAGATGCAACTCGTCTACAACCTGATTAACAAGGTCGCCGACACCGACAGCACAGTTTTGATCCACGGAGAAAGCGGCACCGGCAAAGAATTGGTCGCGCGCGGGCTGCACTTCAACAGCAACCGGCAGCATCACCCGTTCGTCGCGATCAATTGCAGCGCGCTCCCCGAGAACTTGCTCGAGTCGGAATTATTCGGGCACAAGAAGGGCGCCTTTACCGGCGCGGTCTCGGACAAGCGCGGCCTTTTCGAAGAGGCGAACCTCGGCACCATTTTTCTCGACGAAATTAATTCGATGGCGACCTCACTCCAGACGAAACTGCTTCGCGTCTTGCAGGAACGCGAAGTACGCCGGGTGGGCGATAACAGGAGCGTCCCGGTCAACGTGCGGGTGGTCGGAGCGACGAATGAACCGCTCCAGCCGAAGATTCGCGACGGTTCCTTCCGTGAAGATCTTTATTACCGGCTGGCGGTGATTCCGGTGGAAATTCCTCCGCTGCGTGACCGGCTCGAAGACGTTCCCCTGCTCGTGAACCATTTTCTGCAAAAGCAGGCCGGGCAGGGCGGCGGCGGCCCAAAGAAAATCGATCCGAAAGCGGTTGATCTCCTTTGCCGATATGATTACCCGGGCAACGTACGCGAGCTGGAAAACGCGATCGAGCGCGCCTGCGCCCTGTGCGAAGACGACCTGATCATGCCTGACGATCTGCCGCCGCAGATCATCGAGCACGCCAGTGAAAATGCGGCCAAGAAGGGGCGCTCGGCCATGCCCGTCGGCAAGTCGCTCGACGAGTTTATCCAGGAGCAGGAGCGGGAATACATTGAAGCGACGCTCGCGAAATTTAAAGGCGCGCGCGAAAAGGCGGCCAGCGTGCTCGGCATCAGCATGGCGACGCTCTACCGCAAACTCGAGATCAAGGGAAAGAAGTAGCCGGCCGACCTCGCTGGCTTCTTTCTCTTCGCCTTCTCCCTGATCCCCCCAAGTGTTGAGCGGTTCCGAGGTTGGAATGACGAAACCTGAACGCTGAATATCGAAACAATGAACCAATGACGAGAGGACAGCCGTTTCCAGTTTCGTCAATCGCTATTCCCTCCCTGATCTCTTGCCGCCTCCATCCCGATGGGATAAACACGTCCGCAATCCATGACTCCCGTTAAGGTTTGGCTCGGCTATCCCTATCCTCTCGGCGCAACCTGGCTCGGCAACGGCGTAAACTTCGCCCTTTTTTCCGAAACGGCGGCTTCAGTTGATCTCTGCCTCTTCGATTCTCTCGACGCGCCTCAGGAAAACATCCGCATCCCGATGACGGAACACACCGACCAGGTCTGGCACATTTATTTGCCTGACGTCCGGCCCGGACAGCTTTACGGCTTCCGCGTTTTCGGTCCCTACGATCCGGAGCGCGGGCAGCGCTTCAATGGTTCGAAACTCTTGATCGATCCCTATGCCAAGGCGATCTCGGGACGAATCAACTGGGCGGATGAAATGTTTGGCTATGTCGTGGGCGACCCGGCGGAGGACATGGTCCCCGACTTTCGCGATGACGCCTGGGGATTGCCGAAGGCGACGGTGATCGACAACAGTTTTGATTGGGGCGACGACCGGCCGCCCCGCACACCGCTGCACAGCTCGGTCATCTACGAGTTGCACGTCAAGGGATTTACCAAACTGAACGAGAACTTACCGGAGGAAATCCGCGGAACTTACGCCGGGGTCGGGAGCACGCCGTCGATCGAATATCTGAAGGAGCTCGGCGTGAGCGCGGTCGAGCTGCTCCCGGTGCATCATCACGTTAACGACAAGGCCCTGGTCGATCGCGGTCTGACCAACTATTGGGGTTACAACACCGTTGGCTTCTTTGCGCCCGATCCGAAGTATTCCTCGAGCGGTGTTACCGCCGGGCAGGTAACGGAATTCAAAACCATGGTGCGCAATCTCCACGCCGCCGGCCTCGAGGTCATCCTCGATGTGGTTTACAATCATACCGGGGAAGGCAATCACCTCGGCCCGACCCTCAGCTTCCGCGGAATCGATAACCAGGCTTACTACCGGCTGACGCCGGAAGATCCGCGCTTCTACCTGGATTTCACCGGCACGGGCAACACTTTCAATCTGCTTCATCCGCGCACCCTTCAGCTCGTGATGGACAGCCTGCGCTATTGGATCCTTGACATGCATGTCGATGGGTTCCGTTTCGATCTTGCCTCGACCCTGGCGCGCGATGCGCACGGCGTAAACAAGCTGCATGCTTTCTTCGAAATCATTCACCAGGACCCCGTCATCTCGCAGGTAAAACTGATCGCCGAGCCATGGGACGTGGGCGAAGGCGGCTACCAGGTCGGCAACTTCCCGGTCCTTTGGGCCGAATGGAACGGAAAGTACCGCGACACCGTGCGTAGCTTCTGGAAAGGCGACGAGGGCAGGATCGCCGAGCTGGCTTATCGCCTGACGGGAAGCCCCGACCTTTATCAGCACAGCGGCCGCCGTCCTTACGCGAGCATCAACTTCATCACGGCGCACGACGGCTTTACGCTCAACGACCTCGTCAGCTACAACGAAAAGCATAACGAGGCGAACGGCGAAGAGAACCGCGATGGCGACAACAACAATCACTCCTGGAATCACGGTGTCGAAGGGCCGACCGATGACCCAGAGATTCTGCAACTGCGCCGCCAGCAACGCCGCAACTTCCTCACAACTCTTCTTCTTTCCCAAGGCGTGCCAATGATCACTGCCGGCGACGAATGGGCCCGCACCCAACAGGGCAACAACAACGCTTATTGCCAGGATAACGAAATCAGCTGGCTCAACTGGCAGCACGATGACGAACAGAAAGCGCTCCTTGAATTCACCCGACGTCTGATCCAGCTCCGGCGCGAACATCCCGTCTTTCGGCGTCCGAAATTCTTCCAGGGCCGCCGGATTCGCGGCTCGGAAATTCGCGACGTCATGTGGTTCAACCCGGGCGGCAACGAGATGACGGACGAGGAATGGAATTCACCGTTCGTCCGCTGCCTCGGCATGCTTCTGAGCGGCGATACGATCGACGTGCAGACCTTTGAAGGTGAACCAGTCCGCGATGATACCTTCCTTCTCCTGCTCAACGCGCACCACGAGCCGCTGCAGTTCGTCCTGCCCGGCGAGGAAAATGTCGAGTGGCAGCTCTTGCTCGACACCGCTTCGCCGGACGGCTTCCTGAGCAACCCAACCAACCATGTCTCTGGCGACGAACTGGAGATCAAGAATCGCGCCACGCTGTTGCTCAAACTCACCACGGGATCGACCGCGCAGGCGCGCCACGAATCATGGAAGAAACGGCAGTTCGAGCCCCCGCACAACGGACATGCACTGAAGGAAGGCGCCGAAGAATCGCCGCAGACCGAAAGCAGTGAAGCGGCCCCGCCAGCACCTGAAGAGAAGCCGTCGAAAAAGTGAACGCGGAGTGCGCCGGATGCAAAGTCCTGTTATGTTGAATTCATGACACCGACCTCACTCATCATTGTCGCCGATCGCGGCGGGGTAAAAGCATACCGGGTCAATGACACGCCGAACCGCGGCGCCAGTTTGCAACTGGTGCAGGCCTTCGACATCACCGACGCCCATGGGCGTTACGACGACAAGCTGACGGACCAGGCAGGTCGCTTTCCGGTCAGCGACGGCAACGGTCGCCACGCCAACGCCATCGCCGAGCGCACCGCGCTTGAAACCGAAAACGAGCGTCGCATCTGCAGGCAGCTCGCCGAACACATTGCCGACATCGTGAAACGCGAATCCGCCGAGGGTTGGTCCTTCGCCGCGCCGGCCTCAATCCACGCCAGCATTACCGAGCTGCTACCCAGTTCGATTCGCAACCGCGTCGTCGAGCACGTGAAGTCCGATCTCGTAAAAACCGAGCCGTCGAAGTTGCCGACCCATTTTCGGTCGCTTCACCCGCTCTGATTTTTTGAAGTATAATCCGGCATGAAATTACCCGTAGGAATCTCGTATCGTGGGGTCGAGAAATCGGACCAGCTCGACGAACTCATCCGCGACAAAGCTGTCCGACTCGATCGCTTCTGCGATCACATCAGCCGTTGCGACGTCGTCGTCGAGCAGCCCAACCACGCCCAGCATTCCGGCAATCCGTTCCGGGTGCGGATCGATGTCACCGTCCCGCCCGGCCACGAGCTGGTCGCGGATGAGAAACAAGCTGTGCACGAAATGCACGAGCCGTTGAGCAAGGTCATCAACGACGCTTTCAAAACGATGGAACGTCAGCTCAAGACACTCGTCGAGAAACAGCGCCACGAGTAAGGCGTTGTCGCCGCCCTTGTAGCCGCCGCCCTGTGGGCGGCGCGGGCATGTGCGCTGCGACAAGCTAGCGGCCAGCCTCTCTCCCTCGCTTCGTGCTCTTCGCGTCCTTCGTGGTGGTTAAGGCACGACCGTGAGCGTAAGATCGTTCCCATCGCCGCCTTCGTAGCTGGCTTGCAGATTGTTCCCGTTCACAGTCACGATCGCACCGTCGGCCAGGTTGCTGAAGGTGCCGCTGATCGGTGTCGCGCTCGTGTTGCTGATCACGGTCAGGACCAGGCCGCTCGTCAACGTTCCCTTGGTCGTCCCGCTCAGGTTGAAGCTCGCTCCGCTGTTGACCGTGACTCCGTTGGCGATCACCTTGTCGGTCTTTGCCTGTTTCCCCTTGGCCTTGAAACTATAGGTATAGGTCGAGCCGGCATTGAAGGTGAACGCGCTTTGGACCGTGAGAGTGGATTGCTGTTTCGTTCCGTGGGCCGGGGCGAGGAAAGCTCCGCTGTTTACGGTCACCGCACCGGAGATGATACCTTTGCCGCCCAGGGTTCCCCCGCTGACATTTACCGCACCGGTTCCCGTTGCCGAGCCGCTCTTGTTGCTCACGACCAACGTGCCCGCGCTAACGGTCGTACCGCCCGTATAAGTACTCGGGGTGCCGAGCGTGAGCGTCCCGACGCCTGTCTTAGCTAACGAGCCCGTCGTTCCGTTTTGTTGTTCGATCACCCCGGAAAAAATTGTACTCAATCCGTTACTCCCGGTAGTCAGTGTGTTGGTGCCAAGAAGAACCAAACCATCCCCCTCGATCGAGCCAACGCCCATCGACTTGTGCGCGCTGACATCAAGAGTGCCATTGCCGAAGACCTCTACCCGAGACGTATCTCCTGTGGAGTGGACAAGAAACTCAATCAGGCCACCGCCACCTCCGTTGGACCCGCCGTTCGCGATCAAGGTGGCTGCACCAGCCGAGGAGCTGTCCGTAAAAAGCGTCATTCCACCCGCCGCGCCGCTGACGGTCGCCCCTTGGTTGGTGACCGTCGCATTCGCACCTTTCGAGCTGCTGTAAAAAATCGTCATCCCGCCGCTTGCGCCGCCTGCTGTCGCCGCAAGGTTAAGAAATGCCCCGTGGTCTGCCGTAGGGTTGAAGAAAAACACGGTTGCGCCGGGGATCGCTCCGCTTAGTGCGCTCCCTTCATTTGTATAGGTACCGTAGCCAGCTGCCGCAGTATCAAGAAACTCCACCACTCCGCCGCTGCCAGAAAGCGCCGTCGGAGCTTTTGAAAAGAAGGCGGTCTGCCTCCCTGCGGCAGCGGAGTTTGTAAAAATGAACGCTCCAGAATTGCCCTCTTCGTCTGGTTGACTCACAAATTGCTGAGTTGAGCCAGAGTTATTTGTAATTCCTACCACCGCGAACGTCATGTTACTTAGGTGGCTCGCTGTATAGGTGTAGGCGCTGGCGCCGGGGTTGAAGATAGCATCCCTTACCCCGGAGTCGGCTGAAAACGTGATCGCGGTGATGCTCGAGGCGTTAAAGGTCACATCATCCGTCTCGCCCGGCACGACCGCTGGCGTCCAGTTCGCAGCGGTGTCCCAATCGCCATTCACCGGAGCCGCATTCCAAGTCTCGTTCGCCCACGCGGGGTACGCGGAAAAAAGGAGAATCGTGATAAAAGCGAGGCCAAGGCGCCGGTAAAAGCCGGTCGTAATTCGAAGTTTCTTAGTGATTAGGTCGGCAGGTCGGGAGGTTGGAGGCTGGGAGTCGTTAGGGCTGCGGCCGGGTCTCATACGATTTTCCCTTCAGGTGGCGACGGGGCCACAGGGAACTGCGCGCTCGGCGCCTGGGCGGAGAGCAGTGCTTTTTCATGGGCTCTGTCGGGTGACGAACCCGAGGAGAACAGAAGCGACGGGCAGCAGTCAATCTTGTTTTTCTAATATTTTTGTCGTGGAGTTTGAATCTCCTGGTCACCGAAATTCTTCGGTCTCGCGAGATTCTTCGGCGGACTTGTTCATTCCGAGCAGATTTAAGCCCGCCGCGCTTGAGACGTATTGTAGCCGCCGCCCTGTGGGCGGCGCGGGTATGGGCGTGATGGCAAGCTATCGTTCCGGCCTCTCTCTCGCTCACGCTTCGCACAGCGCAGCGGCTACAGTACGACCGCAAGCGACAGACCGGTGTCATCAGCGCTATCGCAGTGGAAACCGGGAAATTCTGCGCCATCGTGTTTTCCGTGAGCGAACAAGAGAATCCCTGGGTCGAGATTGCGCCGGGCATCAGGCGGCGCACCATCACGGCCGGCGCGTCGATGTATCAGATGCGGGCGGAGTTGGAGGCCGGCAGCCGCCTGCCGGAGCACGCCCATCCGCAGGAACAAATCGCGCATGTCATCAAGGGCCGGCTGAAGCTTATCCTCGCCGGCGTCCCTCATGAGCTGACGGCCGGCGACGCCCTTTACATCGCGAGCAACGTCCCGCATCGCGGCGAGACGATCGAAGACACCGTTGTCATCGATACTTTTAGCCCGCCGCGGGACGATTATCTCGCGCTCGATGAAAAAGCGCGGCGCGCTGGTTGAATGAAAATCATTTGCGGCGGCCAAACCGGGGTGGATCGCGCCGCGCTCGACGTTGCGCTCTCGTTAGGCGTGATCTGCGGCGGCTGGTGCCCGGCCGATCGGCGAGACGAAGAGGGAATCATTCCGGCTCGATATCCGGTGACGGAATTGCCGGGGGGCGATTCCCTCGAACGAACGAGGCGCAATGTGCGCGAGGCTGACGGCACCGTCGTGATGCATCCCGGCGTTCCGTTGCAAGGCGGGACAAAAGCCACGGCTGATGGTTGCGCCGAGATGAAGCGGCCGCTTTTGCTGGTCAACGCCAGTCATAGCTCGAGCGCCGAAGGAGCCGGGCAGACCGCCGAGTTCGTTAGGGCAAATCAGATCGAACGGTTAAACGTCGCCGGCCCACGGGCCAGCGAATGGCCGCAAGGCTATGATTTCGCCGCCGAAGCGCTGACGAAATTTCTCCGTCCCGGCGCGAACCCCAGGCCACCGCCGAAGCTGTCGTTTATTGTTCCAGCCCATAACGAAGAGCACGAACTCCGGGAAACCCTGCGCGCGGCCGGCGCGGCGGCCGAGGCCTCGAAGGAGACCTACGAAATCATCGTGGTGGACGATGCCTCGACCGATGCTACCGCCGACATCGCGCGACAGCTCGGCGCCCGGGTCGTGCCAGTAAATCGCCGGCAGATCGCGGCGGTGCGAAACGCCGGAGCGCGGGTGGCGCGGGGCGATGTCCTCTTTTTTGTCGATGCCGATACCCACATCAGGCCGGGCCATGTGACCGGGGCGCTGGAGGCGCTCGCCGAAGGTTATTCCGGAGGAAGCGCCCGTCTGACGATGGACGGCCACCTGCCATTCTGGGCCCGCACTTTTTTTCGTGGCTTCTGCATTGTCTACTTTGGGCTCGTCGGCCTCGGGGCCGGCGCGTTTATTTTTACGCGACGCAGTTCGTTCGAAGCGGCCGGCGGGTTCGATGAGCAATACTTTGCCGGCGAAGAAGTCTATCTCACCCTCGCGCTCAAAAAGCTTGGGCCGTTCAAAATCCTGCGCGAACCGATCGTGACTTCCGCGCGCAAACTACGGATGCACTCAGCGTGTTCCGTTCTCACCAAGAGCTTCTTCATCGTTTTGGGCGGAAAACGCTCATTACGAAATCGGAAACGACTCGCGCTTTGGTACGACGGCAAACGCGAGCGGCGCGCCATTTGATGAAAAGGTTGAGCGCGCCCGGGTAGCGGATTAGAGGAAAGCAGATATCCAATCCTATGGAAACGAAAGTGCAGCCGGCAACCGACCTGAATCAGTGGATCGAAGCGCATCGCGACAAGTTTAAGCCGCCCGTGAGCAACCAATACCTTTACGATGGGCGAGATTTTTTCGTGATGGTGATCAAGGGCCCAAACGCGCGGAACGATTTTCACCAGGTCGATTCGGAAGAATATTTTTATCAGCTCAAGGGCGACATCAAAGTGCGGATCCGGGAAGGCGACAAGATTGTCGATTACCCGGTGCGCGAAGGAGAGACGTTCTTCATCCCGCCGAACGTGCCGCACGCTCCGGTCCGCCCGCCCGACACGCTGGGCGTAGTGGTCGAGCGACGCCGTCCAGCGGGCGAGCATGAGCACGTCATCTTCTACTGCGCGAATTGCGGGGCGCTGGTCGAGGATATCGATTTCGATTGCGGCGACATCGTGCAGCATTTCAGCCAGGCGATGCTCGATTTCTGGAACGACGATGCGCGGCGCACCTGCAAAAAGTGCGGCACGAAGGTCGAACAACCGGGGCCGACAAAACCGTTTTGATGGATAATCGGCCATCCGGTGTGGAGGCGGCGATCTCAGCCGCATTCCTTTGGCGGCATGCGACGCACCCGCCACCCGATCGATGAAAATCGACCTGCATACCCACATCCTTCCCCGCGAGTGGCCCGATCTGGATGCGAAATACGGCTATCGCGGATTCGTTAGGCTGGATCATTACCAGCCGTGTTGCGCGCGCATGATGATCGGCGACCGCGTCTTTCGCGAAATCACCGACAACGTCTGGGATCCGGAGCGGCGGATCGAAGACTGCGATCGGATGGGCATCTCCATGCAGGTGCTTTCGACTGTGCCGGTCATGTTCAGCTATTGGGCAAAACCGGCCGATGCGTTGGATCTTTCCCGCCGGTTGAATGATCACATCGCCGAGGTGGCGCGTGCGCATCCGACGCGTTTCGCGGGTCTGGGGACGATTCCGTTGCAGGATGCCGACCTCGCCGCGCAGGAATTGGAACGCTGCGTGAGTGAACTCGGTTTGCGCGGGGTACAGATCGGCACGCATGTGGACGCGAACGAACATTTCGGACGGCTCGATCCGTTGAACCTCGACAATGCCTCGCTCCAGCCGGTTTGGAGCGCGGCGGAACAACTGGGCGCCGCGATCTTCGTGCATCCCTGGGACATGGTGGGGAAAGAGCGCATGCCGAACTACTGGCTGCCATGGCTCGTCGGCATGCCGACGGAATCGTCGCTTGCCATTTGCTCGATGATCTTCGGCGGTGTCTTCGAGCGTTTCCCGAAACTGCGGGTTGGTTTCGCGCACGGGGGAGGCGCGTTTCCTTTCACCATCGGTCGCGTTGCGCACGGCTTTCTCGTCCGGCCCGATCTCTGCGCCACCGAGACCAACATCAACCCGCGCCATTACCTCGCCCAAGAGAAACGGCCGGCTCGCTTTTATGTCGATTCTCTCGTCCACGATCCGGATGCGCTCCGCCTGCTCCTCAAGCTCTTTGGCGCGCCACGCGTCGCGCTCGGGTCCGATTATCCCTTCCCGTTAGGCGAAGCACATCCCGGCGAACTCATCGAATCGATGGCCGATCTCTCTGCCGAAGATAAACTCCAGCTCTTGTCCGGGACGGCACGGAATTTTCTGGGTCTGGACTGAAACACGATCTTCATGACTCCGCCGAAACACATCCTGACGACGTTTGACGAAGCGCTCGCCGCCCTCCGCAACAGCGTCCTAACCATGTCGAATTTAACTGCGCGCAGCCTTGAGAATGCGCTCAACGGTCTGCGGCAACGAAACGACGACCTTTGCCGGCGAGCGATCGCGGATGACGAAGAGATCGATCAAATGGAGATGCAGATCGACAAGGATGGAATCGAATTATTGCTGCGGTTCCAGCCCGTCGCCTCGGATCTGCGGCGGGTCGTCGCGGCGATGAGGCTTTCACCCAATCTCGAGCGGATCGCAGACGAATCGGTCAGCATCGCGCGCAAGGCGCGCAAGCTAAATCAGCATCGCGAACTGGCGGAAGTCGAGCTCATCGCCCCGATGGGTGCTTACGCCATGCAAATGTTTAAGGACGCGGTCGACGCTTATGCCCGCGAAGATGCGGAGCAGGGCCGCGCCCTGAAGGAGCGCGACAAATCGCTCAACGCAATGAACTCCGACGCGGAGCGGCAATTGATTGCTCGCGTGCCGCAGGATCCCGAGCAACTGCGCGGTTACCTCAATTTGATGTTCGTCGCCAAACACCTCGAGCGCGTTGGCGACCATGCCACCAACATCGGGGAGGACGCCGTTTATGCGGCCGCGGCGGAGGACATCCGGCACCAGCCTTCCGCCCCTCAATAAAATCCGATGGAAGACGCGTGACTGCACGGGCGCATGATCCGCGCGCTCATTCGACCACAAGATGGTCAAGCTGCAGCCCGCGCCCGACCTGGCCGCGAAAAAGAACCCCTTTCCCGGTTATATTCCGCCTCGCGCCACCGCTGGCAATTCTGGCCGGTTGACGATGCCCGCCCCTCACTTATAGGACTAGGGCATGAGCGCAATTCGACTACTCGTTGGCACACGCAAAGGCGCCTTTGTCCTCACCTCCGACGGCAAGCGCGAAGATTGGAAAATCAGCGGACCGCATTTTGCCGGCTGGGAAATTTATCATCTCAAAGGTTCGCCGGTGGATCCGAATCGGATCTACGCCTCGCAAACCTCGGGCTGGTTTGGCCAACTGATCCAGCGCTCGAACGACGGCGGCGAAAACTGGGAGGCAGTCGGGAAAGAATTTACCTACGATGGCCAGCCCGGCACCCACCAATGGTATGACGGCACCCAGCATCCCTGGGAGTTCAAACGGGTCTGGCATCTCGAACCGTCGCTGACTGACCCCGATACGGTTTATGCAGGCGTGGAGGACGCCGCGCTTTTCCGCACCAGCGACGGCGCCGCCACCTGGCAGGAATTGCCCGGGCTGCGGAGCGCGAAAGGAAATCTTTGGCAGCCGGGTGCGGGCGGGATGTGTCTGCACACCATTCTGCTCGACCCGAGCAACCCCGATCGCATCTTTGTCGCCATCTCCGCCGCGGGCGCCTTTCGGACCGACGACGGCGGTAAGAGTTGGACTCCCATTAACAAAGGTCTCAAGTCACAGTTCGAGTTACCCGATTCGACCGCCGAAGTTGGCCACTGCGTGCATCGGATTGCGATGCACCCCTCACAGCCAGGCGTTCTTTTCATGCAAAAACATTGGGACGTGATGCGGAGCGACAATGCTGGTGACCTATGGAACGAAGTGAGTGATAACCTGCCATCGGACTTCGGATTCCCGATTGACGTTCATGCACATGAGCCGGAGACCATCTATGTCGTCCCGATCAAAAGCGACTCGGAACATTTCCCGCCGGATGGGAAGTTGCGCGTCTATCGCAGCCGGACGGGCGGCAACCAATGGGAAGCGCTGACAAAAGGACTTCCGCAAAGCGATTGCTATGTCAATGTCCTGCGCGACGCGATGGCGGTCGATTCTCTCGACCAATGCGGCGTTTACTTCGGCACGACCGGCGGCCAGGTCTATGCCTCGGCCGACGCTGGCGATAACTGGAAGGCGGTCGCGCGCGACCTGCCGGCGGTTCTTTCCGTTGAGGCGCAGACCCTGCCATGATCCGCGTGGTGCTGCCGGCCCATCTTCGCACTCTGGCTGGGGTCAACGATGAAGTGCAGTTGGAGGTTCACGGGGCGGTTACGCAGCGCGCCATCCTCGACGCTCTTGAGGCGCTCTACCCAACCTTGCGCGGGACTGTCCGTGATCAGGCAACACAGAAGCGCCGTGCGCTCGTCAGGTTCTTTGCCTGCTCCGAGGATCTCTCCCACGAGTCACCCGACACTCCCCTTCCCGACCTGGTTGCGACGGGCGCCGAACCTTTCTTCATTGTCGGGGCGATGGCCGGCGGCTAACCGGCATGCGACGAGGTCGAATCCTCCGATTCAACGATTGACGAATCACGACCTTCGATTCCCATGAAGCGAAGGTATTCCCGATCCCAGGCTGCGGGAATACTCTCGCGCGGCGAGTAGGGCCCCGGTTGATAAGCGCGCGAAGCAATTCCCTGCTGGCTTAACTCACAGACATGCCAATCCTGCTTGTTCGTCATATCCCAAAACGCAACCGCGTCATCCGGGTTGTAGCAAGGGGCGCCTACTCCGGGCGCGTGCGGATGAAAGTACCAATGACAAACAATGCGTGTCCGATCCGGCGACATCGGCCAGATCAAATGAACCATGACATAATCCGGATGGAGACTCAGCAGCATGTTCGGAAAAATTGAGTAATAAAAAACGCGGGCGTCACCTTCGCCTTTTACCTCGCCGACCGGCCGCGCGCAGGCCTCTCCGCTCATCGTCAGGCTCTTACCCTTGGCAATAGTCATGAACCCCCCGAGAAAAGGTCCTTCAGAAAGATCGTTCTCCGCCGAATCGTACGGTGACACCTTGGATAAGGCCGGATGCACCCCGGGACAGTGATAACACTCCGAGTAATTCTGGAAGATGAGCTTCCAGTTAGCGTGCACATCGTATTCAATTCGTCGCACGGCGCGTAACCGTGGCAGATTCCAGTGCGTGAATTTCCCGGTCAGAGGCGAGAAGACCTCTTCCAGCGGCGCCGGCTCATCCGCCAGACTAACGAAAATAAAACCCTCCCATTGCGCCACCTTCACAGGATGCAAGGGATAATCGCTCTTCTCAAAGCCAGGCACGTCGTCCATGTGCGGCGCGCCGATCAGGCGCCCATCGAGCCCATAGGTCCAGGCGTGATAAGGACATTGGATCGCCGCGCCATGTCCACTTGATTCTTCGCACAAACGCGTCCCGCGATGGCGGCAGACATTGTAGAAGGCGCGCGTCTCACCGCTCTTGTCGCGCAGGATGATAAGGCTCTCGCCCGCCACCTCCTGCACAAAGTAATCACCACCATCGGCGTTCTGGCTCTGGTGTCCAACACAGATCCATGTCCGCGCGAAGATCTTCCTCTTTTCCTCGGCAAAAACCTCGGCTGAGATAAAGTAGCGTTGCGCTAAAGTCTTCGCGCCGGCGATGAAAGTTTCCGTCGTCTTGCGAAAGGCGAAAGCCGGTGAAGTCCTCGCTACGGTTGCCATCGCGAGATGCTCCAATGCGCGCTCACCTCCGTCAAGCAGGCGGAGCCACGGGTGACACGCGCGTCTTTACACTTTTTGGACCCGGCGCGCTCTTCGGGACTTGCTTCGATTTCGAAAAACTGCTTGAAATTTCCGCATGGACCCAAGCCAACTGCGCATCGAAATCTTTGCCCCTTTTGGCGAAGCGTTTGAACTGACGAAGAAAATTCTCTTCCAACCCTTCGATCTCGCGAAGTGGTTTGTAATCGGGTTCGCCGCCTGGCTCGCCACCTTCTTCAGTGGCGGCGGCTTCAACTACAATCGCGGCTGGGGCAACCACGATTGGAACTGGCATTGGAAATCGGATTACGTTGGCCCGCGCTTCAACCTGCAGCACGCGGCGCCGTGGGTCGTGCCAGTAATCGTCGCCGGGGCGCTGTTTTTCCTCGCCTTTCTCGCGCTTCTCCTCTGGTTAAACTCGCGCGGCCGTTTCATGTTTACCGATTGCATCGTGCGCAATCGCGGCGCGATCGCCGAACCGTGGCGGGAATATCGGGTCGAAGGAAATCGTTACTTCATTTTCCAGATCGTGATCTCGCTTTGCAGCATGCTGATTTTCGGCGGCCTGGTCGTGATCTACTTCCTCGGTTCCTATCTCGGGCACACGATCGTGCCGTTGGCTCTCATCATTCTTTTTGGCGTTGGCTTCGCTCTCGTGGCGTTGCTCGTCGCGCTCATCATGAAATTGGCGGTGCCGGTCATGTATCGTCAACGCTGCACCGCAGTGGACGCGTTCCTTGCCATCTGGCAGTTGATTTTGGCCAGTCCGGGCGTCTTCATTCTTTTCGGTCTTTTCTACCTTGTGATTCTTGTCGCGGCCGCGATGATCGGCTGCCTCGCCGCCTGCGTCACCTGTTGCATCGCGGTTCTGCCCTATATCGGCACCGTCATTCTCCTGCCGGTGGTGATGGTGCTCTACGCTTTCCCGCTCTGTTTTTTGCGACAGTTTGGCGATCCCTACGATGTCTGGGCGGTCGTTAGGCCAGCCGAATCACTGCCGCCCCCAACGGCTCCGCCTATCCCACCGGTCCAGGAAACTCCACCACCCGTATGAAGGGTTTGCTTTCCGAGAGATTTGGACCGCCCCTGGCTGCGTTCGAAAAACACTGGCGCGTTCTTAACATTGCCTTGCTGCCGGCCGCGCTCATCGCGCTCGCCTGGGTCGAGCCAGGTGCGCCGCCGAAATGGTTTCCCTTCGCCACTTCCTGCGGCGCAATCACCGGCCTGCCCTGCATCTTCTGCGGCACCACTCGCGCCTTGCATCATCTCCTGCGCGGTGAATTTGGACGCGCCCTTTATTTCAACTGGCTCTCCTACCCGTTCCTCGCCGGAGCGCTCGCCCTCCTCTTCTGCAACGCCCTCGAGCTTCTTTTCGGCCGCAACTTCCTCACCCATCTGCCGCGCCCGCGCCTCACCCGGGCTCGTGGAATTGTTTTCGCCGCCGGCGTCGTCCTGCTCTGGGGTCTTCAGGTCTATCTGGCCGTCTCTCAGCACAAGACTGAGTTGCTCAATCCGAACGGCCCCCTTTATTCGTTAGTCTGCGGCCGTCACTGATTCCAGCTTCCCCTCGGGATCATCTTCTTCTTCTTCGTCCGCGACCGCGAAGGGTGAGGCGAACAGCCGGGGATGGCGCAGAAGCTTCCTCCGCCCCTCGATTCTTGCCTGCCATTCCACGGTGAAACGGGCAAACGGAATGGCCTTGAGGCGCGCCACCGGGATCGGCTCTCCCGACTTTTCGCAGATGCCGTAACTTCCCGCCTCAATCCGTTGCAAAGCCGCGTCGATTTCGAGGAGCGCATTGCTGTCCTGCGATAGGAGCGACAAAACAAAATCGCGGTCGCAGGCATCGCTTGCCGCGTCACCGTCATGTGTGGCAAAGACCGAACTCTCGATTTTCTCGAGTCGCGTCACCCGCGCCCGGCCGCTCATTGCACTCATGATTGCAGCTCGCAGCTCGAGCAGTTTCTCCTCTTGCCCGCGCAAAAAGGCGTTCATCCCCTTTCCGCTTCCCGGCCGGCGCCCACCTCGACCGGGACGCCAGTTGGCCGCGGACAGATGGCTAGAGTCGAGTGACGGACGCAATGCTAAACTGCTCTGTGAATTAACTGCCGTTCGCGTGGTTTCAATATCCATCCACCCAGCCTGAGTGGCCTGCGTGACATTGTGATGGCTATCGCGTAGCAATCTTGTGAATTCATTTTGGCGCACAAGCGCCAGGCGGGTGGTTCTGCGCCACCGAGGCAAAAATCACCAGCGGTTCGCGACAAATGAGTGGCCTGTTGGGCCGTGGACGACGCCCGCCAACCCGCCCAGATCGCGACCGAATCAAAAGAAGTCGCGATTTTGCTGGTCAAGCCATGCCCGGATATTATTCTCCCCGCACCGTGGAGTGCGGACCGTCGGCCGCCGGGTTCTGCCCGTTAGCTTGCGGATGCTCTCACCGGTAAGAGATCTGAACCTGGCGTGGAAAGCTTATCCCGGTGGCTCCCGCTCCTCTTTCAGGTCTGCACGTGTCGATCAACCACTGGGTGAAGACAGAGTTCATATGAACCAAGCAATCCGAAAGCAAACACGCAACAACATCAGCAAAACCGTCGGTCTGTTTCTACTTATCTTCGCGGTCGCAAATCTCGCGCACGCCCGGAACAACGCCTCCAAACAAATGGGCACGTGGAAGCTGAACGAGGCCAAGTCGAAACTTGTCTCCGGCATGACGAAGAACCAGACCGTCATCTACACAACCCTGGGTAACAAGATCATGGTCACGGTCGATGGCGCCGATCCAGCCGGTAAACCGACTCATAACGAGTGGACGGGCAAGTTCAACGGAAAAGACTATCCTGTGATTGGCGACCCGGCCACAGATAGTCGCTCCTACCGGGTGGTTGATGACCATACCCTGGACCTGACGAATAAGAAAGGCGGCAAAGTCACGACCACAGCCAGAGTTGTCGTCTCCGCTGATGGCAAGAGCCGCACCATTACGGTGCATGGCAAGGATGTTAATGGCAAGAAGTTCACCAGCGTCGGCGTCTACGATAAAGGGTAAGCGCCCTTTGTTCCGGGCTTAGTTTAGCTTCGACAGCGTCAGCGAAGGCGATCGCCTGGCTGGCCCGGGCGATCCTCGCCTCCCAACAAGGCGTTTGAATTCGAGCGCCTCCATGCGATCTCTTTACCACGATGAAAACAAGTCGTCGTCACTTTATTAAGTCCTCCATCGCGCTCTCTGCCGCGGCCTTGGTAAGTCCGAGAATGGCATTCTCGCAAAGTGGCAGCTACTTCTTCCCGGGCGAGACCCGCCCGCATACGCGCACCTGGATGGCATTCCCCGACAGCACCGCCATCTGGGGAAGCAAACTGCTGGCCGGCGTGCAAAAAGACATCGCCAACATCGCGAATAACATTGCGAACTACGAGCCGGTTTTTATGATCGCCAACCCCGCCAGCGCTTCCAAGGCTAAGAGCATGGTTGGAGCGGGCGTGACTGTCATCGCCATGCCACTCGACGACTGTTGGATGCGGGATACCGGACCGATTTTCCGCATCAACGGATCGGGCAGAATCAATTGTCTCGGCATGAATTTCAATGGTTGGGGTAACAAGCAAACCCACGCCAAAGACGCGCTGGTCGCCGCGAACGTGGCAGCGTATCTCGGCCTTGACTTCACCGCTGCGTCCTTTGTCTCGGAAGGGGGCGCGATCGCGACCGATGGCGCCGGAACCCTCATGTCCACTGCCAGCAACATCGTTAATCCCAACCGCAATCCGCACCTGACACAGACCCAGCTCCAGACTGATATTCTCGCCGCCATGGGAGCCAGCAAGTATATCTGGTTCACGGGCATCAAAGGTCATGACATTACCGACGACCACGTGGATGGGACGTCCCTCTTCTATAGTCCAGGCAATGCATTGGTCGAAGCGCCTTTCCCGGGAGACACCTCCATCTGGGCTAACGACCAAAACAATCAGGCCTCGGTGCTGGCCGCTTCGACCGATGCCGAAGGTCAGGCTATTACTGTTACCAGGATCGGTGACCCTGACTACAACAAACTCCCCAGGAATGTCGAGTACGCCGGCTATGCCAACATGTATCCAGTCAACGGCGCGGTCATGATGATCCAGACCGGCAACTCCGCCACCGACGCTGCCGCCAAAGCGGTGGCCGCAGGCGCCTTTCCGGGCCGCACGATCGTACAAATCCCCATCCCCAGCCTTGACCAAGGTGGTGGCGGCATCCACTGCGTCACCCAGCAACAGCCGCAACCCTAAGGGGCGTGTTATGAACTTTCGGAGAACTGCGTTGGCCCGGCAAAATCCGTCTTTTATAGCGTCCTGTAGCCGTCGCCCTGTGGGCGGACGCGAGAGCGGCCGCCCAATTGCCAGTTGCGGCGCGCGGACCCACGCTTCGCGCAGCGAAGCGGCTACAGCAGACTTACGCTTCGCACTCCGAAGCGGTTACAGCCACCGCAAGTGCATGACACGAACTTGATGTGCTATGAATCCTCGGAGAACTGCGTTGGTCCGGCAAACTCCAGCGTGCTCTAGCCGTCGCCCTGTGGGCGACGCGAGAGCGGCTGCCCAGTTGCCGGTTGCCGCGCGCAGACCCACGCTTCGCACAGCGAAGCGGCTACAGTGAGGCTTGTCTGGCCCTCGTTGCAATATCTGCCCGGCTACGTCGCGGCGCTGGAAAGAGGTTGGTCGCCGGATAACAGTCGGGGCGCGGAGGTTGTGCGCGAGCAGCTCGATGCCATTGCCGCCAATCCCGAAGGCTTCCTTTCGGGGCTTGTGCTTCGAAGACCGACTGGCGAGGTCATTACACTGCCGGATGGATCGAAAGCCCCTCGTCTACCCGGCTATCGGCGCTGGCTCTGGGACGGCGAGTTTTGCGGGTCCATTGGCTTTCGCTGGCAGATCGGCACGAGTGCGCTGCCGCCGTATATTCTGGGTCACATCGGATGTGCCGTGGTCCCGTGGAAGCAGCGTCGCGGCTATGCAACCGAAGCGCTGCGTCAGCTCCTGCCGGAGGCCCGGGCCGAAGGCCTCGATTATGTTGAGATCACCACCGATCCAGACAATGTTGCTTCGCGCCGCGTCGTCGAGGCCAATGGTGGCGTGCTGGTCGAGCGATTCATTCGGCCTGCGCAATACGGCAGGACCCCGGCAATCCGTTACCGCATCGCGCTGCGGTGAAAGTGGCATTTAACCTCCCGACGAGCGGGCGTGCCCTCAGGTCGAACGTTAGACCCTTAGAGATAGCGCGGCTGCTTTAGTCCCGAGCGTGGCGGTGGACCGAGGGAGAAAGGCCATTTAAGACGTCCTTCGGAATCTCTTCTGAGGTCTTGGAACCCATCTGATGGGTTCTAGAAAGTCCACAATGCCGGTACTTCGAAAGTCACTCCAAAACTGCGGTATGAGAGAAGTAAGCCAGTGATCAAATGATCACTGCCTCCTGCGACCGAAGCCAGCCACCCTCCTCAAGTTCCACTGATTTCCGTCGCGGCCCAGAATTTCCGGAAGGCGCTGGGCCAGCTCCGGTCTGCGACGCTGCGGCGGGCGGCTGCGCTCATCTCTCTGCGTAGCTCTTCGTTCTCGACCAACCGACGGATCGCGGCGGTGAAGCCGGCGACATCGCGGGCCTTGGTAATGATGCCGCTCACTCCATCGTTGACCAACTCCTTTGGCCCGCCGGCGTCGGAGACAATCACGGGCAGACCTGCGGCCTGGGCTTCGATAATCACGTTACCGAAGGTGTCGGTCGTACTCGGGAAAACGAAGATATCGGAAGAGGCGTAAGCCGTGGCCAGCTCGGTGCCGTTAAGGTAACCGGTATAGCAGGCCTGAGGCATCATTTCGGCCAGCGCGGCGGAGTAGGGCCCGTGACCCACGATCGATAACTGCACCGGGACATTCTCCCGGCGAAGGTTGCGAAAGGCCTGGACCAGGATGTCGAGATCCTTCTCTTTGGACACGCGCCCAACGAACAAAAGACGCACGCCGGTTCCATCGCTGCCAAATTGCCTCCAGAAACCGGGTTCGCTCCGCCCGGGAGTAAAGAGGCGCGTGTCGAGTCCGCGAGGAAGGATCTTGAGTTTCGCGGCTTCGATCCCGCGATCGATCCAGCTTTGGCGGTATTGTTCGGAGTTAACGAAGATGGTGTCGAGCTGGCCGTAAAACCAATGCATGTATTTCCAGGCCAGGCTCTCGAGGAAACTGTCCTCCGTCAGGATGCGGATGTATTGCGGAAAATCGGTGTGATAGATGCCGCTCGTCTCGAGGTTGAGCATCTTGCCGGCCAGGAGAGCGGTCAGGCCGATCGGTCCGGGCGTGCTGATGATGATTTCGGAAAAGTTTTCGCGCTGAATGTAATCGAGCATCTGGAGGATGGGTGGGAAGCTCAGTTTTTGCAGCTCGTACTCGGGCAGCTCAAATTCGCCGATCGGTTTGAAGTTCTTGATCGGCAGGCCGTCGAGAGTGAGTTCGCTGCGCGAAGTAACGACGACCAACTCTTCACCGGCATCGCGCGCTTCGGCGGCCATTTTGCGGATGGTGGTAGAGACGCCGTTGACGTCCTCGAGGGTGTCGGTAAACCAGGCGCGCTTTTCGTTTTGCAGCGCGCTCGGGATCGCCCCCGTAAAATCGCGGCAGACTTCGCGTAGCCAGCGGCGCGACGGCGCCTGACTGTGAAAGGCATAGATATAGGGCGCGAGCACGACCAGAATAGGGGCGATGCTGGCCAGGGCCTGGATGCTTTCGATGATGTTGCCAGCGTTGAGCTGCTGCACAAATTTTTCAAAGAAGCGAAAGGCGAGCTGTTCGCAGGCGGCGTTGGCCATGATGAAGGTGCGGCGCTCCGGCTCGGCGACATCGGCGACTTCGCGAGCCAGGCGGGCTTTCACTTCCGGTTGCGCAAAGTAGCCGGAAAGCTCGCGCCAAAGAGAGATATTGCCCGGCTTCGCGAACTCAAAGATTTTACCCGAGAGAACACCCTGCGCGACAAAGCCCGCCTTTTCCTTGAGGGTGAACTCGGTCGGGTCGAGCCCTTCCATGAAACGCGAGAACATTTTTTCCACCAGGCCGGCGCTCGGCCCGAGCTTCGCGGTGAAGCGATCCTGGATAAAACGCGAGAAGGTGTTGTAGAAACCGTGCGAAAGAGCAAGCGGCGTCCCCCCTTCCCCTTGCGCGGTGCAGTCTCCAGCGCGGATATGTTCCAGGAACTCGTTAGGCGAGCGGGCCGGCGGCGTTTCGGTAAAGGCAGAACCTACGAAGATGCCTCCGTGATCGTCTGAGCCGCCGACGAGAATTTTCTTCCACGGCTCGGGATGAGTGGGCGCAATCTGATGGCGTTCCACGAAGGCCTCGACCTTCTCTGGCGTGAGCTGCGCGAGAATGTGGCGGGTGAGGTCGCTGAGGAGCCCGTCGCGCAAGCCGTTGACGCCCTCGAAATGCTGGAAGAGCAGGATAAGCCGCTCGAGGTGCGACGTGGTGAGCTTGCCGTTGATGCTGTAGAGCGGGTGCGCGACGGCGTGGGCGATCGACTCGTTTTGCAGGAAGGTTTGAAGGTCGAAAATGTTGTCGCGCAGCCGGACGATCTCGTCGTGTTGGACCTCGGAAATCCCCCAGACGAGCAGGTTAATTTTGCATGGGTCCTGCGGAAAATACGTTGTAACCTGCTCGCTGACGAAAGTATCTGGCAAATACAAAATGGCGCGGCAACCCTTGATCGTGTCGTGATCGGTGATGGTGACGAAGTTCATCCCGGCGGCCTTCGCCCGCGCGTACAACTCCTCCGGATCGGAGTAGCTGTCGGGAAAATCGAACCGCCGAAAGATCCAATCTTCGGATCGATCGCTAAACCTGGAATGAAGGTGAAGATCGCAGCGACTCACTGGATGGCGGATGGCTCGTGACCGGCGGCCGATTTCTCGCCCAGCCAGCTTTCATAGGTCATGGGGCGGCGATCGCGCAGTGCTTCGTCGATCAGCCTGGTGATTTGGTTCCAGATCGCGCGGTAGCCGATATCCGGCGGGTGGATGCCGAGGCGGAGCAACGGATTCTTTGCTTGATGGCGGAAAAGCAATCGATTCCACGCCAGGCTCATGACCCGCCGCCAAGCGCTCCGCACGCTGTAGACGAGCGATTGGGAGGTAAAGATTCGGCCCTCGGCAAAGTCGCGAATCGTCCGAATGGTGGTGGTGTAATCCATGCAGGCATCGATCGCGGCTCGCTCGGCCTCCGCGCCCAGCAGCCAGGCCGGCGCGATAAATCCGTGAGGGTGGAAACCGTGCGCTTCAAAGTCATGCCGGGCCTGACGGATCCGTTGAAGCGCGTCGAGATAGCTGAGATCAAAAAATTCACCCTCATCTGCGGTGTGAAAACGGGTCAGAATTTTCGCGCGCACAACTTCATGCCTGCGCCGGGCGCGCTCATGGAAAAATCCGTGAATGACGATCTCGTGTCCACCCGCTTCCATCTCGTGCAGCCAGGAACAAAAATCGGGATCGGCCATCGATCGTCCTTGCCGGTGATAATCCGGAATGACGAGAAGCGAGCAGGCGCCAACCTGATGTTGCCTTAGCTGCGCGAGAATTTTATCGACGTTTCCCCGGGTCGAGGGAGCGACATCGTGAATCGAAACTACCAGCGCGCGCTGCACGTCGTTAGCGTCGCCGGAACGGAAGGGTGGACAAGCCGAAACTATCCGCTCGCGGCCATCACCTAGAGGCGGCAGATCAACTCGAACTCGGCTTTGCCTAACGGCTGGACGGAGAGGCGCGAATTCCGGAGCAGGGCAATCTCGCGTAATTTCGGCTCCGCTTTGATTTGCTCGAGCGTGACCGGTTTTTTCAACGCCTTGACCGGCGTTAACTCAACCGCGCTCCAGTCGCCTTCCTTCGCCGTCGGGTCGGGAAACGCCTCGCGTGTCACCTGGGCGACGCCGATGACGGCCTTGTCGCTCACACTGTGATAAAACAAAACGGCGTCGCCTTTGCGCATCGCGCGAAGATTATTGCGGGCCTGAAAATTCCGCACTCCGGTCCACTTCGTCCCGCCGTCGCGCGCAAAATCGTCCCATGAATAAGCTTCCGGTTCCTGTTTCACGAGCCAGTAGTTTTTCATCCCGGGACAATCATTAACATCGCGGCAGGGCTAAGAACAACTCCCCATCCGGGCGACGTGGCAACAGGCGCGGTCGCAGAGCCTAGCGAGCGCTTCGTTCGGCTGGGGTCGTGACCACGCCGCCTTAACCCGGGAAACACCGAATCGTTAGGCTATGGCGCGCCTTTATCCTGGCTCGCAACCGCGTATTCTTCCGTCGATGAACACTTTTTCCCGCACCGCGGTTCTGTTCCTTTCCATTGGCCTGAGTGCGCTGGCGCGCGCCGCCGATTATCCCGCGCCTAACGAAGGCGATTTTATCGCGCACGACTTCAAGTTTACTTCCGGGGAAACGATGCCGGAGTTGCGACTGCATTACCGCACCCTCGGCAAGCCGGTGAAGGACGCGAAAGGTGTCGCGCAAAACGCCGTCCTCATCATGCACGGGACGACCGGAAGCGGCGCACAGTTTATCCGGCCGGAGTTTGCCGGCGAACTCTTCGGGCCGGGCCAGCCGCTCGATGCGGCGAAGTTTTTCATTGTTCTGCCGGACGACATCGGTCACGGCAAATCGAGCAAACCGAGCGACGGAATGCATGCGAGATTCCCAAACTACGGTTATCGCGACATGGTCGAAGCGGAGTATCGCCTGCTGACCGAGGGCCTGGCCATAAACCACGCGCGTCTGGTCATGGGTACCTCGATGGGCGGCATGCACACCTGGCTTTGGGGCGAAATTCATCCTGATTTCATGGATGCACTGATGCCGCTGGCGTGTTTACCGACGCAAATCTCCGGCCGCAACCGCGTCTGGCGTCGCATTATCATCGACGCGATCCGCGCCGACCCAGCCTGGGAGAGCGGCGACTACAAAGCACAACCCCCCAGCCTGCGCACCGCCGCCGAGATGCTCTGGTTCATGAGTAGCAATCCCGTGCTCCGTCAGAAGGAAGCGCCCACCCTGGCGAAAACCGACCAAGTGCTGGACACGTTCGTTAACCACTACGTCAAGACCGCGGACGCCAATGATGTCCTCTACGCGGTCGCGTCCTCGCGCGATTACGATCCCGGACCGAACCTGGAAAAGATCCGGGCGCCGCTCCTCGCGATCAATTCCGTCGACGACCTGATCAATCCGCCGGAGCTCGGCATTCTCGAGCGCGAGATCAAGCGCGTGCCGAACGGGCGAGCCTTCCTCATCCCCTTCAGCGACAAGACACGCGGCCACGGCAGCCATACCATGGCGGCGTTGTGGAAGGATCAGCTGGTCAAGTTGCTCGAACGATCGAAACACTAGAGCGTGTCGCGTACTGGCGGAGGCTGTAGCCGCTTCGCTGTGCGAAGCGTGGGTCTGCGCACGGCAACTGACAATTGGGCAGCCGCTCTCGCGTCGCCCACCGGGCCACGGTTACAGGTCGCGCGGTAATGTTCGACAACCCCTGCGACCTGCGTCAACATCCGCCCATGCCGCGCCTGCCGTTCATCACTTTTGAGGGTTCGGAGGGTTGCGGGAAATCGACCCAGGTCGGTCTGCTGGCCGCGCGCCTGACGAAAGCCGGCGTGCCCTTGCTCGTGACACGCGAACCGGGCGGGACGCCGATCGGTGAAAAAATCCGGCACCTCCTGCAATTCGCGCCCGAGAGCGTGTCGATGACGCCGGAAACGGAGCTGCTTCTCTTCGCAGCCAGCCGCAGCCAGCTCGTTAGGGAAGTGATTCAACCCGCGCTCGATCGCGGCACGGTTGTGCTCTCCGATCGCTTCGCTGATTCCACGACGGTTTATCAGGGCGTCGCGCGCCGCCTCGATCAGGAAATGGTGGCCCACCTCACGATGTTTGCGGTGGGCAATTGCTGGCCGGATCTCACCTTTCTTCTCGACATCGATACCGAAACGGCCCGCGCCCGCCAGATGCGCCGGGTGCGCCCGGCCGCCGGGATCGATCGCATGGAACAGGAACCGCTCGATTTCTACCAGGCGGTTTGTGAAGCGTATCGCGAACTGGCGGCGCGCGAGCCTTACCGCGTCCGGGTGATCGATGCGAGCAGGTCGATCCAGGAGATCGAGCAGGAAATCTGGGACGTGCTGACGATGCGTTTCGGCCAGCTCGCGCAAATGATTCCGGCGCGAGAACGCAGCCGGCAATCCTGAGCCGTGGCTTTCACTCCGCAGGTCGCGTTTGATTATCTTCGCAACGCGCAGCAACGCCGCCGTCTCGCTCACGCCTATCTCATCACGGGCGCAAATGGCAGCGGCAAGCGCGCCCTCGCGGCGGCCGTGACGCAGCTCGTGAACGGCGCGCCGGCTGATGAAATTTTCTCTGGGAAGGCGCCGGACGTTTACCTGGCGGCGCCGGAATCGAAATCTCGCCGCATCGGCATCGATCAACTACGCGACCTTGAGCATGCGCTCCAGATGCAGGCGAGCGATGGCCGCCGCAAAGTGGCGATCATCTCCGACGCGGATCGGATGGGGCCGCCGGCCGCGAACGCCTTTCTGAAAACGATGGAGGAACCGCCTAACAATTCGCTTCTTCTTTTGCTCAGCTCGATTCCGGAAGTGTTGCCGGAAACGATTCTCTCGCGCTGCATTGAGATTCCGCTCGCCCCGCCTAACGACGCCAAAGTCTCGGCCGAGCAAAGGGAGCTGGTCGCGTTGCTCAACCGTCTCAACCCCGACGCCGGCGCCGGCGTGCACGACGCCTATCGGATGGTGCAGGGCTTTCAGCACCTGCTCGGGCAAATGCGGCTGGCGATCCAGGAGGAAAATGACGCGGCCTTGAAACGCGAAGAGACCCGCTACAAGAATACGACCGACGGCGAGTGGCTCGAAACCCGGGAAGACCATTACAAGGCCCTGACGGAAAGCCTTTACCTGCATCAGCGGGCCACGCTGATCGAAACGCTCTTCCGCTGGTGGGGCGATATCCTAAAGGCCAGCAGCGGCGTCGCCACTCGCGAGCTGCCGGAGGCGCGAACCAGCACGGAGGCGATGGCCGCGCGCCTGACGACTCTGGAGATTCTGTCTCGCGTTCGCCGGCTGGAAGAACTGCGCCAGCATCTCGATCGCAACATCCAGGAGGCGCTCGCGCTCGAAGTCGCGTTCCTGAATATTTTTCGCTTCTGAAGATGGTCGGGCCAGCTGCCCGCTTCCTGCCTGACGAATCGCGCAGGCCGGAAGCTCGCGCTAACCTCTGGCAATGAAATCGCGACGCACCCTCCGGGTTGGATTAATCGGATACGGCTTTATGGGCCGGGCCCACTCCAACGCCTGGCGGCAGGCGCCGCGCTTTTTTGAACTTCCCGCCGAGATACGAATGAGCACGCTCTGCGGGCGCAACCCGCGAGCCGTAAGTAAAGCCGCGCTCGCGCTCGGCTGGGAAAAGAGCGCGACCAATTGGCGCGCGGTGGTGGACGACCCGCAGATCGACGTCGTCGACATCAGCACCCCTAACGAATCCCACGCCGAGATCGCCATCGCCGCGGCCGCCGCCGGCAAGGCCATCCTTTGCGAGAAACCGCTCGCGCGCGATCTGGGCGAAGCGGAACGCATGACCAGGGCGGTGCGAAAGGCGCGGGTCGTGCACATGGTTTGCCACAATTACCGCAGGGTGCCAGCGCTCGCCCTGGCGCGGGAGATGATCGCACGCGGTGAACTTGGCGACCGGCTTTATCACTATCGGGCGCGCTACGCCCAGGACTGGATCGCGGACCCGCACTTTCCACTCGTCTGGCGTCTGCGCGCGGACGCGGCCGGCTCCGGTTCGTTAGGCGATCTCGGCTCGCATATTGTCGATCTCGGCCGCTATCTGGTGGGCGAATTCCGGGAGGTTTGTGCAATGACCGAGACGTTCGTGAAGCAGCGCCCCCGGGCGGGCAGGCGAAGCGGCCGCGGCAAGGTGACGGTCGATGACGCGGTTTGCGTGCTCGGCCGATTTCGCATTGGCGCGCTGGCCACTTTGGAAGCGACCCGCTTCGCGCCCGGGCGCAAGAACGGCCTAACGATCGAGATCAACGGCAGCGGGGGTTCGCTCGTCTTCGATCTCGAACAAATGAACCGGCTCCAGTTTTATCGCGCCGAGGACACCGCCGGTCGACGCGGCTTTCGCGAGATTCTCGTCACGGAAAGCACGCATCCCTATCTCGAGCACTGGTGGCCGCCGGGCCATCTCATTGGTTACGAACACAGCTTCGTGCACACAATTGCAGATTTCGTTAGGGCAATCGTCGCCCGCAAGAGCGTGGCGCCAACTTTCGCCGATGGCCTGGCCAACCAGCGCGTCCTCGAGGCGATTGAGCGAAGCGCGCGGCGTCGCACCTGGGTGACGTTATAGCCGCTTCCCTGTGGGAAGCGCGAGAGTTGCCCTGCCCGCAGATGAGACTGCACGTTCCTGCCGCGAAGCTTTATGGGGATCGGGGTCAGCCATCCGGCTACGACGTTTCGCTCCGTGGACGAAAATTCAGCATCAGCGGCAAACCGAGGAAGGGCTGCGCCTCTCGAATCTGCGCTTCGAGATAGCGCGCGTAGGTCTCGCCTAACAAATGCGGATTGTTGACGAAAAGGACGAACTCCGGGGTGGCGAGCGCCCGTTCCATCTCGCCGCGCGCCTGGGTGGCGTAGAATAATTTCAGGCGCTGATTAGCCACCATGGGCGGCGGATTGGCGGCGAAGGCCTCGCGCAAAAGCCGGTTCAGCACCCCGGTGCCGAGGCGCTCACCCGAGGCGCGTCGAATCTTGCGAATGAGGCTGAAAAGGCGATCGACGTTCTCGCCCGAGAGCGCGGAGGCAACGAGGATCGGCGCATGGGGCAGAAAGAAAAGCCGTTCGCGCGTTTCATCGAGTAACTGCGCCAGTGTCTCCTTCGCGCCGCGTTCGGGTTTCACAAGGTCCCATTTGTTAACCACCACGAGCGACGGTTTGTGCGCTTTCTGCATGAGTGCGGCAATCTTCTTATCCTGCGCCGTCACTCCGCTCGTGGCGTCCACCACGAGCAGACAAAGATCGGCCCGCCGGATGGTGCGCTCGGAGCGCATCACGCTGAAGACTTCAACCGAGCTGGAATGTTTACCGCGCGGACGAATGCCAGCCGTATCGATCAGCACGAATTCGTCCGACCCGCGTCGCCAGGCGATATCAACCGCGTCGCGCGTTGTGCCGGGCAGGCTGCTCACGATCGCACGCTGATCGCTCACGATGGCGTTGACCAGCGACGACTTACCAACGTTAGGCCGGCCCACAATCGCGAGGGAGAGTGCGGGATTGCTGACTTCTGATTTCTGATCGCTTTTTTCTAACTTAGGGAAGCGCTGTTCGATCGTCCCGACTAACGAGTCTATGCCAAGACCATGCGCCGCGCTGATGCTGACGGCATCGGGGAAACCAAGCCGGGTAAATTCTGCCGCGAGATCTTCATGCTTCGGGTGATCGATTTTGTTGACGACCAGAATAACGGGGCGCGCCGAGCGACGAAGGAGGCGCGCCAGTTCCTGGTCGATCGGGGTAAGACCCTGTTGCGCATCGACGACGAAGAGAATGACCTCCGCCTCGCGCATGGCCGCGTCGGCGGCGCTTCGCACTTCCTGAAGCAATTCTGTTTCGCCGTGCCCGCCGATTCCGCCGGTATCCCAGACCGTGAACGGCTCCGTGCCGCGCCGGCTCAGGCCGGAGATGCGGTCGCGCGTGATGCCGGGTTGATCGTGCACGATGGCGATGTTGCGCCCAACGAGCCGATTGAAAATGGCGGACTTGCCCACGTTCGGCCGCCCCACAATTGCAACCTGGCGGCTGCTTCGATTTTCCATTGCCTAACGACCCGGCTGCTCCCCCTCGGCGCTGGATTGGCCGTGCGCCCCGAGCTGACGAAAGCCGTCCGCCACGTAAATAATGCCGGAGACCAGTGTAAAAAAGCCCGCCGCTGCGACGACGTAGAAGAGCGGAATCCACCTGACCTGCAGCATGACCCAGGCAATCGCCGTCATCTGGAGAAAGGTCGCGACCTTGCCGGTCCAGGCCGGCCGCACCCGCACTTTGCCGTTCAAGAGATGCAGCACCGCGCTGCCGATCAGGATCACGGCGTCCCGGCTGATCACGAGCACCGGGAACCAGGTCGGGAATTGTCCGGACTGCGGATCGACATCGCTCCAGTTGCTGATGCTCAGGGTAATGATGGCGCTCAGGAGAAGGCCCTTGTCGGCGATCGGGTCGAGGATCACGCCGAGCGCGCTTTTTTGGTTATAATGGCGCGCAATGTAGCCATCGAGTCCGTCGCTCGCAGCCGCGACGAGAAAAATGACAATCGCGGTGTAACGCTGCCATTCGAGCGGCTCCCCCCGCTTGATGCTTTCACCGTAATAGATCGCCATCAGGACAAAGGCCGGGATCATCAGGATGCGGATGAGCGTGATCTTGTTCGCTGTCGTCATGGCGGCCTAAAATAATATGCTCACGGCTTCGCCGAAAAAGAAAGGGGAACAGATCGCGAGCATAAATCGGGCATGCCGCGGAGTTCTCAAATTTTGCCTCAACTTCGCGGGATCGCCGGATCGACCCGCGGGCGTTTTTGAATCGCAACTCCGATCTTGAAGGCAAGGTCGAGCAACCATCTCACCTGGCGCCACGTTCATCTTTCAATGACAGACCGGAAAAACCGGCCCGAGACACGGCGAAAAGCGGAGTCCGATCCGGAGAGACTGGCGCGATTATTCCAATGCGGGCGGACGCTTTTTGGTTAGACTCCGCCCTGCCGCCGATGTGGCGAAATGGCAGACGCAACGGACTTAAAATCCGTTGGGCTTAACGGCCCGTGTGGGTTCGAGTCCCGCCATCGGCACCCTCTGCAAAGCGATTTTAAAATGGAGAATCGCACGTTTGCTCGATTTAGAGCGGTTGCGCACCGATGCGCAACCAAAGGCATCAAAGCGAAGTCTATTTGCCAACTATTCGTCAACCAAGCTTCGGGATCACCATGGCGCAGAGGCGGCGTCCAGCTCGCCGAACAGCATTGACGCTTTGCTGCCTGAACCTTGCTTGGCCACTGGCAAGTGACGAGCGAGGTCAGCTACGGCTTGACCTCAAATACGGTACCTTGGTTGAAAGTGCCGCCGAAGCCAGTCGTGCCGTAAAGGGCGCCCTGCTGGTTGATGATCAAACCGCTGTAAGGGTAAGAACCGTCGCTGTCGCCACCAGTAAAATCATGGAGCACTGATTCTACTTCCTGGGTATTGATCTCAAAGACCACGCCGACGTTTGACGAGCCGCCAGAAAATGTTGTCCCGTAGAGATTGCCCTCTCGGTCCATGGCCAACCCGGCGTCGGGATCATATCCATCAGAACCCGAGAACTCGTGGAGTTCCGCCAGCACTCCTGCCATGGTGATCTTGAAGACGGTGCCGCCGCTCAAGCCTTTGCCAGAAGAGGTCGTGCCGTACAGATTTCCTTTACCATCGGAGATCAGGCTGCCCTTGGGATGTGCTCCATCAGTCCCGCCAAGGAAGGTGTGCCGGACTGATTCAGTCCCGTCGGGAGTGACCTTGAAGACTACTCCGTCACTGATAATCCCGCCATCGTACATGGTGGTGCCATATAAATTGCCTTGAGGATCGCGGTAAAGAGCGCTATCAAATGACTCGCCGCCATCCGACCCCCCCATAAAGCTATAGAGGACCGTCACGCCACTGCCGGGCGTGAACTTAAACACCGTGCCTTGGCCGGAAGTGCCGCCACGGTTTGTTGTGCCGTAGAAATTCCCCTGGCCATCCGAGATCACACCGTTGGGAAACGCACCGTCCGCTCCGCCGGTAAAACTGTAGAGCACGGTGAACACTCCGGATTGAGTCAGCTTAAAGATGGAGCCGTTGCCCGACGTTCCGCCAGTCTGATCGACACCGAGCGGGTTCCTGTTCTACAGGACGAGTTTGCCGGTGGTAAAAAGCCGACTCTCGGTGAATGGGTAGAGCACGTCCAATTGCTCGTTGGGAAACAGCTCAAAGACGGACCCGATGTAACCGTCGTTCCCTACCGTTGACCCATACAGGTTGCCGGCACTGTCAAGCGTCAGCCGTGGCCCCGGCAGAGACCCGTCCTGGCCGGTAAAGCTGTGAAGCACAGTTTGAGTTTGGGCAACCGCCGGGCTGGCGGCGGCCAGAGCAAGGCCACTGAGCGCAGCCACCGCGAAGGTCAAGCTCTGCACGCCGAGCCCATCGCCACGGTGCAGACGTGCGGCGGCGAATGAAGCGACAGGCGCGCTCCACGCTCGTGAAAATCGGGAACCATGTCGGTGACGCAGAAAAGATCGCCGCCCAAGGGTGTGCGGATGTGACGAAAAACTGGCAACTAGGAGTGACAGCTGACTTTTGACTCTATTCATAGCTGAGATTTCCTCTCTTTAGGGTTTCCTGTTGAACTGGTGAATGCTGCTGAATATCCGTTCGATATTTCATGCGTATCAAATGGCACCGACTTGCCGCACGCAACACCGGAAAGGTAACGTATTTGTTACTTTAAGGGGACGATCGAGGTTAGCTAGCATGTCTTGCAGTTACAATCGACGACCGGATTAAATACCCGAGCGCTGTGTGAGAAGACTCGACGGGTCGCCGCTGCCGGTCCCGAGGGAATTGCCTTGACCGGTGGCGGGGTGGCCGCTCAGGATGGCGGCCCAGGAGCAACCCTTATGAAACACCTACGTCCGTCAATTCAACAGCGGAAACAGATCGGCCTTCTGACTTCCCAAATCCAAAAGGGGAACGATCGGCTCACGGCTGCTCGACGGTCAACTGGCTGGGGGGAATCCTTTATTGCGTGGATTCGCACCGCGACGATGGACAGCGGTTCATCGTTCAGTCGGATGAATGGTTGACGGCTTTTCTGGAATTGGAGAAGATCGCCCTCGTTCGCGACAGCTCATCTTGTTCCCGTTAGGCGATAGAATTACCACCGTACCTGTGACGACCGAATTCGAATTTTTGGCGGCGAGTGTAATCCTCGGCCTCGTGCACCTGATCGCGGACTCTCATCTCATCAGCTCCCAATACGGTTATCGTTGGACGGCAAGTACGCGCGAACAGCCAGTGCCACCTCTGCGCGGCTTGGCGAGCCGGGTGGATCAGGCTTACGTCAACTTCATGGAAACCTTTCCTTTCTTCGCCGCACTGGTTCTGGTCGCTCATGTCGCTGGGCGCGACAGCACGCTCACACTCTGGGGAGCGCACCTTTACTTCTGGGGGCGACTCGGCTATTTGCTCGCTGCCGCGATGGGCTACGGACTTGTGCGTTCGATCGTCTTCTTCAACACGGCACTGCCGGGATTGTGCTCTTTCTCATTGCCCTGCTATGGTAAAGGCCGCATTACTCGCGAACACCTAGAACCCATCTCATAAATAGGAAATGGTTGCGCGAG
>JBOHXL010000015.1:0-1864 GCA_050736975.1 Chthoniobacterales bacterium | reverse complement strand
TGGCGAACTCGGACGGATCGAACGTGGAGAGAATCAACCTGCCGGACATGGGATATGTGATCGACCCGGCGTGGTCACCAAATGGACAACTGCTCGCATTTAGCTGGCGACGACCGAGTGGGAATTACGATATCTACGCTATGGACATAATTGGTCACCAATTGGTGGAGCTTACGCGCGATGCGGGCCGGAACGAGCGGCCGAGTTGGGCGCCAGACGGCCGCCACTTGGTTTTCGAATCGACCCGAACGGGGACAAGGCAAATCTGGTCAATGCTGGCGGACGGCAGCCAGCCTCGGCAACTGACTTTCGAAGGCCAGAGCGAATCGCCTAATTGGTCGCCGAAATGAAGCATTTTAAAATTTTTGCTTGGTTGGATATAAGGAGCGCCACCTGAAAAGTGCGCGCTCACACGGCTAAATTCAAATCGCGGCGGTCCGAAGCCCTCAGAGGAGCGCCGAAGGAGGCAGTTCATGCAGCATGGCAGTTTTCGGAGGATTGCGTTATTGCTTGGATTGGTAGCTTTTGCCGCTGTTGTGGGTGGCTGCAAGAAGAACGTGGCGTCGACTCCACCAGCGCCCGCGCCGGCTCCTGCGGCGGCAGAACCGACTGTAACGCTCAACGCGTCGCCGGCAACTGTTAATCCTGGCGAAGCCGTCACGCTCTCATGGACGTCCACGAACGCCACTGACCTCGATATTCAGCCCGGTGTCGGAAGCGTGGCGCCGCAAGGGACGCGAGGAGTGAACCCAACGCAGTCGACGACGTACACGATTACGGCTACGGGTGCGGGCGGAAGCGCCACGGCGACGGCCCATGTGAATGTAAATACCGGGCAAGCGCAGCAACCTGCCACTCAGCAAAGTGTGAGCGAGTTGTTTGGTCAGGACGTCAAAGACGCATACTTTGACACCGATAAATCGGATCTCGGCAGCGAGGCTCGCAGCGTCTTGACCAAGGATGCGGAGTTTTTCCGGTCCTATCCGCAAGTTCGCGTCTCAATCGAAGGAGATTGCGACGAACGCGGCTCGACCGAATACAATCTTGGTCTGGGCCAGCGCCGTGCCGAGGCAGCGAAGAATTTTCTGATCTCGCTCGGGATCACCGCCGATCGCATGGAAACAACTAGCTGGGGCAAGGAGCGTCCAGTTTGCAGCGAGCACACGGAGCAGTGCTGGCAATTGAACCGGCGCGCGCACTTCGTTTTGACTCAATAGGTTGCAGCGACCGTCGCCGCTGTCGATGCCTCCGCTACGGCGCATTTGCCGCGGGGCCATCTTTTTAGTACCCGCATGGGCGCGGCAACGTTAATAATATCAAGGTGGGTTTGCCATCTCGCGGATTTGCGAGGTGATGCAAATTAGCTTGGCCGAACCGGCCGGGTGAATTTTTTCCGGGAGGATACCCTATGCGCACACGATGGGTTGTGCTCACTTTCGCTGCGGTGGTGTTGGGAGCTATCGGCGGGGCGATGCTGGCTCCGCAGCCGGCGAGTGCCGTTTCACGCGACATGATCGAGCTACAGCAGCAAGTTGCACAAATTCTGCAAGGACAGCAGGACATGCGTAGCGCGATGGACAGCAACAATGCAACCATCAAGACGCTCGTCCAGCAATCGCTCGATTCTGTCAACAAGCTGAGCGCTGAAATGAGCTCGGTGCAAAAGTCCGTGCAAGAGGTGCAGGCGAATACAGGGGCCCGCATTGACACGATGGCCCAGCAAACCCAGGGACTCTCTGACAATTTGCAAGACGTGCAGGCGCGTGTGGGTAAATTGTCGCAGCAACTCACGGACGCCCAAAACCTGCTTCAGAGCATCGACGGAAAACTGTCGAATCAGGCGGGCGCGACCGGGGCGCCAGCC
>JBOHXL010000014.1:0-3298 GCA_050736975.1 Chthoniobacterales bacterium | reverse complement strand
TTGTTTGCCCATCCAGTTCGTCAGCCGGTCGGCATGGCAAAAAACCACCGCCACGATAAACAGATTCACGATCAACGACAGGAGCGTGTAAATCACCCCGACTGAGTCGGTCAAAACCAGAAGCGCGGTGAGCAAGGCCGGCCCGGCAATGAGCGGCATTCCGAGCGGAACGATCCCAAACGACTCCGTCGTGATCCGCTTTTCTCCTCCCACATCGAGCAGGTCGCGCACGGCGAAGACGAGCAGGATCAGTCCACCCGCCACCTGGAAATCTGCCACCGTGATCCCAAGCGCCTGGAAGACCAGTTTCCCGAGAAACATGAACCCGACCGAGATCGCCAGCGCGGTCGCGATCCCGAGGTAGGCCTCCTGGTTGCGACGCTTCGCATCGACGTTTGCCCCGAGCCCAATAAAAATCGCCACCATTCCGATGGCATCGATCGCCACAAAAATCGGAATGAAGGCGATGAGGAATTTGGTGGCGAAATCTTTCATCGCGATGCCGAAGCCAAAATGAAGAGAAAAACAGGATGAACCAGATTTATGGGATGGCGGATTTTCCTTTTACTTCAATCCTGCTAAACCTGTTAATCCTGTCCTGCTCAAATTGGCAACTCCAAATCCATGAAACACATCCTGCTCGTTAGTCTGCTCGCCGCCTTCACCGTTTCGCTCCACGCCGAGGCTGTCAAAAGTCTCTCCGATTTCCAGGCTGCGGCCGAGAAAGCGAACGAAATCCTGACCATCCCCGATTGGCCGACGACGCCGGACGAAGTCCAGAGCAACATTACGAACGCGATCGCCAAAGCCGACGCCGCGCTCGGGGTCATCGGCCAGCAGGACCTGAGCAAAGTGACGTTCGAGAGCACGGTCGACGCGCTCGATAACGTCCAGAACGACGCGACCATCGCGATCAACAAAACGGTCCTCATTCAACAAACCAACCAGGACGCGGCGATGCGGGATGCGGCCGAAAAAGCAATCAAGGTTTTCCAGGATTGGGCGGTCGGGATCGATTATCGCGAAGACGTTTACAAAGCGGTCAAGGCCTACGCCGAGACCGAACCGAAACTCGAGGGCGAGGACGCGCTCCTGCTCAAGGACACGATGCGCGATTACCGCCGAGCGGGCCTCGCTTTGCCGCCGGAGAAACGCGCCGAGGTGGAAAAACTGCGCAAGGAGCTGGCCAAACTCGAGACCGATTTTGAGGCCAATATCGTCGCGGTCAAAGCGCCCGTCACTTTCACCAAAGAAGAGTTGGAAGGTGTGCCGGACATCGTTCTCGATTCACCCGGCGTGAAGACCGGCGACAACACCTACACCATTCTGGCCAACGTTACCTTTCAGTACAACACCGTCGAGGACACGGCGAAAAAGGAGGAGACGCGCCGGCATCTTTACGACGTGCGCTTCAATCTCGCGCGCGAGAAAAACGTGCCGGTCTTGAACGACATGCTGGCTCATCGCAACCAGATCGCGCTCAAACTCGGCTACAAATCGTGGGACGATTTCCAGACTGAAATCAAGATGGCCAAGAACGGCGCCGCGGCCAAGACGTTTATCAACGACCTAATCGCCGGCATCCAGCCGAAGTTCGACGCCGAAGTGGCGGAGCTGCGCCAGCTCAAGGCCGGCGAAACCAAGGATCCGAACGCGCAAATCAACATCTGGGACTGGCGCTATTTCCAGAACGAACTCAAGAAGGAAAAATACACGGTCGATACCGAAGCTTTACGCGTCTACTTCCCGTTCCAGCGCGCGCTCGAGGGGATGTTCAAGATCTACCAGAGCATCTTCGGCCTGAAGTTTACCAAGATCATCGCGCCCGAAAAATGGGTCAACGATTTGCAGCTCTACATGGTGACGGACGCGGCCAGCGGCCAGCCCTTAGGCATGTTCTATCTCGACATGTTCCCGCGCGACGGGAAGTTCAATCACTTCGCCGAGTTCGGGATTATTCCAGGCAAATTGCTTCCTGACGGAAAATATCAGCGGCCAACCGTCGCGCTGCTTTGCAACTTTCCGCCACCGCAAAAGGACAAGCCGTCGCTGCTCAGTCATCAGGATGTCGAGACCCTCTTTCACGAATTCGGCCATGCCCTCCACTCCATCGTGACGACCGCGAAATATGTCCGCTTCTCCGGGACAAGTGTGCCGGCGGACTTTGTCGAGGCGCCCTCGCAGATGCTGCAAAACTGGGTTTGGAACAAAAAAGTGCTCGATACGTTCGCGGCCGATTATCGTGATCCCTCGAAGAAGATTCCCGCCGCCACGATCGCGAAAATGAAGGAAGCGAAACTCGCGACCGTCGGCGTCTTTTATCGCCGGCAGTTTGCCTTTGCCGACATCGATCTCGCCTTGCACGACGTGCATCCCGAGGGTCAGGCCTACGACTGCGTCGCGATGTCGAACCCGATTCTGCAAGAGGTCTTTTTGCCGATCGATCCGGACACCGCCTTCGTTGCCTACTTCGGTCATCTCGCCGGTTACGACGCCGGCTACTACGGCTATGCCTGGGCGGATGCGATCGCCGCCGATATGGCGACCGTCTTCGAAAAAGCGCCTAACGGATTCCTCGACAAGACGGCCGGGATGAAATTACGCAAGGAAATCTACGCCCCGGGCGGCTCGCGCGACATCGACATTTCGATCCACAACTTCCTCGGCCGCGACCGCTCGATCCAGCCGTTCCTGAAAACGTTAGGCATCGAGACCCCGGTGAAGCCGAAAAGCGGCTCCTCAAAGAAGAGCGCTGGCGGCGCATCGCCATCGAAGCCGTAGCGGCCCAAGCGGTTCGTTGCAACCAGGGGCTTTGAATCCGGTCGTGTCCCGGCTACGGGCCGCCCCAACTCGACCGATTCGCTCTCCAACGGGAGTCAGTAAAGCGATATCACGGGTTCACAATCTTCAAACCATCCGCTAGAATCCGCTGATGCATTCTCCGCTGCCGATTATCAGCGTGCTGGTCGGAATCGCGCTTCTCCTTTTCGGTCGCAAGCTCTTCTGGCTTTTCGTCGCCGCGCTTGGCTTTGCGATTGGCTTGGAACTCGCCCCGTATCTCAGCCATAACCCGCCTCTCTGGCTCTCCCTCCTTCTTTCCCTCGGGCTCGGTCTGGCCGGCGCGCTCCTCGCGCTCATTTTGCAAAAGCTCGCCATCGCGATCGCCGGATTTCTCGCCGGTGGCAGCATCGCCGTCGCCATCTTCGCGGCGTTCCTGGCCAACTCGGCGCATTACTCCGCAATCACTTTTGTCATCGGCGGCATTATCGGCGCACTCCTGCTGCTCGCGCTCTTTGAT
>JBOHXL010000013.1:0-25622 GCA_050736975.1 Chthoniobacterales bacterium | reverse complement strand
CCACGACGATCATGATTTCCACGAGGGTGAAGCCCCCGCGGTTTTTGCCGAGTTTGTTAAGCATAACTATCTTACTTTCTATTGCGTTTGTTTGTTTGTTTTGATTGCGTCCGCCGTTCCATCGCGGATTGCCTCTGATAGAGCAGCGTTGATGCCAACCGGTCGGGTTTTTCTCTGTGGGGGAAGGAGCTTTGCGATGCGCTCGGAATCAAAGTCTCTCCCGGAAACGCTTGAAACAGCTCTCAATAATGGCCGTAGGGCGAGAAGTAGTCAGTGCCGGCGACGTCCGAAAGCGCGTTCCAAGTTACCTGTGGGACTTTTGGCACAAAGTCGACAGTTTGAGGGCCATAGGCCTGGCCGAAGAGGTCGGCGCCAGTGTTATAGAGGCTGGAGTTGCTCTTCAAATAAGCTGTCCAGTCCGCTGTGCCCACAATTGCGCCCCGGGGCTTGTTGTTCTCTAGCGCATATTGGTCGACCGCAGAATCGATTAAACGCAGATCGTTGATTACGCGGCTCGCTTGAGAACGTTTTCGGGCCCGGAGGAATCCCGGAACCGCAATCGCCGCCAACAATACAATGATCGCGACCACGATCATGATTTCGACCAAGGTAAAGCCTTCGCGCCCGTCGTTTGCGCTTTTTTCCATTACAACATCCGGTTATTTGATTTTCTGTGGTCGAGTTCCACCCGACCCTGCGGTTCGCGTAATACAAAAGCAGTGTTGGTGCCATCTGCCGAAGGCATCCGAAAACTTTGCGGCCGCTGGCCCGATTTCTGCGGCGAATGCGCGGAAGCCCTTTCCTGCGCTTTGATTTGCCGTCGCGATGAAACACACGCCTGTTGAACGTGAAGAGAAACGCTCTCTGGTTGTTGCGCTGGGTCTGTTCGCGGGCGTTTTTGCGCTCCGCCTCTTTGCCCTGACGAGACTGACTGGCAGTCAATTTCTGCTGCCAAACGGGGGGGACATGCAGTTTTATAACGATTGGGCGCTGCGTATCCTGCGTGGAAACTGGACCGAGCGTGCCGCTTTCTACGGCCTGCCTCTTTACGCCTATTTGATCGCCGGAATCTACAAGGTCTGCGGCTACAGCCCGTTCATTCCAGGATTTCTTCAGGCCGGATTGGAAGGCGGGACCGCGGTCCTTTTGTATAAGCTGAGCAGATCGGTTTTTGCCGAGTCAGATAAGTCCATCGAAAGGACATGGTTCAACGGGTGCAGGCGAGGCGAGGTGATCGGAATCATGGCGGCGGTCGGCTGGGCCTTCTTTCAGCCGGCGCAGGGATACTCGATCATTCTCATGCCGACAGCGTGGCTTGTTTTTGTCTTCTGGTTTGTCGTCTTGCAGGTGGTTAAGCGGAAGCGGACGCCGGCTTGGTGGCATCTTTTTCTCCTTGGCGCGCTCATGGGATTCACGGCGATGGGGATCGCGACGATCTTGTTCCTTATCCCGCTGGTCGTCGGGGCGCTTTTTTTCCGGTGGCAGGCTGGCCTTCGCTTTCGAGTCAGCGGCGCGGTCCTTGTCCTCTTCGGCGTGCTGCTGGGTGCCTCGCCAGCTTGGCTCCATAACTATTATGTGGCACACGATCCGGTTTTTCTCTCGGCGCATAGCGGCGTGAATTTTTGGATCGGTAACAATCCGATTGCAACTGGCTACCCGAAGTTCCCGCCCGGTCTGCACCCGAGCCAGGAGGCGATGCTGAAGGATTCGATCACTTCTGCGGAGGCGGCGGCAGGGCATCCCCTCAAACGTTCCGAAGTTTCCGCTTACTGGTCAAAAAAGACCGGCGCTTGGATACGGGAGCATCCGGCGGACTGGATCAATCTGTTGGGCACGAAGATTCGGAATTTTTGGAGCGCCTTTAGCTACGACGATCTGAGCGTCATCACCGCCTTGCGCGATCAGTCGATCATCCTGCCCGGTGAAGGCTTCGGGTTCGTGGCGGCGTTGGGGATTCCCGGGCTGCTGATCGCCTGCTGGAGGTTTCCATCATCTCGCTGGGTGGCGGTCGCGATCCTCCTCCTTATGATGTCGCTGCTGACGGTTTTCGTCACCGAGCGATATCGTCTTGCCGCCGTGCCCGGGCTCATCCTGTTTGCTTCCTTCGCCATTTACGAATTATGGGAATGCCTCACGACCACCCGCCTTGTATCTGGCGCTTTACTTCTCGTTCTGCTTTTCGGAAGCACTGGGTTTGTTTCGCTGCCGCAAGAAGATCCGACGCTCTGGGCTCTGGACACCTATAATTCCGGGCTGCAGGCACTCGATGCGCGCCAGCTTCCACTTGCCCGGGAGAAACTGGACCTGGCCTACGCCTATTCGCCGCACAATGCGGAGATCAATTTCGCCGAAGGAAACCTGCATCTGGCGATGGGCGACACGAAGGAAGCAAAAGGCTATTACTTCGCGGCGCTTTGCCTCGATCCGGCGCATGCCGGCGCCTACAACAACCTGGGTGTGCTGGCACTGCAGGAAAATCAATGGGAACTGGCAGTTCGCCTCTTTCGACACGCCCTCGCCCAAACGCCTGACAATGCGAAGCTTTACTATCTCGTCGCGCAGGCCGAACTTCACTCTGGCGATCGCGCCGAAGCGCGGCGGGCGGTTGATCGAGCGATCGAGCTTGATCCGGGCCAGCCGGATTTTCGTGTCCTGCGGCAAGTATTAGCCTGCAGCCGCCTCTAACCGTCGGGGTCGCGCAGCGCAAGACTCAAGAAACCCCGGCATCAAAGCTGCTAAAGCAAGTGAGGTGAATCTCCCGGCTTTTTCGTCGCCTGCTCAGAGTCAAATCGAGCTGCCTCTCGCCATCCCCTTGGAAACGAGCGCGGTTTTCCAGCGGCAGAAAGAACGCGAGCGTCATACGCAGGGCCGGCGCCTGGTGCTTATGGCTGCCGGGCTCGCTCTAATCGTGAAACTGCTTATTGCCTGGAACACGATCGGCACAAATGACGTAATCGCTTTCTATCGCTTCGGCAAATCGCTCACCGAACGAGGGCTGGAAATGACTTATGTTAAGGAGGTGTCATTCAATCATCCTCCTCTGGTCGCGGCCTATCTCTGTGCGATCTACCAATCGGACAAAATTCCCTGGCTGCGTGACAATGGCATCACATTTCCGTTCCTTTTGCGACTGCCGGGAATTATTGCGGACTTCATTGTCGTCCTCGTTTTGCTTGGAACCGCCCCGCAACTTCGATTGCCAAACTGGTCGTTATTGCTTCTCGCACTAAGCCCAGTCTCCGTGATGGTTTCCGGCTTTCACGGCAACACCGATTCGGTGATGGTTCTCTTTCTCGTCCTCGCTGCCGCCATGTGCCTGCGCGGCCAGCCAATTTTTTGCGCTATTTTTCTGGCTCTGAGTTGCCAGATTAAGATCGTTCCGATTTTGCTGGCGCCGATCTTCTTCTTCTATTGGCTGCATGGTCGCAAAGCACTCGCTTTTACGTTTCCGTTGCTGGCGGCTTCCCTTCTTTTGTGGCTCGAGCCGCTGCTAAAGTTTCCTGCGATCTTTATCCATCGCGTCTTGTTCTATGGAAGTTTCTGGGGACTTTGGGGAATTACCTACTGGCTAAGACTGACGGGAATCAGAGACTTTTTCCCCGTAACGTATTATAATTTCCTTCCGCTTCAACAAGTGGTCGTGACGAGCCTAAAGGTGGCGATTATTATTGCAGTGCTCATTCTTGCCTGGCGGCGTCGAAAACTGGATGCCCGAGGTTTGTTTGCATCCCTCGGCTGGGCCTGGGTAATCTTCTTTATCTTCTCGCCCGGTGTCTGTGCTCAATACATGGTGTGGCTCATGCCTTTCGTTCTGGTGCTTTCGCCGGCTTTCTTCGCCTGGTTGACGGCCGGTAGTTCCCTCTTTCTCTTCTTCTTTTATAACAGCATCAGCGGCGGCCTGCCGTGGTCCCTGGCGATATCGACAGGCAAGCTCGCGGTCGAATGGACCCCTTGGACAGCCTGGCCATGGGCGACCTTGATCATTGGAGCGATCTTGCTCTGGAAGCGCGCGCAAGGCGCGGCGCCTGAATTGCGACTTTGCAGTCTGGAACCAGTCAGCCCATCTCTACCGTAGTAATGCTCGCGCCTTCATCTCGCGCAGACAGGCTTTACTTTGCGGCTCTCTGTTTGGCTCTCCTCTTCGGCGTCTTTCTTCGCCTGCCGTCATCCGTCTTTGCGCCCGGAGAGCCGTTTCATGCTCTCAAGGCGCTTCATCCACAAGCGGCCTTCCAGGGCGTCGGATTCGATGAGGGGCTTTATCGCAAATACGTCAATGGCATCATTCGGGAAGGACTGAGCGAGTATCCCGCGATTGTCGATCATTACATCGAGGTGCAGGAAAGACTTACAGGCTCGATCCTGCCGCCGGTGCGTTTCCTGTTCATTTTCTCCGCCTATCTCTGGCATTGCATTTTTGGAAGCGAAGCACTCGCGGCGCTTCACGATGTGGCGTCGCTATTCAGCATTCTAACCCTGCTTATCGCCGCCGCTTTTGCGGGCCGGCTGAGAGGACGGCCTTGGGCGCTCGGGGTCGCGGTCCTGATGAGTTGCGCGCCGACCCAGATCCATATGTCTCAGCACGCATTGATCGACGGCTTCTTTACCTTCTGGGCGCTGCTTTCCATCTGGATGCTCTGGGAAAATTTGCGCTTGCCACGCCAGCCAGCTCTCCTCCTGCTCTACACCTTCACGCTTGGCCTGCTTGTGTTGACCAAAGAAAATTCATTCTTTGTTTTTGTTGCGCTGCTCGCGCTCCTGGTTGCGAATCATTGGCTCGGCTTCGGCTCGGTTACGAAAGAGATTCTGGTTTGCACCGTGGTTGGTCCATTCCTCGGCGTTGTCGTTCTGGTCTTTCTGGCGGGCGGAATCGATACCCTGTTTACGGTTTACAACCTGTCCGTGGGCAAGAATTATACGCTTCCATACGCTATTATGACCGGTGACGGTCCCTGGCATCGCTATCTGGTCGATCTTTTACTCGTTAGTCCGATTGTTGTCTTGCTCGCGCTCGGTTCTATTTTCCGATTGGACCGGACGAAGACGGCAGAGCTTTACCTGACGATCTTTATCGGAGCCAGCTACGCGATCATGTGCAACGTCAAATACGGGATGAACCTGCGTTACGCCAACATGTGGGACATGCCGTTGCGCTTCCTGGCCTTCAGTCAGTTGATGGCCTGGGCGAGCTTTCTCCGAAAATATCAGGTAGCGGTGGTGGCCGGGGCCGTCGTTTTGATCTGCGCTTTTGAATTACGCCAATATATCGTCCTCTTCGTGCAGTATCCGCTTTATGAGCTGGTCCCGGAGGGCTTGCTCCGGGCGTTGCGTATTTTGAAATTTACGCCCGGACCTTAAGGCGGCGCGATTTGGTCAGGCGGCCGTTTGCAGCATCTGCGCGGTCAGGGCGGCACTGCCGGAAATGGTTTCGCAAAGCAGGTTATCAACCGTCGGCATGGCCTGGGCACGAACGTAGATCTGATAGGAAAACAGACCGCGACCGAAGGTGATCATGACCGAGTTCAGTTTCACCAAAAGCCGGGAAAGAAAGTTGTGACCGATCGCCTTCGGGAAGGGCGCGGGAATGCCGCGCAGCTCGAGGATTTTGTAGCCCGATTGCCCGAGCAACTCGGTTAGTGATCGAAAGGTAAAGAGGCGGGTGTGGGTGGAATCGAGAATGCCCCTTTTGCCATAGTTGAAGTGGCCGAAGAGAAGCATCAGGCGCGTGACGAGGAAACCGACGTTAGCGGTCGTGAGCACGATCTCGGGGCGCTTGCAATCGGCCGCGAACCGAAGCTCATCCATGAAATGGGCCGGCTGTTTTAAATGCTCGATGATGTCGAGGAGAAAGATCTGATCGAAGGTCGAGACGTTGACCGGGAATTCGCTGCGATCGAGGTCCCATCGGATGAACTCCACCTGCTTTTTCGCGGACGACTTATTCGGGATACATCGATCCATTCCGGTCACATGGCATCCTTTGCGCGCCAATTCGGTGGCCAGGTATCCCTGGCCGCAGCCGACGTCGAGAATGCGGCCACCGGGTTTGGCGGCGTCGATCGCCATGGTGTGCGAGGAACGAAAACCGAGCTTGAGATCGTAGTTCAGTTCCGGCGGTGCGACGTCAAACTTCGGGTCGTAAAAGAGATTGATCTCGCAGAGTCGCGCCTTGAGCATCGCCTTAAAGACATCCCAGGCGTAGCGCATTCCGTTCACGTGGCAGATTTCGTCGCCATAATAGGTGGGAATCGGCAGTTCGGCGATGCGCAGATTTTTCAGGACCAACTGGATGATGATCTCGGTGTCGAAATGAAAATTCTGGGTGTTTTTTTCGAACGGCACCTGGGCCAGGGCGCGCGTCGAGTAGAGCCGGTAACCGGAATGAAACTCGGAAAGATCGGTGCCAAGCATTCGATTTTGAAAGATGGTCAGAACCTGGTTGCCTAACCATTTGTAAAGCGGCATGCCGCCGGCGCGCGCGGCTCTTTTGTCGATCATGCGCGAGCCGAAGACGGCGTCGGCCTCCTCCGCGAGCAAGGGCGCAAGCAAGACGGGCAACTTTTCGGGAGCGTATTGCCCGTCGCCATGGACAAGGGCGACCAGGTCGAAGTTGTGATCGATCGCGTAGCGGTAGCCGAGTTTTTGATTGCCGCCGTAACCCTGGTTTTCGGAAGTGCGCAGGACTGTGATCTTGAGAGCGGAATGGGCTTGCTGATAACGCAGGCCGGTTTGGAAAGTCTCGTCCCGCGAGGAATCGTCGATGATCAATACTTCGACCTCGGACTGGTGAAGCGAAGCGGGAATGCGGCTCAGCACTTTTTCGATTGTCGTCTCCGCGTTGTAGGCGACGACGAAGATCAGAACGCGCTTGCCACGCAGATCCAGCAACGGAACGGAGCTCATGCCCCGTTTTGAAGCTAAAAGCGGGCCATTGGCCGGGGGCTCGCGATCCTTTAGGCGCCGTTTCGGTTCGCTGCGTCGCTCCGGCTGAGAATGGCATCCGCCGTGGTCAGCAAGGCCTGGTCGTCGTTATCGCCCAAACCGCGCAGCGCTTCCCGGATGTGGCGAAGCGATCGTCTCACAAACAGGTCGGCCGCGACATGATCGCTCGCGTCCTGCCCGTTGCGGCCGACGGTGGTCAATTCCGATTCCCAACGGCTGAGCACGCAGGTGGTGGCGAACAATTCCATCGCCGCCACCGCGATGCGTTCCTGGACCAGCTGCATTTCCATGACCGGTTCGCGGTATGCGATGAGCGCCTTATCGACCGCGAAATTGAAACGCCAAACGAGCCGCGCGAGTTGTCCGGCGTAGGACTTGAGGCGGGCGTTCCGGAGTGGGACCTCGGGAATTTTGACCGCCGCGCTGAGGCGCTTGAGGCCAGCACCCCAGGCTTTGGCCCGATCCTGTCGCCAGGGCTTGAGCATGGTGTCGTAGATTTCCTTGAACTCCATGCCCGGCCCGCGCATCCCGACGAGCGCGATAAAGGAAGTGAGCACCTCGTTGCTGCCTTCGCCGATCTGGTTGATGCGCGCATCGCGCAGCATCCGGCCTAACGGGGAGTCGTCGAAATAGGCGGAGCCGCCGTGGATTTGGAAGCAGTCGTTGACCGCATCCCAGAGCCGCTCGGTGGTGAAGACCTTGAGCATGGCGGTTTCGACCATGTAATCCTCGAGACCGCGATCGATGAGCGAGGCCGTCACCTGGGTCATCGATTCCATCGCGTAAACGTCGGCCGCCATGCGCGCGATCTTCTTCTTCACCAGGTCGAAGTTGCCTAACGTCTTGCTAAATTGCTTTCGCGTATTGGCGTGTTCCACCGCCAGGCGCAGGCAGGTCTTGGCCCCGCCGGTGCAACAGGCGCCAAAAGTGGTGCGCCCGAAATCCAGCACGGTGAGCGCGACGCGCAGGCCTTTGCCTAAAGGGCCGAGAACATTTTCCTTCGGCACCCGCACGTTGTTCATTCGGAATCGGCCTGTCGCCGTGCCGCGGATTCCGAGCTTCGGCATGCGCGGCTCGATCATCTCGAAGCCCTCCATGTCGGGCGTGACGAGAAATGCGGTAATCGAAGTTTTGCCTTCCTTACCAGGCACGTGAGTGCGCGCCATTACGGTCAGGACCTGGGCAATGGCGGCATTTGTGATGTAGCGCTTTTCGCCGTTGAGAATGTAGTGCGATCCGTCTTCGCTCGGCGTGGCGCGCATCTGCACGTTGGCTGCGTCCGAGCCGGCTTCCTGTTCGGTCAGAGCGAAGGCGGCGAGTTGCTCGCCGTGCATCAATTTCGGCAGCCATTTTTCCTGTTGTTCCTGGGTTCCGAAAAGGAGCAGGGCGCGAATACCGATCGAGTGATGGGCGTTAGTGAAGACTGCCGTCGACGCGCAGCGCGCGCCGATTTCCTCGAGCACTTTGCAATACTGCATCTGGGAAAAGCCACGTCCGCCGACTTCCTTCGGTGCGGTCATGCCGAGGACACCGACGCGGCCAAGGCCGTCGATCACCTCCCGAGGGATATCCGCCTCACGATCGATCGCCTCGGGGTCGAGGTGTTCATCCAAAAATTGGCGCAGCTCGGTGACCGCGCGATCGACCTCGGCCTGCTGGGCGTCGGAGAACCGTGGATAAGGGATGGCCCAGTCGGCTACGAAATCTCCGAGAAAGAGCCCTTTGGCGAAGCCAAGCTCCTGGCGGCCACTGAAGAGCAGTTCTTCGGCCTGTTGAATTTCCTTATGTCGTTGGATGTCGGTTTCGGTGAGTGCCATAGAATGAGAGGCCGGCGACCGCCGACGGGGCAGGAAAGGTAACCAGAAGCGTCGAGTTGTCTACTCCGCCGCCCTTCCGAAACTAAAAATGGCCTAACGAATTCTTAGCTGCCGCCCTGCCTCGTGCCGCACTCGGTCAGAGCACCACCGCGCAGTTCAAGGCTTCTTCACTGACGAGAATCGCGGTCGCTAAACGATCCCGGCGGATCGTGCGGGATGCCTCCGCCCATCCACTCGCCGGTTGCGAGCCAGATTTCGTAGAAATAGAGCCACCGCGAAGTCCAAGGGACGATGGTGTCGGCGAGCCGCATGCCAGTGCTCCACTCTGTTCCGTGGGGATAGTACACGCATGGCTCGTGGTCTCCATGTCGGTGTGGGCATCCGCGCCCATGTCTCAGTTTCAGGATGGGGTCCCGCACAAAGACATGCGGGCGCGGCTGGAATCTTGTGTCCGTTCGGTAGTCCAACTCAATCAAGTAGCACTCGGCGTATTCCGCCGGCGTCACGCGGCCACGCCATTTTAGCGAGGACGATCCACGAATACTCAAGGAAATCGTGTCGCACAGTTTTCGCAGTGCGGCCGCTTGGGCCGCCATCGATAGCGCTTTCGCTGGTGGTTGATAGCGCACTATACGCTTCCATAGTTCGTGTGCGGAGGAATCACCTTGCTGCCTGTCATCGTGATCGGCGCAAGTGTGGCCGCAGGCGAGATCACCCCCAGCTGCCCGCGGCGCTGCATTTCGTTGAGCCCTTCGGCATGCGCACTGAACGCTCGTGTCTTCGCTGCTACGCCAACGAGTGAGTCGAGGCTCTCCGAAATCGACGAGATCTTCGTCGCCTCAATGAACGTGCGTACATGCTCTTGGAACCGCCCGTGCCAATTGAAAAATGCTTCGCGCCTCTGCGGCTTCGCACGCCATTTGTCGGCGAAATTCTCGTCTCGAATTACTGGGTTTAGGACGATTCGGCGCTCCACGTCATCAAATTGCCGCAGCAATCGGTTCGTGATGCCAAAGAGTGCCGCCTCGATCGTCTCTTCGCCCTGATAAGCCTTAGCGGCAAGCGTCGCTAGGATGATGCTAATCGGCGCACCAGTGGGATTGCCGAGGAACATTAGATCGCGGTGGCGCTTCATAATCTGAATCACCCACTGCAACGGAAGCTTCTCGTCCGGTTCCGGCTGCTCGGGCGCAGGATCAGCGCTAGCGTTAATCATTGTGCCGCCGCCATCCTGCGCCTGAAACATGTTCATCACCTGACGATTCCGCTTCTCGAACCAAGCGATAAACCCAAGCGGGTCGCTGCAGACCCATTCTGCTATCTGTCGGTCGGTGACTTGGATTCCAGTGCCCGTGTCGTTGACCCACGTCGCACTCCGACCGACAACGATGTCGATGTGGAAGCGTTCGTCCTTTGCGTAATCGAGTCTCAGGCAGCGGTTCTTTTCGGTATTGAGCATCCGCGCATAATTGGCGTCCTCCCTGAGCCGCTTCTCGACCGCGGTGCGCGCAGCCATCGCTGCAATTGCTGGTAACGAGCCGAACTCCAACGTCACATCGAAATCGAAATCCTGGCGGCCAGGTGGTTTGGTTGCGATACCGAGAGCGGCGGAACCCTGCACGTACATTGCGGGCTTCCATTGGCCAACCTGAGTTCGCGGATCGTCCAAGAATTCAGTCAAGGAGCGGTACCGCTCCATAGCTTTCGCGTAAACGCTTGGTGGTATGCTGATCGACTCGAGAGCTGATTTAAGGAGCTCAATCCTGACCTGCTGAGGGGTTCTTGCTGACATAGAGTTTAGGCGGCGTATTGATGAGCTAAAGGCTTGAAGGGTTGAACCTTTGTGGAGAAGAACTTTCGGCTGAGTTTCCGGCTTGCGTGCTCAGCTTCCCGCGCACCAAGCGCGATCAGCTCCTCAGACACGCGGTCTAGCTTGAACTCGCCTGCGGCGACGTGCGGATTGATCCGGTAGTTGCGTGTGGAATCTTCGTCTGGATCATCCCGTAGCAGGTGCTCACACATCGACTCCGCTGCTACAGAGTCAGCACCGACGAAGACGTCCGAGACTTGCGAGGCCCAAAGAGCACGACCAGCATGCCGCTTAATTGCGTCCATCCGCACAACCTCTCTAGTCGTCCCCACACTCAGTAGATTGATCTTCGAGCGGTCCACGCCAAGAACGGTCATGGCTTCGATTACCCCAACGAGAGAAGGATTGTTCGCCCAGATTCCTCCGTCGATGTACTCGATCAGCGATTCATCGACGAAAGCCGGCAAGTACGTCGGCGCGGCGGCTGACGCCAACGCGACGTCAACGGCTTTCATCTTCCAATCGCGCAGGAACCGCGGCGAATGCCGAGTCTTGAAAAGCTTCACCTCGCGGCGCTGAAGATTGAACGCCGGGACGACAAGACGACTTGCAGCGTCGCCGAGTGTCTTCTCACCGAAAACTTCTGTCAGTGCGGCACGCAATGGCTCGGCAGAGTAGCGCGTAGAGATGATGCCGAAGCTCGACGCATCGAAAATCGTCGGCCCTTTGTCCCGGTAGAACTGCAGGATGTCCGATGCAGGAAGGCGAAACGCCAATCCGAGCGCGATGATCGCGCCGGTCGATGTCCCTGTTATCAGGTCGAAGTAGTCGCCGATCTGTACATCGAGGTCGCGCTCCAGATCGGCCAGCAGCTTCGCCGCGAAGAGTCCCTTCAGGCCACCGCCGTCCAGCGAAAGAATCCGAAACGAATCAGGGTCGATCATAGTATCTTCTTCCCCATGCACGCCTAGCTACATCCCTGGCTTGTGCCGCACTCGGTGCAGACGCCGCAGGCGCCGGCGCGGATCACTTTGTTGCTCCCGCAATGAGAGCAGGTGATGTCCATGAACATGTTGCCGAGCGCCTCTGTCACGCGTTCGGCGTGGGTCCGGCCATTCGTCAAACCGCCGCTCGGGTTTCCCTCGTTAGGCGCGTGGTTCGTGATCACGTCGATCAATTCTCTCTCCGCCGTGCGCGGCAGATCCGAGACCGGCCGGTTGATGGCCTTTTTTTCCATCTCAGGAATTTCCTTGAGCGGTAGTTCGGGATGACTGCGGCTGGGCGAAGTGGCTTCCTTGTAGCCTTTGATGAACTGGCAGCCGAGCCAGCGGAAAACGTAGTCGGTGATACTGCTTGCGTTGCGAATGTCGGGATTCTTCGTGAACCCGCTCGGCTCGAAACGCTGGTAGGCAAATTTTTTCACCAGACTCTCGAGCGGCACACCGTATTGCAATGCCATCGAGGTGAGGGTCGCGACCGTGTCCATTAAGCCGCCGATTGTGCTGCCTTCCTTCGACATTTGGATGAAAAGCTCGCCCGGTTGTCCATCTTCATAGAGACCGACCGTGATGTAGCCTTCATGACCGGCAATCTCGAATTTGTGCGTGAGCGACATGCGGGTGTCGGGCATGCGATGCCGCACCGGCAGATTCACCTGGCAACGCAACTCCCGCACTTCCTCTTCCAGCTCTAGAATCCGGCGATCGGTTCCGCCCGGCCCACTGGCTGCGGCCGAACCGTCGTCGAGGGAGCCCATGTCTTTCGTCTTGCGCGTGTTCAAGGGCGCGGAGCGCTTCGAGCCGTCGCGATAAATCGCGATCGCCTTCAGGCCAAGCCGCCAGCCCTCGATGTAGGTGTTCATGATCTGGTCGACCGTGGCCGCTTCCGGCATGTTGACCGTCTTGGAAATCGCGCCGCTCAGGAACGGCTGAGCCGCCGCCATCATGCGCAGATGAGCCATGTAGCCTAACGAGCGTTCGCCGCGGTAGGGCCGGAAGGCGCAATCAAAAATCGAGAGGTGCTCCGGTTTCAGCCCGGAGGCGATCCGGGAGCCGTCGCTCTCGGTGATATCTTCGATTGTGTCAAAGGAATCGATATGCGCGATGATGCGCTCGATCTCTTCAAAACTGTAGCCGAGCTTTTCCAGCGCCGGTCGGACGGTTTGGTTGACAATCTTTAACATGCCGCCGCCGGCCAGCAGCTTGTATTTCACGAGCGCGATATCGGGCTCAATCCCGGTCGTGTCGCAATCCATCAGGAAGCTGATCGTGCCGGTCGGTGCGAGGACGGTGACCTGCGCGTTGCGATAACCGTGTTCCCGGCCCAGCTCTGCAGCATGATCCCAGACTTTCCTCGCCTCTTCCTTCAAATAGGCGAACTCTTCGTTGTCCGGGATCTCGTTCACGGCGCAACGATGTTGCTCGATCACTTCGAGCATCGAAGCGACGTTGTCCTTCGCGACTGGTCTGGGCACTCCGCTGGCGCGCGCATCGCGATAACCGGGGAACGGCCCCAACGCCGCGGCCATGCGCGCGCTCTCGGCGTAGGCTTCGCCGGTCATGATCGCCGTGATCGCGCCACAGAGGGCGCGGCCTTCGACACTGTCGTAACCATAGCCGTAGCTCATAATGAGCGAGCCGAGATTGGCGTAGCCGAGACCGAGCGTGCGGAAGATGTGCGAATTCTCGGCAATCTCTTTGATCGGATAGCTCGCGTTATCGACGATGACTTCCTGTGCGGTGATGAAAACGCGGACCGCCGCTTTGAAGCGTTCAACATCAAACGCGCCGTCCTCGGTCTTGAACCTCATCAGGTTGAGCGAGGCGAGATTGCAGGCGGTATTGTCGAGAAAGAGATACTCGCTGCATGGATTGGTGGAATTTTGGCGACCGGTGCCTTTGCAGGTGTGCCACTTGTGGATTGTGGTGTCGAATTGCATCCCGGGATCGCCACAGATATGGGTGCCCTCCGCGATCTTGCGCAGCAACGCGCGCGCTTCCTTGCGCTCGCAGGGCGAGCCATCGCGCACTCGGCGCGTCCACCACTCGCGGTCCTCGACCGCTGCGTTCAGGAAGTCGACGCTCACCCGCACACAGAGATTTTCGTTCTGGTACAAAACGGAGCCCTAAGCGTCGCAGTTGTAGCTGCCGTCGTAGCCCTGCTCGATCAGGGCCCAAGCTTTCTTCTCTTCCTTTTGTTTCGCGTCGATAAACTCCTCGATGTCAGGATGCCAATCCTTGAGCGTGTTCATCTTCGCCGCGCGACGCGTTTTGCCGCCGCTCTTTACCACGTTGGCTACCTGGTCGTAGACTTTAAGGAAGGAGAGTGGACCGCTCGGTTTGCCGCCGCCGCTCAATTTTTCGCGCGTGCTGCGCAACGACGAAAGATCGCTCCCGGTGCCGCTGCCGTATTTGAAGAGCATCGCTTCGCTCATCGCAAGCCGCATGATGTCTTCCATCGTGTCGTTAACCGATTGGATGAAGCAGGCGCTGCCCTGCGGATATTCGTATTGGGTCGGCGCGCGCTCCGCTTCTCTGGTCTTGCGGTTGTAGAAATAATTGCCCGCACCCGCATCCTTGCCGATGCCGTATTGATGATAGAGGCCGACGTTGAACCAAACCGGGCTGTTGAATGCCCCGTGCTGATTGAGGCAGAGCCAGGTCAGTTCGTTGTAGAAAATCTCCGCCGCCTTGGGATCGGCGAAATAGCCGTCGGCCGCGCCGCAATCGGTAATCGTGCGCGTGACCCGATGGATCAATTGCCTGACGGAGGTCTCGCGGCCGCCGTGATGCGGATCAGTCCCATTCGCGATGTCGCCGTAAAAATATTTCGAGACGGCGATCTTGGTCGCGAGCGGGCTCCAGCTTTTCGGCACCTCGATATTTTCCTGTTTGAAAATCACCTTCCCGCCGTCGTCGGTGATCTCCGCCGTCCGGCTTTCCCATTCCACTTCATCGAACGGCGACTGCGCCGCATCGCTGAAGATGCGCTCGAAACGCAGACCGCGACTTTTCTTGCGAGCAGTTTTCCGCTGGCGGGAAAGCGATTGCCGATTTTTGACGAGCGTGGTGGGCTGAAGGCCGGGTTTGAGTTGGATCATTTTGGTTAAGGCGGTTCGGGTTGCGGTGAATAAAGTGAATTAGCCCCTTGAGCCGCCCGGTGAATATCCTGCGAACAATCTCCAACAACAGGATATTGGGGCGGCGATCGGAGCAACCACCATATGCGGCCACTTCTGGACCCGAATCAAGATTTTTATTGTAACATTTTTTTTGGCAAAAAACAGGGCCGTAAACGGCCGGAAATTCCCCGAGGAGACGCCGTTTTGAGGTCTCAAATCAGGCCACGAGGCGAGCAGACCTTGATCCGGCCTGGGCGGACCGGGGCGAGGGGATGTTCGCTGACAATTTGCCCTCTGCGCCCGCGGTCGGGAGAGGCTAGGAAATTGAACGACGTGCGATTTTTTGGTCGATCATTCTTTTTCGCGCCTGGTTCGCGCCGCTCGCCCCTTGCATTTGTTATTTGTTAGGCAAGTGGATTTGACTGGTTTCTTCCGATTGCAAATCCGGCACACACTTTCATAATAGCGATCGCAGGGAAGGGTGGCTGAGTCCGGTTTAAGGCACTCGACTCGAAATCGAGCGTGGGGTTAAACTCACCGTGGGTTCGAATCCCACCCCTTCCGCCAGCCGCTTTGCTCGGCTAATCCGGTCGCCGAAAGTCGAGGTCTTCGAGGGGCCGGGAACCACGCTGCATTTCGAGCGCTTCCAACCGGCGCAGAACTTCGGAGAGAAGCAGCTCATTTTTCAAATTGACCCGGTAATCGAGATCAGCGCGGAGCCGGTCTTTTTCGCTCTGGCGATTTTGCGCCATGATGATAATTGGCGCCTGGAGACCAACAATCATTCCAAGGACAAGGTTTAAAAGCACGTATGGGTAAGGATCGAAGCCGCGGTCGTGAAGAAGCCAGGTGTTGAGCGCGACCCAGACGAGGAAAAATCCGATGGAAAAGCCGATAAACTTCCAACTGCCGCCAAACTCTGCGATCAAATCGGCCGCGCGATCGGCCATCGTTAGGCGAGCAGCTTCTTCCTCATTCACGTTGCGCGAAACGCGATGCCGCAGCAGGTCATCGGTCCGCCGCAATCGGTGCGTCAGCGCGGTGAGAATGCCAAGCGCGACGTCGGGATTCTTGCGCAGAAATGAGCGAAACTCCGTTCGAGGCAAGATTGCGAGGCGCGAGTCGGCGCTCGCGGTTGCGTCGGCCGAGCGGGCGTGACCATCGAGGAGCGACATCTCGCCGAAAAATTCTCCGTTGGTTAACTCGGCGAGAGTCGTGTCGTGGCCATCCGCATCCTTTACGCTGATCTGAACCCGGCCGCGCTCGATCAAGTACATGGAGTCACCCGTATCTCCGCGCTGAAAAAGGGGAGTGCCGGCCGGAACGTCGTGCATGGTCAGCAGCCCGCACAGCTCGCTGGCGGCTTCGTCGTCGAGCGCTCGGAAAAGTGGGACCGATCGCAGGGCATTAACCTTCATGGGAAATTCTCGAGGTCGCGATCTTGCGCATCTGGCCGTTTGATTATCTACAACAAAATCCGCATTGAGCCGACTAAATCTGCCGTGCTGAGTGAATTTGATCTGGCCGTTTTTCGATTATCAGCTCTGGAAGATCAGGATTCCCAATTGATCCTGAGCATCTTTCGATCGTCTGCCAGCCCGGTGACGCTCGGCGCGATGAGCGACGCCTTCGCGCAGCAGACGGTGAAGCCCTTTCAGTCTACGTGATTCTTGTGCCGGTGTAGATCGATCGATTCTCCGGTGAGATTTTTGGGCCGCCGTTCCGGCCGGGCGGGTCTGAAAATTTCTCGCCGCGTCGTGTTCGTTAGGCGACTGCCGGCCTAACGATTGCGATCCTAAAGATCGCGCAGGGCGCGTTCCGCTTTTTCGACATTGGAAGGTCGCAAAATCATCAGGCCATGCTGCGCCTTCGGGCTCGAGGCGAGGTAGGCGTACTCGATGTTGATTCCGGCCTTGGCCAGCCGCTCGGCAATCACGGCCAGCGTGCCCGGCTCATTATTGCTCTCGATCATCAGGACGTCGTTCTCCAGTGCCAGCGCGCCGCGTTCGCCGAGAATCATGAGCGCTTTTGTCGGATCGCTCACTACCATGCGCACAACGGCATGATCGATCGTATCCGAGGTCGCGAGGGCGTGAATATTGATCTGGGCTGCGGCGAGCTCCGTGCAGACGCGGGAGAGTGCGCCGGGGCGATTGCCGAGAAAGACGGAGAGTTGCATAGCCGTCTCGACCGAAACGTGCGGATCCATAGTGGCGGTAAAATGCGCTCGGAAACCTTTGCTGACAATCAAACAAATTCCTTGAGGCCGGATTAGCTTGCGCCGGCGATTATTATTGGGCGGGTCACGATGAAAAAAAGCTCGACAACGGGATCGGCGCTGTCCAGTATCGCGATTGAGGACGAATTGGTGACATTTCGGTTACAGCGCGAGATCAAAAGAAAGGCGAGGCAACCAAAAATAATTATAGACAATTGTAAGCAGGATGATCATTATCGCGCCTGCCCGAAACTACACTCAGTATATCGACCTCCGTTGAGGCAGATTAAAACTTAACCACTCGGAAAAACAGCTCATATGATTCCACGTCATCAACAAATCGCCTGGGGCTCAGCCGCCAGGTTTGGTATCGCCGCTTTATTTGCGGTTGCAGCGCAATTCATTCTCTCACCCAGTTCGCTTGCGAATCCGGGTGATCTTTATGTCACTGACCTGGCCAGCGGCTCGGTCATCGATTATGCCCCGGATGGGAGTTCGACAGTTTTCGCCACCGGCCTGGTCAGCCCTCAAGGCATTGCTTTCGACCAGGCGAAAAACCTGTATGTGGTCGATGCCGGTGATGGCAGCGCGGGTAACGGAACGATCTTTAAATACGACTTGGCTAGCAAGACGCGGAGTGTCCTTATCGGCGGTTTGAGTAATCCGATCGGCCTGGCTCTCGATGCGTCGGATATGCTTGTTTGCGAGAACGGTCTGAACCGGGTTGTTCGCGTGCCGACGGACGGTGTCCATCCCCCGAGCTTGTTTAAAGTTGTTACCGGGCCTTTGGGCATTTCGTCGCATGCCTTTGGGACCGCCAGTCCTGTACCGTTCAATCGATTTATCGCCAACGGTCCGGAGGTCCTGAAAGTGACTGGGGATGGGACGACAACCGATATTGACCCAAACGATGGCAGCCGGGCGACAGAGGTCTCGACCGTTACGATCTCAGGTGTCCCGTCTGAAGTCGTCTTTGTCAGCACTGATTCTGGCTCGATCACGAGGCTCGTCAACGATGTAAAAACAGGCCCACTTGCGACGGGTATTCTAGATCCGAGGGGCATGGCGTTCCGGCCAGGCTTGCCGATTGGCATGGAACCCGGCGGCGACCTTTTTGTTGCCGACGGAGCTGGGAGCGAGATCCTCGACGTGAACACGTCCGGAATGACCGTCTTCGCCACGGGCGGTGAGCCGAACTTCATGGTCTTTGAAACGGGCACACCAACGCCGACTCCAAGTCCGACCCCAACCGTTAGCCCAACACCGACTCCGACTCCGAGTCCGAGTCCGACTGCTAGCCCAAGCCCAACACCGGCTCCAACCCCAACTCCGCCCGCCAAGCTGCTGAATATCTCGACCCGTGTGGATGTCGAGATGGGCGATGACGTCGCGATCGGTGGCTTTATCATCACCGGTGGCACAACACCGAAGACCGTCGCCATCCGCGCCATTGGGCCCTCTCTCGCCCTCTCGGGTGTTTCCGGCACGCTGGCCGATCCGGTGATCACACTGCACAAACCGGATGGGACCACCGTAACGAACAACGATTGGAAGACAAACAGTACGACCGATCAAGGCACCATCGTAGCGAACGGCCTGAACATGTATAACGGCTCGCTCATTAGCGACCTCGAGTCGATTATCATCGCAACTCTTGAACCAGTTGATTCTTCCGTGCCCGGCAGTGGGCAATACACCGCGGTCATGAGCGGTAATGACGGCGACACCGGGGTGGGATTAGTGGAAGTCTATGACTTGGATAATCCGTCGGTCCCAGCCGAACTCGCCAATATCAGCACGCGCGGCATCGTTGGCACGGTCGACGATGTCCTGATCGGCGGTGTGATCGTCGGTCCGTCGGGCGGCACCAGCTTGGGCAACGCCACGGTCGTTGTGCGGGCGCTTGGGCCGTCATTGGCGAACGCCGTTCCGCCGATTACGGATGCCTTGGCCGATCCATTCCTCATGCTGTTCAACGGCAATGGTGACCAGGTCGCGTCGAACGATAATTGGGCGGATGACCCCAACGCGACCGAGATTCAAACGCTTGGCCTGGCGCCGGACGACAGTTTGGAGGCCGCCACCCTGGCGAATCTGATCGCCGGAAACTACACCGCGGTCGTAATGGGCAACAACGCCGGCATCGGCGTGGCCTTGGTGGAGATCTACCATGTGCCGACCGAGACAACTGCGCACTAGGAGCCAGAAGCCACTTCTTTCATAGTTGGGATAAGAGTGGGGCCAGCGCCGCATCCGCGGCTGCTGGCCCCTGCTTTTTTCAGTCTTCACTTGGGAGAACGAGGCGACGGCGGCTCTTGCCAATCCGCGCAGGAAACGGAACAAATGGTTCACCGTATGAATCAGAGAGGCCTGTTACCTTCGAGCGCCGTTGCCGCGATCAGGCAGCATTTCCCAGCGCTGCAGCGTGTTCATGGCGAGAATCCCGTCGCTTACTTCGACGGCCCAGGTGGGACACAAGTCCCGACCGAGGTCGTCGACGCGATGGCTAATTATCTTCTCCACCACAACGCCAATACGCATTGGGCTTTTCCGACCAGCATCGAAACGGACGCCATTGTCGCCGCCGCGCGCGCAGCGTTGGCTGATTTTCTCAATGCCTCGCCTAACGAAATCGCTTTCGGCGCCAACATGACGACCCTCACTTTTCATCTCGCCCGCGCTTTGGGACGCCGCTACGAGCCGGGCGACGAGATTGTCGTTACCGAGCTTGATCACCACGCGAACATCGCTCCCTGGCGAGCGCTCGAGAAGGAACGTGGCCTGACGATCCGGAGAGTAAACATGATTCCGGAGAGCGGGCAGCTTGACTGGGATCACTTCGGCCGGCAATTAAGTCCCCGGACTCGCCTGGTTGCCATCGGCGCCGCGTCCAACGCGCTGGGAACGATCAACGACGTCGGCCGTGCCGCGGAGATGGCGCACTCTGTCGGTGCGCACATTTTCGTCGATGCCGTGCATTACGCGCCGCACGAATTGGTCGACGTAGCGGCGATGGATTGCGATTTCCTCAGCTGCTCAGCCTACAAGTTTTACGGACCGCACGTCGGGGTTCTTTATGGTCGGCGTGATCTCCTTGCTGTGCTCGATTTCCCAAAGCTGGCGTCCGCGCCGGATTCCGCTCCGGAACGCGCCGAGACTGGCACGCAGAACCACGAGGGAATCGCGGGTGCTGGCGCGGCGATCGATTTTCTTGCCTCTCTCGCGCCCGGCGCGAACCGGCGGGAGCGGCTGGGAACGATTTTTGCCGGATTGCACGCGCGCGGCAATGATCTCGTCAGGCAACTTTGGGATGGCCTCGCCGCGATCGAAAGAGTGAGGCTCCATGGTCCCAGGTCGGGCGAATTGCGAACCCCGACCATTGCCTTCACCGTCAAGGGAGTTTCTTCCGCCGAAGTGGCCCGCCGGCTGGCGGAGCAGGCGGTTTTTGTTTCCCACGATGATTTCTATGCCACTACGGTGGTGCAACGCCTTGGGCTCGCGGGCGCAGGGCTGGTCCGGGCCGGCTGCGCATGCTACACGACTCAAGAGGAAGTGGAGCGTTTGATTGACGGGGTGCGAGCGATCGTCCGAGAGTAGTCTGCACCGCACAATCGGAGATAAACTATGAAAGCGACCTGGCGCGGCACCACCATCGCGGAGAGCGACGACACGATCGTAGTCGAGGGGAATCATTACTTCCCGGCTGACTCGGTTCGTACGGAATTTTTTCGCAAGAGCAACCAGCACACGCATTGCCCATGGAAGGGTGAAGCAAGCTATTACGACATTTCAGTCAACGGCGCGGTCAACGAGGGCGCGGCCTGGTATTATCCGGAGCCGAAGGAAGCGGCCGCTAACCTCAAAGGCCGGGTTGCGTTCTGGAAGGGCGTCGTGGTTGATTAAGTGCCTAACGAAAAGATTCAGGAGTTTCGTCCCACGCCAGTGCGCTCTCGCACCAGCGCCGGTCTCCTCATGTTTCGCCGCCGCGGCGACAAGGTTGAGTTCCTCCTCGCCCACCCCGGGGGACCCCTTTTTGTTCGCAAGGACGAAGGGCACTGGACAATTCCCAAAGGTGAAGCGGCGCCCGGCGAAGACCTGCTGACGCGCGCCCGGATGGAATTTGCCGAGGAGGTTGGCCTGGAACCGAAGGGTCCTTATCTACCACTCGGCACGATCCTACAAAAGGGCGGAAAGATCGTTCATGCCTGGGCAGTGGAAGGCGACCTGCCTGAGGGGTTCGCCCATCATTCCAACACCTTCGAATTGGAGTGGCCGCCACGCTCTGGCCAGGTGCAAATGTTTCCAGAAATTGATCGGGCCGAATTCTTCGCCGAAAAACTCGCGCGCGAGAAAGTCAAACCCACCCAGACCCCGTTCTTCGACCGTCTCCTCGCCACCCTCCAGGCTTGATGCGGCACCTTCAGAGGGCGTGCGAACTCCGCACGCACGTACCGCGCCCAGCCAGGCGTCGCCTCGAAGAGGAGGAACGCGCCCGCGAGCGCCAGGCAAAGGGCAAGTACGACCGAGAGGTGCCAGTAAAACACCGCCCGATTGAGCAGCCCGGGCCGGCAAGCGCGCCTGGAATTCGCCCGGCGACCCGAATGTTAGGTTTAATTATTTGGGTCGCGGGCTGATCGCAGCGCCGGCCCGGCCCTCCAGACTTCGGGCAGCGAATCGAGCTCGAGATGTTGGGCCAACTCGGCCTGGGCAAATTCCGCGGCCCGCGCGAGACCAACGATCCCAGAGGACTGCGCTCGCGAGAAGACTGACGAAGGTCGCGAGCAGAGAAGGGTAATCGATTTTTGCAAACATAGGCGGCGAATGAGAAGGCGAGCCATGATTCGGCGGCCCACCGTATCCTCCGATGTCCGACGCCCCCCGGATGCCTGCTTTGTCGAACAATCCTCGAGGAGATCCCCAGGGTTCCGAGGCGCTTTTGCCTAACGAGGTTCGGATGGGGGCGCGAATGATGAAGACAATCTCGATCCTCTGCGATCAGCGCTCCGTGGAAGGAACCTGGCGTCGCTCAGCCGCCTCATCCTTGACGGGAGGGGATCTGATGGGCCAACAAATCTGATTAATTCGCAGGCTCCCATCGTCTTTGCCGTAACGCACGACGGCTTGCTCAAAAGATTTAACGGCGGGCGTTTTTTCGTTTCGCGCCGCGCTTTTTCTTGGCGGAGGGTTGTGGAGAGGCGGCGTTGACAATTGCCGCAAATCCAGCGCCTGGTGCCGCCCCCTCCTCACGTCGGGTAAGAGGCCACTGCGCTTTCAATTGTTGCGCACTCCCCTGAAAGATATTTCGGTCCACACCACCGCCAGCTCCAGGAGTGCCATAAGGTTGGGGACCTACGTCTCCATCCGTGTATTGCCAGAGGGTGTAGCTTGGCCATACTTGGGTTGGTATTCCGACTGGAGCGTTCGCGTAGCGCGCATACCACAAAGGACAGTTGCTCAGGACGGCGTCGGGTTGGTGGTCGATCGATTCACGCAGCAAACTGCCGCCGTACACTACGGGCCAGCGGCCAGTTTCGTCCTTTATCATTTGCACGAAATGGCGCGCTTGATCGAGTGTCATGTCAGGACCATCGCTGGGTTCCCAGTCCAGAGAGATCAGTTCGTCGTCTCCTGGTTGAGCATAGTGCAAGAAGTTCTCCACTTGTTCCGTAACTGATCCGCCAGTTGAAAAGTGATACGCGCCCCAGAGAAGTCCGAGCGCCTTCGCGCGTTCGCGACGCTGATGATAGGTGGAGTCGCGAATCGTGGCACCTTGCGTCGCTTTGTGGATGACGGCAATAATGCCGCCCTCCTTTGCCGCTTTGAGATCGACGTCGTTCTGATGATAGATGTCAATAATGGTGTTAATCATGGGTTGTAGTGTCGGCTTCTGTCTGCGCTGGTTCTTCCAGTTAGCGGTTAAAGCATTGGAGTCGTTAGGTTGTTGGTCCTGCTGAAAGGTCGAGAGTTGTCGTGTCCCGCCGCCGTCCATGATCGTCCGCGCTTGAAATGTCCCGCGACGAAGTGGTGATGGTCCTGATCAAATTGCGAGACAAGGTTGTCGAGGTCTTTGGAAGGGCGACTGGGACGCGGTGGGGCTCATTCAGGATTTTCTGAAAATGCCAGTCGAGGGTCAAGAACGAATTGCTTCGAAATGCGGAATCTTTTTCTGCGAAACTTCGATCTCGCTGCCGTGGCGCCAACAGGGATGCGAAGGCACATCCGCTTCGCGACTCTAGAGAAGCTGATACGGATCGACGTCGACCGCGACCGCGACCTCCTCGGGGAAGGGGAGTTTGTCGAGTGTCTCGCGAATGAGGCGGCTTAGCCTGAGAATCGCTTCGCCGCGCAAGAGAATGTGGAAACGATATTGGCCCTGCAGCTTTTCCAACGGCGCGGGCGCGGGGGCGCCAATCAGGAATTCTTCAGGCAATGCTTCTCCGAGACGACGGGCGAGGGTCTCGGCAGAAAAGCTGGCATGAGTCTCACGCTCGGAGCGGATGGTAATGAGAACCGCGTGCTTGAACGGCGGGAAGTCGCAACGTTCGCGGAACTCGAGTTCCTGCTCGAAATAACCGGCGAAATCGTGATGGCGCGCGAACTGGATAGAGGGCGAAAACGGCGTGTAGGTCTGCACGAAAACCTCGCCCGGCGCTTCGCCACGCCCGGCGCGGCCCGCCACTTGGGTGAGGAGTTGGAAGGTGCGTTCGCCGGCACGGAAATCGGGCAGGTGCAGCGCGAGGTCGGCATTGATGATGCCAACCAGAGTAACGTTCGGGAAATGCAGTCCTTTGGCGATCATCTGCGTGCCGACGAGAATATCGATCTTGCCCGCGCGAAAAGCGTGCAGAGTTTCGCGGTAAGCGTCCTTCCGCGTCATGGAATCGGCATCCATTCGCCTAACGACTGCTTTTGGGAAAATTGCCGCGACATTCGCTTCCACTTTTTCCGTGCCGAAACCGGCGTAGATGAGAGCGTCCTGACCGCATTCCGGACAACGTTTCGGCACCGCCGCACTATGTCCGCAGAGGTGGCAGCTGAGCCGCGCGTCGGTGCGATGAAAGGTAAGCGCGACGCTGCAATTCGGGCAGTTGCGGGCCTTGCCGCAATTGCTGCAGAGGAGCGAGGTGGAGAAACCGCGACGGTTTAAGAACAGGATCGTCTGCTCGTGTTTGACGATGCGATCGGCGATTGCGCTGCGCAATTTCTCCGACAGAATCGCGGCTGCTTTTTCTTTTCGACGTTCCTGGCGGAGATCGACGATGCGAATGAGCGGCATCTGGCATTGGTCAACGCGCTGGGTGAGCCGGCTGAGAGTGTATTTACCGCGCGTGGCGTTGGCGTAACTCTCGAGCGAGGGCGTGGCGGAACCGAGCACGACAACGCATCGCTCGAGCTTTGCCCTAACGACCGCGACGTCCCGCGCATGGTAGCGCGGCGCTTCTTCCTGTTTGTAGGAAGTCTCATGTTCCTCATCGACCACAATAAGGCCGAGATTTTCCAGCGGGGCGAAGACCGCGCTGCGCGCGCCGACCACAATCCTGGCGCGTCCCGCATGGAGTTTGTGCCATTCGTCGTGGCGTTCGCCTTCCGAGAGATGGCTGTGCAAGACGGCAACCATGTCCGGCTCGGCCGCGAAGCGGCTCTTGAAACACTCGACAGTCTGCGGGGTAAGAGAAATTTCCGGGACCAAAACGATCGCCGTCTTTCCCCGCGCGAGAGTGGCGCGGATAGCCTGGAGATAGATCTCGGTTTTGCCGCTCCCAGTCACGCCATGGAGGAGAATGGGCGGGTGGGTTTCGGGATTATCCAGCGCGATCTCGATCAACTTCAAAGCCGCCGTTTGTTCCTCGTTTAAAATCAGATCCGTGTCGGCCACGAACTGCTCCGCACCGTGCGGATCGCGCGCCACCGGCTGCTCGCGCAGCTCGGCGAAGCCGCGCCGGACGAGTACGCGAAGCGTGGAATTATCGAGCGACGTCTGGCGCAGAAGGTCTGCGGCCGGGAGCGGCCCGGTGAGTCGTGCGATCGCCTCGAGCAACTCGGCCTGGCGCGGAGCCCGTTTGCGCAGCTTCTCCAATTCCTCTGCGCCAGCGGGCCGTGCCAGACTAACGAAAAGCTGCTTTTTCCATCCGACTTCGGCGCGCCGGATGACCTGCGGCAGAACGCTGCGCATGACGGTTTCGATCGGGCAGCAATAGTAATTCGTCATCCAGCGCGCCAGCTCGATCAGGGCCGGACTCACGGCGGGCTTTTCGCCTAACAATGCTTCGATCGACTTGATCCCCGCGGCCGGGCTTTCATCGAGTGTCGCCACGACGGTGGCGAGAAGTGATCTGTCGCGGAAGGGGACGCGCACGCGCGAGCCGACTGAGATCCGGTCGCGGATCGCTTCCGGGACGCTGTAATCCAGTTCGCGCCGGATGGAGCGATCGACGATGACTCGGACGAAGGCGGACATTTTTGATTGCTCAGGCCGCTGGGGCGTGAATTGGTTCTGCCCGTGACTTTGCGTGCGGTGGCGAACATATCTAGCGGCATCTCAAATCGGACATGCGGAAGCATGTGCCTGAGGAGGGACGCACTTCGACGCGTCCGGGTTCGGATCGAGACATGATCCGCTTCCTTTTCAAGTTCATCATTTGCCTGCTCCTCGCGGCGGGGGTCGGGATCGGCCTGCTTGCGCTGCGCTCGGGTGACCCATTTTACACTCTCTACGAG
>JBOHXL010000012.1:0-2820 GCA_050736975.1 Chthoniobacterales bacterium | reverse complement strand
CATCCAGCCCAAAGCGCTCTCGCGCGACCCTTCCCTACTTTCCGGATAGCCTCTAGCACACGGGGCTTTCTTTTACCCGGGTTGAGCCGCAAAAGGCAAGCCAAATCAATGACCGTTCTGAACGTTTTGCGGCCCCGGCCATCTAATGCTTCGAATTGCCGTTTTACAGGCGCGCTCTTCCGATTGATCTTCCCGCTCTTTTCCTGATGCATCGAATTCGATTTCTCACCGGCGCGCTGGCGCTTTTCATCGTAGCGGGCGCGCACGCTCAACCCAACGGCCAGATCCAAAACAGCCTCGTCCGCATCACCTCGACCGAGGTGGAGCCGGATTATCGCGCGCCCTGGAATTCGGGCACGATTCAGCGCGGCGTTGGCGCCGGGTTTGTCATCGACGGGCAGCGCATCATGACGAACGCCCACGTCGTGAGCAACAGCCGCTACCTCACGGTTGAGCGCGAAGGCGACCCGAATAAATATCCCGCGACCGTCCTTTTCGTGGCGCACGATTGCGACCTCGCGCTCATCCAGGTGGCCGCGCCGATTTTCTGGAAAGATATGAAGCCGCTGACTTTCGGCGGCATTCCGTCGCTGGAATCGGTCGTTTCGGCCTACGGCTACCCGATCGGGGGCGAGCGCATGTCGGTCACGACCGGCATCGTCTCGCGGATCGACTTCAGTCTTTACACCCACTCCGCGATCGACTCGCACCTCGCGATCCAGATCAGCGCGCAGATCAATCCCGGGAACAGCGGCGGGCCCGTTTTGCAGGAAGGCAAGGTGGTCGGGGTCGCCTTCCAGGGCTATAGCGGCGACATCGCGCAAGGCGTCGCCTACATGATCCCGACGCCGGTAATTCGGCGTTTTCTTAAGGACATCGAGGACGGCCATTACGATCGCTACGTCGATCTCGGCATTACGTACACGAAGTTGCAAAACCCCGCGCAACGCCATTATCTCGGGCTCAAGGATGACGGCCGGGGTGTGCTGGTCGATACCGTGATCGAGGCCGGGCCGTGTGGGAAGTTGCTGAAACAGGGCGACGTTCTTTTGTCGATCGACGGGCATCCCATCGCGAGCGATGCCTTTGTCGAATACGAGGGCGAGCGGGTCCAGATGCCGGAGGTGGTGGAGCGAAAATTTAAGGGTGACTCGGTGAAGCTCGATCTCCTGCGCGACAAGCAGCCGATGACTGTGGACATCAAGTTGGGCACGGTCTGGCCTTACTTCATGCAGGGTCATAGCTACGACATGCGCCCTCGCTATGTCCTCTATGGCGGTCTCCTTTTTCAACCGATGTCGCTCGACCTGCTCGAGGCCTATCGCATCAGCGATCTGCGCATTCGGCACTTCTTCGATTTCTTCGTCAGCGATCAGATTTATCTCCAACATCCCGAGGTCATCATCCTGACGAATATTCTGGCCGACCCAATCAACACTTATCTCATGCCCTACCGCGACGGCATCGTGGATGAAATCAACGGAAAGAAAATCGGGACGCTGCGGGATTTGGCGCAGGCTTTCGAGCAACCAGCCGACCGCTTTGTCGTGCAAATGGTCGGCGATGACGCGCCGCTCGTGCTCGATCCCAAAAAAGTGGAGGAAGCACGCGAGCGGATCAAGACCCGTTACAACGTCTTCTCGGAACAGAATCTTGACGACCAGCCGCCGTCCAAACCCGCTGCCATCGCTGCTCAAGTCAATCCCTGATCATGCGCGCCACTGCTCTCTTTCTTATCGCACTCATCGCAACGCTCCCGCTAACCGAGGCGAAGAAGCCGCCTGTGCTGGTGAAGAAATTGCCCGCCACCGCGAAAGACGCGGTGCAGGCGAAGGAGGTTTCGTTAGTCCGGGTCAACGTCACCGGACAGCCCTACGATTACTTTCGACCATGGCAAAAGAAGGCGCCCTTCTCCAAGCGCGCTCTCGGCGCCGTTCTGCCGCATGGTCGCGTGCTCGTGACCGCTGATCTGGTTGCGAACCAGAATTACGTCGAGCTGGAACGCGCAGAATCGGGCGAAAAGACCGCCGCCAACGTCGTGGTGGTCGACTACGACGCAAACCTGGCGTTGCTCGAGCCGAGCGATAAGGAATTTCTAAAAGGCCTCCAGCCACTCGATCTCGCGACGGATACCGTGGTCGGCGACAAGCTGGCGGCCTGGCAATTGGAAGCGACCGGCACGCTCGTCGTGACGGAAGGCATTGTCACAACGATCGGAATGACGCGCTACCCGTCGGATGTAGCCGATTTTCTCACCTACCGGCTGAGCATTCCGCTGCAATATCGGGATAACAGCTACACCGTGCCGTTGGTCAAAAACAACAAGCTGGCCGCGCTGCTCTTGCGTTACGACCCGCGCACCCAGGTGATGGACGCGATCCCGGCGCCCATCATCGCGCACTTTTTGAAAGACGCCGCCGGGCCGAAGTATCAGGGTTTTCCTTCGTTAGGCATTTCCGTTTTCCCGACCCGTGATCCGGAACTGCGCGAGTACGCCGGCGATACCGATAAGTCGGGCGGCGTATATGTCACCAGCGTCGATCCGGGGCAGCCGGCCGCCAAGGCCGGTCTGCAACGAGGTGATATCATCACGGCGGTGGCTAACGACCAGGTCGATCAAAATGGGAACTATGTCGACCCTCTCTACGGCAAACTGGGCTTCGGCAATCTGGTTACTGGCAAAGCCTACAGCGGCGATTCCGTCGCGCTCCACATCGAGCGTGCGGGCAAACCGCTCACCCTCAACGTCAAGCTGGAGCATCGTTCGGAGGATGATTATGTCATTCCGCCCTACAACATTGATGAATCTCCGTCCTACTA
>JBOHXL010000011.1:0-12311 GCA_050736975.1 Chthoniobacterales bacterium | reverse complement strand
GCTCGGCACTACCAGGACCGGGCAGGGCGCGTGGCGCACGACATACTCCGCCGTGCTCCCGAGCAGGGTATGTTTCAATCCCGTCCTCCCATGGGTAGAAGTGACAATCAACTCCACTCGGAACTCTCTCGCCCGCGCGCAAATCTGCTCGCCGGCATGCCCGTTCTCGAGCGTGCCATCGACCGCCACGCCCTCCCGTGCGACCCCGGTGACCAGCTCCTCCATCTGGGTGCGCGCGGCTGTCTCCGCCGCCGCCAGGAGCGGCGGATAGTCATAGAGCAGATATTTCGAATTAGCGCTGTAGTAATGAAGGTCGATCGAGTGCAGGAGGAAAAGCTGCGAGCCGAACTTTCGCGCGAGCGCTTTGGCCACGGCCACTCCTTGCGCCGAACAGGGCGAGAAGTCGACCGGGACCAGAATCCTTCGGAAGAGCGCGCGACTGCGCCGGACGTTGCCTAACGAATGAAGGACGAGAACAGGACAGGGCGCGTATCGCACCACGCGCTCCGCCGTGCTGCCGAGAACGAGATGCTTCAAGCCCGTTTGCCCGCGCGTCCCGGTAACGATCAGGTCAATTTCAAGTTCGCGAGCGAGCCGGCAAATTTCTTCGAAGGGTCTGCCCTTGACCACATGGATGTTTTCCCGCCGGACCGGCAATACCTCTTTGGCCGCGAAATCCTTCAAGTGCGAGCGGACACGGCGTTGCACTTCGATCTCAGGCACGATGAGCGGCCCCACCATGCTGGCGAGAGGGTAGTCGGCCGCAAAGACATGCACCAGGTGCAGCTCGGCGCCAAACTTGGCAAGGAGCGGCGCGACAAAGGCGAGGGCCGCGCGCGATGGCGAAGAAAAATCGATCGCGACCAGGACGCGACGAATCCGGACAGAAGAGTCGCGTTGATTGCCAGAGCCGGAAGTTTTCATGTTCAGGCTCCCGAATTCGAGCCATTGGCATGCAACTGTCGCGCGCCGGGATGCCCCCACGGATCGCAAGTTACGTCTTCGTCAGGATCGAACCGGGTGATTTGTTCGAGCGCCGCACAGAAGCGCTCGATCGAGACCGGCTTCCCGAGGCAGGCGACCGCACCACGCCGCGTGACATGCGGCTCCATCTGACTCTCCTCCATCGACGTAAGAGCGATGATCGACGGGCGCTGGTGCAGAGCGCTGATTGCTTCGAGCAAGACGAGCCCCTCCGAGCCGGGGTCGACATCGACCACAATGCTGTCAATGTGATCCAATTCGCGGCTCAAAACGCCGAAAGCCTCTTCCTTGTCCCGGCTCAAACGCACTCCATGGCCGATCCGCGCGCCTGCTTCCAAGACGAGGCCGGCGGAGTCCGCATCCGCATCCACCAAGAGAACGATCTTTTCGTCCATGTCCTTCTTTTTGTGAGACAAGATAGGCCGGGCGAAGCACGTTTCCCGGCGTTTGTTGGCAAAAGGAAAGCGTTTCTTGCGGGGAAGCCGCCGCTTAACGGGCCAGACTTTTCGCGAGCGGAAACAGCTCCGGATTGAGCAGCTTTTGTTTCCCCACGATTTCGCCAAACGACGTCGCGGTGATCTCGGACCGCTGCATCCCGATGAGGACGGCGCGGCTGCCGGAGAGGAGATGATCGGCCGCGGCCGCGCCCAACCGCGTGGCCAGGACACGATCGAACGCGGTCGGCGCGCCGCCGCGCTGGACGTGCCCAAGCTTGGTTACGCGCAGCTCGAATTGCAGTCGAGCACGGTGCTCCGTGAAATAATCGGCCAGCTTCTCGGCATTGTAAGCCGCGCCTTCCGCCACCACCACGAGAGCGTGTGATTTGCCCCGGGCATGCGCGTCGCGCAACTCGGCCGCGACCGCTTCCGGATCGGTCGGCACTTCGGGAATGACGATGACGTCGGCCCCGCCAGCCAGCCCGGCCATCAAGCCGAGGTAGCCGCAGTTTCGTCCCATCGTCTCGACCAGAAAGCCGCGCCGGTGCGACAAGGCGGTCACTCTCAGTCGATCGATCGCTTCGAGCGCGATGTTGAGGGCCGTGTCCACCCCAATCGTGACGTCGGTTCCGCAAAGATCGTTGTCGATTGTGGATGCGACTCCGACAACCGGGAACCCGCGCTCGGCGATGGCGCAGGCGCCGGCTTGCGAACCGTTGCCGCCGATCACGACCAACCCCTCCACTCCCCGTTTGACCAACGACTCCACTCCGCAGGCAACGCCGGCATCGGCGCAAAATTCCGCGCAACGCGCACTGCCCAGCATGGTGCCGCCCAGTTGCAGAATGCGGCCGACATCCCGCGGCCCGAGCGGGACGAGATCGTTCGCCATCAGCCCGGCGTAACCACGACGCACGCCAAACACCTCCGCCCCGTGATAGATGGCGCGCCGCGTCACGGCGCGAATCGCGGCGTTCATCCCTGGTGCATCGCCACCGCTGGTGACCAGAGCGATTCGTTTCATTTGTTCGACGGGAAATGCACGGCAATTCGGAACGCCAGCGCAGCGAGCGGTCGCGCGGATATCCTATTTGCACTCATATGGAAGCAGCCAATCAAAGCAGCCCAACTCGGGTAGCGATGCAATGGAAAAAACATCTTCGTCCCGACTTCTCGATCGCCGCGCAGGAAGCGCTTTTTAACGCGCGCAGTTGAACGGAAGGCGCGCCTGAGGGTTGAAACTTTCGCGCTTGGGTCGAGCGCGTTCCGTTGGCATCGGCGCGAAGCCTATTCAGTTCAGGTTCTTGGTGAGCGCGCGGGATAGCCTCGCCCGTTCAGGCTGCCACGGCGTGCAGGCCCACCGGCAGGTAGACGGTAAAGGTGCTGCTTTTCCCAAAATTACTCGCGACTTCGATGTAGCCGTTGTGGAGCAGGGCCATCTCGCGTGCCACAGCCAGCCCCAGGCCGCTCCCCGGTTCACCCGCCGTCGCCTGGGCACTTCCCTGATAATATTTGTCGAAAACGTGCGGCAGATCTTTTTCCGAAATGCCCATCCCGGAATCCTTCACTTCCACCCGCACACCCGCGAAAGCGGGTTCGATCTTCACGACAACGCTTCCGCCCTCGCCGGTGAACTTGACGGCGTTGGAGAGCAAATTGTTAAAAATCTGCGAAATCCGGAGGTGGTCGGCGTGGATCGGGGGCTCGTCGGAGGCGACATCGATCTGAACGCGGATGTGCTTGGCGTTGGCATTAATCAGAAGCGGCTCAATCGATTCCCGCACCACGTCGCTCACGCGCAGCTCGGAATATTCGAGACGCACTTCATCGGGCTGCTGTTGCCTGGTGGCATCGAACAGCCCGCGCACCATCGAAACCATGCGGCGCGTCGCATGGTCCATCAGGTCGAGCAGGTCATCTGGCGGCTTGCCCTCTTCTGCCCGCAACATGTCGATGACCATCCGGAAGCCCGTGAGCGGAGAGCAAAGGTCGTGAGAAACGACGGCGTAGATTTCATCCTTGCGCCGATTCATCTCCGCGAGGCGAGCCTGGGTCTCGGCCCGTTCACGTTCCAAGTGACCAACCGTCCAAAGCGTCCAGCGGACCAGCACAACGAAGATGAGACTGAGGCTAATGGCGAAGAGAAGTGTCCCAAATTCACTTTCGTAATAACCGCGGCGTTCGCCCCAGAGCCGCAACCATCCCAGGAAAAGGGTAAACAAAACCGATAAGGGAACGAGTCGCCGCGCAATCACCCCGCGCGGATCGCCGGAGGCGAAGATTTGTGGGAGCGGCGCCTCGGGAATTGCAAAAAAGACACCCACCGCAAGGATGAGAAATGTGAGCGCGGTATGCAGCGCCATGGGGATGAAGGACGCAAAGCCGGTGAAGGTGTCGACACCATAAGCATAGCCGGCAAGAGGCAGAACGCCCCCAAAGCCGACCAGAATCGCACAGGACTGAGCAAGCCAGAGACGGGACTTCGGGAGATGAAGACTAAAGAGAGCCAGTCCGGTAACAATGAAGTTCATGGCCGCGTTGGGCGCCATGCGGTTAGGCAACTGATCGTGCATCGAACCGAGCTTGGAAGTGAACAACCAGGTATCGATGAGATAGGGTGTCTTGCCGAGCAGACTGGTAAGTTTCACCGCGCCGATCCACATGATGAGCAGCGCCAGGAGTCGCGTCACTCCCACCCCCCAGCGCGCCGTCGGCAACCGGAGGAAAACAGTGAGCGCCGCGCCCGACAAAATGAAGCACACCGCGGTCAGCGGGTTCATGGCAACGAATCCAGGCCAGACGCGCTTGAAGGATTCGATGTCGAAACTCCATCCGATCAAAACCAGAATCCCGACGCAGACGCACAGACAACTGGCAATCGTCGGCAGCGCGCGCAAGAGCGCCGGAAGCGATTCCGTCTTAGCTAATGGCGGAGTCGTTATTGCCAATTCGCCTGGCCGTCTTTTTGGTAGTGTCAACTGTGTCTGCACCTACGGTCTTCTAAACCCTCCCTGACCCGGCGATCAAATAACGTCCTTCGCCCGATCGTCACTCGCCACGATCCCGCGAGTCGGAAAGTTGATAATCCTGGGCGACGGTTCGAAAGCTTCCGTCACCTCCCGTTCCGCATTAATTTTCTGCAGAATGCGGGCGACCCGTGGATCGACAGGTTGCTGGAGAATTTGTTTGTGCACATCGCTCAAGGCAATCGCCTCATATTCCAAGACGGGGTTCCGGCGCGGCGTGGCCGGGCCACCCGCGTTCGCTGCTCCCGGCGACTGGCAGGCGCCGTCTCGGGAACGGCGGAAGAACTTAAAACTCACTCTTGCGCATCTTAGCTTATTCCGCGCCATGAGCCGACCCGAGAAGGAACAAATCGATCGTCTTAATCTCATGGCCCGGACCGCTTCGTTTGCAAGACGTCGCAAGTTTCGCGTGACCTTTTGTTCGACTGGCGGTCATTTCCGGGTGTGAACTCAGGATGGCCCGGGATTGGAGCACAACCGCCGCATCGCGTGATGCTGGTCTTCGCCGCGTTTTGCGGGCTCTGCACATTGGGCGGCTTTTTCCTTCCGCGATTCGGCGCGCCGGCGTTGGCGTCCGTCCCGCTCTTTATCGTCGCCTACCTGAGCGGCGGCTGGTTCGCTTCGATCCAGCTTGCCGGTGAACTGCGGCGCGGAGTTTTCGATATCAACCTGCTCATGATCGTGGTCGCGATCGGTGCCGCGAGCGTCGGCGCGTGGGCGGAAGGCGGCACACTGCTCTTTCTCTTTTCGCTCAGCAACGGGCTCGAGAAGTTTGCCAATTATCGCACCGAACAAACGATTAGCTCACTCCTCAAGTCCGCGCCCGAGACAGTTTGCCGGCGCGAGAATGACGAATGGGTTGAGGTTCCGGCCGACTCGTTAGGCGTAGGCGACGAGTTGCTGGTCAAGCCGGGAGATCTGTTCCCGACCGATGGCGAAGTGCGCGAAGGTACGACCTCGGCGGACGAATCCGCGCTGACCGGCGAGGCGCTCCCGGTTTCAAAACGTCCCGGCGATCCGGTGAGCGGCGGAACGGTCAATCTGGAGGGCCGGGCGGTGATCCGCGTCCTGCGCCTGCCGGGAGAGAGCGCGGTGCAGCGGATCATTGATCTGATCGAAAGCGCACGCGAGCAGAAGGCGCCGGCGCAGCGCTTCACCGACACATTCACGCGCTATTACACGGTTGTGATCCTGGCCGGCAGCGTCGTTTTTCTCGGCTGGCTCTTGTTCTGGAATCACGAGCCATTCGCGCAAGCGCTCTACCGCATGATGACCCTTCTCGTCGTCGCCTCGCCTTGCGCCTTGGTCTTGTCGATTCCCTCCGCCATTCTGGTCGCGATCGCTGCCGGGGCGCGCCAGGGAATTCTTTTCCGTGGCGGGGTGGCAGTGGAGACCCTGGCCGGGGTCAATCATTTCGCGTTCGACAAAACCGGCACCCTGACGACGGGCGAGCTGGAGGTGGCGCGGATCGAGACCGCCGGCCTGACGGCGCCGGAAGATGCCCTCGCCGCCGCTGCCGCGGTGGCTCAAAACTCGACCCATCCTCTCTCGCGCGCGGTCGTGGCGGAAGCGGAACGCCGCGGCCTCGAGCCGGTGGAAACGCAGGCGGTCGCGAACATTCCCGGCTTCGGAATGCAAGCGAGAGTCGGCCCCGACCTGGTGGTGGTCGGCAGCCGCCGTTTGATGGAGGAACGCGGATTCAAGGTCGCGCCATTCCCCTCGAGCGGCGCCGAGGGGGAGGTCTGGGTCGCGCGCGAAGTGTTGCTGGGTGTGATTTACCTGCGCGACCGGCTCCGGCCGGCCACCCCGGCGGTGATCGCCGCACTAAAGAACGAAGGCGATTCCGTGGCACTTCTCTCGGGCGATCGCGCGTCGGCCGCGGAAATGGTGGCGCGCGCCGCCGGGATCGAGGAAGTGCACGCCGATCTCGCCCCTAACGAAAAGCTGAAATGGATTCATCGCTGGCGGCAAACGGGCAAGATCGTCGCGATGGTCGGCGACGGAATTAACGACGCCCCAAGCCTGATCGCAGCCGATGTCGGAATGGGGATGGGCGCGCGCGGTTCGGACGCGGCCCTCGCCCAGGCCGACGTCATTCTGATGCACGACCGGATCCAGAATGTCCCTGCCGCTCTGCGTTTGAGCAGGCAGGCGCGGCGCATCATCCGGCAAAACCTGGTCATTTCGTTAGGCACGGTCGTCGTTCTCGTGACCTTCGCGCTCGCGCAAAAAATCAGGCTGGCACTTGGGGTAGTCGGACACGAAGGCAGCACGGTCGTGGTCGTGCTCAACGGGCTGCGGCTGCTCCGCCTCAGAGCTGGGCGCAGTATTTGAAGAGCATCCTTTCAGCTGCGGAATTATCTCGGCAATAAACCGGATCGCGTTTGACGAAGCTGACGATCACGCCGGCTCCCACGACGAATTCATCCGCGGCGTGGCGCGCAGTCGGCGAATTCCCCACCGGAATCGAAGGATGCCGTGGCGCGCTACCGATGGCGCGTGATTGACTGCGTCGAAAATTAGTCGCTATGAAAAACATTCCGGCCCACGATCCACGCGATGAGCGCGACGAAGCCGGCGGCCAGCAAAACAATCAGGTAGTCCACGGTTCGTTGTTTTCGTTCGTTAGGCAAGAGCCCGGGTGGAGGGTCCTGGTTTCGGTTCTCGTCGGGGGCGACCGACGGAGCTCGTCCGGGCGAAGCAGACATGGCCCCAGCGATCGCAGGTCGCCGGAATCAATCGACGGTCAACCTGCTGGTCGCGCCCGGCGAGCGGAGCGGGCAGACTGAGCCGGAGCCCGTCCTTCAACATCAACCTGCCGGCTTTCACAATCACAGTCTCACCGAACCACTGGCCAAACCGCTCGGCGGCTCTTGCGATTTCTTGTACGTTTTTTGCGCCTGAGGTTGGCGTTGCGGTTTGCGCGGTTCGGGGATAAGTCCGCTCATGCAACACCAAATCGTCGGGAGCACGATGCCGGTGCTCGAAATTCAGCTCGAAGCCGAGGAACGAATCGTCGCGGTCTCCGGGGAACTTTCCTGGATGACGAGCGCGATCGACCTCGCCACCACGACGCAACTGGGCGGGGGCGGCGGATTGTTGGGGACGTTCAAGCGCGCGGTCGGAGGCGGTTCTCTTTTCATGACGGAATACCGTGCCCGCGGCGGCCCCGGGACGGTGGCGTTTGCGACCAAACTCCCGGGGCACATCGTCCCGATCGATGTCTCGGCCGGACAGAGCTATATGATTCATCGTCACGGTTTTCTCTGCGCGACGCCGGGGGTGGAACTAAGCGTGGGATTTCAGCAGTCGTTAGGCGCGGGAATTTTTGGCGGCGATGGCTTTCTCCTGCAAAAGCTGGCCGGGGAATGCCAGGCCTTCATCGAGCTGGGCGGCGAAATCGTGACCTACGATCTCGCGCCTAACGAGACCCTGCGCGTCCACCCCGGTCATGTCGGAATGTTCGCCGCGGGCGTGGGCTTCGACATCACCAGGATCAGGGGAATTCGAAACATGCTCTTTGGCGGCGATGGAATTTTCCTGGCCGCCCTGACCGGTCCCGGGCGCGTCTGGCTGCAAACGCTGACGGTGGCGAATTTTGCGCACGCCCTCGCACCTTATTTGCCAGGGTTCAAGACCGAGGCCGCCGACGTCGGCGCGGGAGCGGTGATTGGCTCGGTGCTTCGGAACCTGACGAAAAGCTAGCCCGCTGCGCGCCTTGTCGCCGGATCATCAAGGGCACGGTCGAGCGGGCAAGTTTCGTGAACTCCTGCACGGCCGAGCTTGCACCCGAGTCGATCAACCGCAAGAGACCGATCTCAATGGCAAGATTTCTCCCCTTCAAACGGATCGCAGTCAGCCCGGGCGTCTCACGCAGTGCGATTTTCGGCATGAGAGCCGCCGCCTTGAGCGGGCCGAGCGAGCGGAGGAGCGTTTCGATTGCGTTAATCTCCGCGACGATCCGCGGCCGAACCTGATGCTCCCGGCAGATCGCGTCGCTCATGCGCCGCATTACGAAAGTGTCGGGTAATTGCAGGATGCGTTGTTGATGCAACTGCCCGACGTCGATGACGCGTCGTTTCGCCCAAGGGTGTTGCGCGGAAACAATGAGAGCAAACTCGTCGTTGCAGAGGCGCTCGTAACGCAGCCGGGGCGAGTGGCGTGTGAGAAAGCCTAGCCCGACATCCATTCGACCTTCTTCGATCGCGGTCTCAATCTCCGTCGATGAAATTTCTTCAACCGTCAGGCTGACACCGGGATGAGCGACCGCAAACATCCCAAGGAGCGGTGGAATCAGGGCAACATTAAGGATCGGCACAACGCCGACGTGGAGTGCACCCCGCATCTGGCCGGGTTCGATGCTCAACTCCTGAAGGAGATTTTCGATCTGGTGCAGGATGGAACGAGCGTGCTCCGCGAAGATGTGACCCGGCGAAGTAAGCAAGATACGTCTGCCGCGGCGCTGGAAAAGATCCACCCGCAGGGAGGTCTCGAGATCACGCATCTGCTGGGAAATGTTAGGCTGGGAGAGGCCGAGGCGGTCGGCCGCCCGGCTGAAGCTGCCTGCTTCGGCCACGGCAAGGAAATAACGCAGGTGCCGGATTTCAAGCGGATCGTGAATCATCGCCTAGAGATTGCCTGCCACTCGGGCTGGTGGCAACGCTGTAGAATCAATTCAGAAAAGATCTCGTTTGTCAGGACATGATTTCATTGCCCCGCCTAACGAACTCATGATCCGGCCGCGGCGGCCGAAAAAATCTTCCATAAGACGCGGTTATTGTTGTATTTTAAAACCCGGATTCCTTAATTTCAGATGACAATTCTCTTACTCAATCCTTGCGCCTTCTTTTCAAAGCATCACTGAAGTCTTCCTCGAAACAGATAGCATCCAGATGAATGGGGCATCAAACGAAGTCGAAGTGATCGCTCCGGCGGAGATCGCCTCCCGGCAGCGAGGCACCGCACCCACCCCAGGGGTCCAGATCGCGACGTCGCCTGGCGTGATAAAGTCGAGACCGCAGACCTTGCTCGCGATCCCGGTCGCGGCGGCGATCGGCCTTGCCATCCACTATTTCGTTCCGAAGAGCGAGCCGATCCTGCCGACGAATTATTATCCTACGCTCCTCCGGTTGGCGTTTTGCCTCGGCGTCATTGGAGCGGTGGGGCAGATGTTTTCCCTGCCGCTGCGCCGCTGGATGCGCCGAATGTGCCCCATCCTCGGTATGGCCCTTTTTACCGCGGCGGTTTGGGAATTGGTTACCACCTGTCTGGGATTGCTTCCGATGCCTTATTTTCCCGGGCCGGAAGGCGTGCTGGCCGCGCTGGCGAACGATCGCCGCCTGCTTTTCGACAGCACCTGGCATTCGCTCGTCCTGCTCCTGAGCGGATACGCGATTGGAACCATGATCGCACTGATCAGCGGTGTGACGATCGGCTGGTTTCCGCATGCCCGTTATTGGGGAATGCCGATTCTCAAAATCATCGGCCCCATTCCGGCCACGGCCTGGATTCCGATCGCGATGGTGATTGCGCCCTCCGCGCTGCTTTCCGCGGTTGGTTTGGTGGCGCTCGCGGTTTGGTTCCCGGTCACGATGCTGACCGCCTCCGGCATTTCCAACACGCGCACTTCCTATCTCGATGTCGCACGCACCCTCGGTGCCAGCCGGCTTTATCTGATCTTTCGTGTCGCAATTCCGGCTGCGCTACCCAACATTTTTATCGGGCTATTCATGGGCCTTGGGACCTCTTTCCTCACTCTCGTGGTGGCCGAGACCGTGGGAGTCAAATCGGGGCTCGGTTGGTATGTCAGTTGGGCGCAGGGTTGGGCGGAATATGGCAAAGTCTACGGGGCCCTGATGATCATGGCGGCTTTCTTCTCGACGATCATGACGGTGCTCTTCAAAGTGCGCGACCGGGTCCTCGTCTGGCAGAAGGGCGTCATCAAATGGTAACCGCGCTGCTGGAAAAGGACGTTCACGGAGCGGCGGCCCTAAGAATTCGCCACGTCTCAAAGGAGTTTGCTTCGCTCGATGGCGGTCTCACTCCCGCGGCGCTCGCCTTGGACGACGTCACGCTCTCCGTCGCGGCCGGAGAGCTGGTCTCGATCCTCGGGCCGAGCGGCTGCGGCAAATCCACCCTCCTGCGGATGATCGCCGGATTGACGGCCCCGACGACGGGCGAGCTTTCGATCGGCGCCGAGCCGATTACGGGGCCGAGCGCGGAGCGGGGCCTCGTCTTTCAAGATCCGAACCTTTTCCCGTGGCTTACGGTGCGGCGCAATATTGAGGCCGGGCTCGTCGCGCGCGGCGTGCTGCGCGAGAAGCGGCATCAGGTCGATGAATTCATGCGGCTGGTTGGGCTGGAGTCTTTCGCCAATTCCTTCCCGCACCATCTTTCCGGTGGCATGGCGCAGCGGGCCGCGCTGGCGCGCGCGCTTATCATTCATCCCAAGGTTCTGCTCCTCGATGAGCCGTTAGGCGCACTCGATGCCTTCACTCGCATGCAGATGCAGGATGAGGTGCTGCGACTCTGGCAGGCGCGCGGCACAACCATGCTCTTAGTTACCCACGACATCGATGAAGCGATCTACATGAGTGAGCGGATCGTGATCATGACCCAGCGTCCCGGGAAGATCGAGCAAATCATCCCGGTGGAACTGGAGCGGCCGCGCGACCGCAGCAGCGAGGATTTCCTCCGCCTCCGGGGAGACATTCTCGAGACGCTTCACTTTGCCGGGGAGCCGCTGCCGGGGACGCCCACTGACGGGCGACCAGGTTTCCTTTCCTAAAACCGTACCGACTTGTTTGCCCCACAACTATCCTGAGCCGGCATGCGAAGTATTACACAAATCCAGTTGGACTGTGCCGGAGGCCCGCCGTACATCATCTCGCTTTTGCGACCCGATGCCGCGCCGACAAAAAATCCCGATGGCCGCCGATCCCGACGACTCGGGCCCGCGCTTGCCGGTGGTTGGCGCGAAGCTCGTACCGGGCGAACCGAGCGATCTGGAATTGATGCGAGGGATCCAGCGGGAGGAGCCCGAGGCTCTCTCGCGGCTTTATGATCGCTACAATGGAATCATCAAAGCCCTCATCCTGCGCGTGGTGCATAACGAGGCCGAGGCAGACGACTTGCTTCAGGAGATCTTCATGGAGCTGTGGAATCAGGCTGGGAATTTCTCGGCCAAGAAAGGCAAGCCACTTGGCTGGATGGTGACTCTGGCGCGGCGGCGGGCGATCGATGGCCTGCGCAGAAAGCAGGCTTACGCCCGCGCGGGAGAACGGCTGCAGAATGAGACTGAGCAACAGCCCGAAGCGTGGGTGCACAACGCGACAGAAGAGGAAATCAATTTCGCCGATACCCGGGAGCTGGTTCGCAGCGTGATCAACAGCCTGCCGGCGGCCCAGCGGGAGGCGATTGACCTGGCATTTTTTCGCGGCATGAGCCAGCGCGAAATCGCGGCTCATACGAATACACCATTAGGCACGGTTAAAACGCGCCTCGAATTGGGGCTGAAAAAAATCTATAACGGCCTCAAAGAATTAAAAGATGAGCTTTGAAGAATTCAAGAACCGCGCCCGGCTCTATGTGATCGGGGCGCTGGAAGATAGTGAGAGCCTTGAATTTGAAAAAGCTCGGGCCAAGTTTGGCGAGAAGGCGGAAGCCTTCATCACCGAGTGCTATCGGCTGCATGAAGCGTTCGCGCTTAGCCTGCGCCCCGCCAAGTCATCCGAAGCCTTGAAGGAGCGGCTGATGAAAATGGTGCGCGAACGGAAAAAACGCAGCCCAGCCTCGGAAGGGCGAGAGCGCTAGAGGCTATCCGGAAAGTAGGGAAGGGTCGCGCGAGAGCGCTTTGGGCTGGATG
>JBOHXL010000010.1:0-3636 GCA_050736975.1 Chthoniobacterales bacterium | reverse complement strand
GCAACGTTGATGAATATGCATTTGCGATCGGCGCCTTGTCGCACTACATCGGCGACTCCATCGGCCACTCGGTAGCCGTCAATCCCTCGACCGGAATCGACTTCCCCAGCCTGGCCAAAAAATACGGCCCCATCGTGACCTACGACGAAAGCCCGCACGCACACGTGCGCACAGAGTATGCATTCGATATCGGACAGCTCTCCAAGCGCACCTTTGCCCCGCCGGCATACATGCGGTTCATCGGCTTCCGAGTGCCGCGCGGACTCCTGGAACGCGCCTTCGTAGCCACCTACGGAATTGAAGTCCGCGAACTCGTTGGCAATGTCCTGCCGGCGATGAAGAGCTACCGCGCATCGGTTCGCACTTTGATCCCCATTTTCTCCAATGCCGAAATCGTTCTGCATGGAAAACACTTCGCGCCGGATACCGACAACGCTGATTATCAGCAATTCGTGAAACAGTTGCGGCAGGCGGATTACGAGCGGCATTGGGCTTATACGTACCGAAAGCCCGGTATCGGATCGCATCTGCTCGCGATTGTAATCAAAATTATTCCAAAGGTAGGTCCGGCTTCGTACCTGGCGATCAAAATCCCCGATGCGCAAACGGAATCGTTGTACATCCAAAGCGTCAACCGTTCCGCCGATCTTTACCGCCGCCTTTTGGACCGGCTGCGGGCGAATCCGACTGCCGTGCTCGATCTTCCGAACCGAGACCTCGACACCGGCGCGAAAGTGAAGGCCGGTGATTACGCGCTGACCGACGACACCTATGCGAAGCTGGTGGATCGCTTGACCTCCGACCCGAGTCGGACCATCCCGAACGGGCTGCGAGAAAATATCTTGGAATATTACGGGGATCTCAGCGCGCCGATCAGCACGAAGAAACATCCTCGCCAATGGAAGAGACTTATGTCTGACCTTCAAGTGATGGCGGGAATGAAATCAGCGGATGCATTGGCTCTGCCGAGTGATTGAAATGCGGCCGCGTCGTCCAACCGGCGTGCCCGGGCGAACTCCCCGTAAAATCCCACAGTTCAACGAGCCGGCATCGCAAAAGTTGCGTTGCCATGCTGGCGCACATATGATGTAGGCTTAACTCAGGAGGCAGCTTGTGACCATGAAAAGGACATTGCTTTTTCTGCTGACATTGGCGCTCGCAGGTCTTCCAACGCTCATCACTGCACGGACGGCGCGGGCGGACGACAAATCGAAGGACGAAGGCCGGCTCGAGAACGCTGGCCAAGTGATGAAGGAAATCCTCGACATTCCAGACGATATCCCGCAGAGCTTGTTGGACAAGGCCGATTGCGTGATCGTCATTCCATCGGTTCTGAAGGCTGCGTTTATCGTGGGCGGCAGCTATGGCCGCGGAGCGATGACCTGCCGCAGCGGCGATAATTTCCACGGCCCGTGGGGCGCGCCTACGATGATGGCGCTCGAAGGTGGCAGCTTTGGATTCCAAATCGGCGCCCAGGCGACCGATTTCGTACTGCTGGTGATGAACCAAGGCGGTGCAAAATCGATTTTGAGCAGCAAAGTGAAGCTCGGAGCGGATGCGTCGGCTGCGGCGGGACCCAAGGGTCGGGACGCCGAAGCAGACACCGACGTGGCTATGCGTGCCGAAGTTCTCACCTATTCCCGGGCGCGCGGTCTCTTCGCCGGCATTTCTCTCGAGGGATCGACTTTGCGTCCCGATAACGACTCGAACGAGCGCGTCTACGGAAAGGCGATTGACGCCAAGGACGTCGCCCTGCATGGAGCCGTTCCGATCCCGGGGTCGGCGAGAACGCTCATCAACACCCTGAATCAACATAGCCCCAAGAACTTATCGAACTAAGCGTGATTCCATAACCCGCTAACCGCCACGCCGCCACACTACACGCGTCGGTTGCCGTTGAAGCGCTCGAAGTATGCTGCGTGCGCGTTATGGGCTAAATCGGGCCCCTGGTCGTTCCAGGTCTGGAAAAATCGCCCTCAATGTCTCGTCACCGTGGACGATTTTTCTTTACACCAATAACTACTTGCGGCCTTTTGCGCCCCGGTGTAAAGATACTCTTCGTATCCTTGAATTATGCCTAGTTTCGGAGCGCCCGCCTCTAGGACAGAGCTTCCACCGCAACCGTGAGCAAGTACATCAGCCCGAACTGATCGTCGCCCGCGTGGCACGCCGGCGTTGATTTTACGCCAATTGTGACTTACAGTCGTATTTGTCCAATGGTCATGGAATTACCCAAACGTCCAAGAGCTTCTGCCCTTTCCGGCGTGCGGCAAGCCTCGCGTGTCGGCATGGGACGCCGGGAGCGTCATCGCGCGGAAACCCGTCAACGGCTTTTTCAAGCCGCACTGAAGCTCTTTGCGGAGCGGGGCTATTTGGAAACCACCGTGGAAGACATCACTGAAGCCGCCGATGTCGGCAAGGGAACCTTCTTCAATTATTTCCCGACCAAAGAGCACGTACTCGCCACGCTAGGCGCCGAGCGCGTGGCCGCCGTCGAGCGCGCTCTCAAGAACGCGAAGTCCGGTCCGGTGCTTCCGGCGCTGAAAGAATTGGCGACCGACCTCGCGGGACAATCCTCGTCGCCCGCTGCCCTGTTGCGCGCCATCTACGCCGCTCATGCGTCCTGTGCGCCCGTGCGCGCGGAACTGCACAAGAGGCTCTCCATCGCACGTCGACTCCTGGCGGAAATATTCAGGCTCGGACAGAAAAGCGGGGAAATTCGGCGCGATCACTCCGCTGCCGAACTCGCGCGGCTGACGCAAATGCTCTTGCTCGGGCTGACGCTGGCCTGGGCCTTGCACCCCGATTCCTCGTTGCACGAAACTGCGGAACACGCGTGGAATCTTTTCTTTTGCAATCTTGCCACCGGCGATAGACGCTCCAATAACGACACGCGGAGCCCACACACCTGATTATCGGTGTGCCTTTTTTTATTGTTGCCGTACACATTTGTGCTGAGTCTTTCAGATCTTTGGCTTCATCCAAGGTACAACCGCCCAAGGGAGGCTATGGTGTGATGTGTCGGGCCGCAGCTCTTTTCATCTTCTTGGCCGCTTTGCTGCCACTTATGGCGGGACAGGCGCAAGCACAAGCCGGACAAGACGCTTCCTCCACAACCGGCGGAACTAGCGCGGCAACGAGTAGCCCAAACAGCTCTGGACCCTCCGGGCTCGCCGGCACCCCTTCCCCGCAAGGGTCCTTTTTGGGCAGCGTTCCGGGAAAACTTGAGCCGGGAGTCGTGCAGCTTTCGCTGGAGGACGCAATATCGCACGGTTTGCGACAAAACCTCGGACTCCTTTTGGCGGGCCAGGATGTTCGCAGCTCTCGCGGAGAACGCTGGCGCCAGTTGAGCGCGCTACTGCCAAACGTGAACACTTCGAGCTACGTCGCGGACTCGCAAGTCGATCTGAAAGAATTCGGCTTCAGCTTCAAATTTCCAGGCGTGACAATCCCTACGATTGTCGGTCCCTTCTCCTATATCGATTCGCGGGCCTCTGTAACGCAAAATATTTTTGACTGGAAGGCAGTCAACGAAACCCACTCCGCAACCGAGAGCGTCAAGTCCGCCCAACACACGTATAAGGACGCGCGCGATCTCGTGACTCTCGCTGTCGGCTACGAGTATTTGCAGGCAAT
>JBOHXL010000009.1:0-65961 GCA_050736975.1 Chthoniobacterales bacterium | reverse complement strand
AGCGTCGCTCGCTCGTTCCAGCCCCTTGCAGGGATGCGCCTCGCTCTCTCCTTGCCATCCGCCCCTTCTGCCTCTACGCGCGACCCGCTCCTGTTCTTCAACAGTCTCCTAAGGACCCGGTTGCCGGGACGGCGCCTGGTTTGCCCGCAGCGCGTTTCCGGTGAAATAGAAGCGCGCGATGAAATCGACCATCCCGCCTAACGACGCCTCGGGACTGGTCGCGGGCATCGCCGCCTTTATGACCTGGGGGCTCGTCCCGGTTTACTGGAAGCTGCTCCGCTTCATCCCGGCGCACGAAATTCTCGCCCATCGCTTTGTCTGGACATGGGTCTTCATGATTCTTCTTCTGACCGGGCAACGGCGCTGGCCCGAGGTGCTCGCCAATCTGCGCTCCCGCCGCACCGCGCTTTTCTGCGCCGGGAGCGGGTTGGCGATCACGATCAACTGGTTCGTCTTCATCTGGGCGGTGAACTCGGGCCGTGTCCTCGAAACGAGCCTCGGTTATTTCATGACGCCGCTCGTGAACGTGCTCTTCGGCGCGATCTTTCTACGCGAGCGACTGAGCCGTCCGCAACTTGCCTCCGTGCTGCTTGCGACCGGTGCGGTCTGCTTTCTCACCTTCGGTTTCGGGAAGCTGCCGTGGGTCGCCCTCACGCTTTGCTTTTCGTTTGGTCTCTACGGGCTGTTGCGCAAAGTCTCGGGCGCCGCGCCCATTCCCGGTCTCTTTCTCGAGACAACACTCATTGTGCCGCTCGCGCTTGGTTGCCTGCTTTATCTGGCACGGCAGCACATGCTGCAGTTTGGCGTCGCCCTGCCGGGTTTGTCGCTTCTCCTCATCAGCACCGGAATCGTAACCGGTGTGCCGCTCCTCTGGTTCGCGCATGCCGCGCGCCATCTTCGCCTGACAACACTCGGCTTTCTGCAATATCTTGCCCCGAGCTGCACCTTCTTCCTTGGCGTTTTCGTTTATCACGAGGCGTTCCGACGCGCTCAGGCGCTGACCTTTGCCCTCATCTGGAGCGCGCTCGTCATCTTCACGGCCGATGCCGTGGCGCGCTGGCGCTCGACCAGACCAAGCGCGCTCCGGCCGGTCGAGATGTAGCCGGTTCGCTCTGCGAAGCGCGGGAGCGATGGCGTTTGGGAAGGTGCCTTGGGAAGCTATGCCGCCCCGGCGCCTCCCACAGGGAGGCGGCTACAGCGGCGGCTACAGGGCGTTCGAGGGACGCGAGAACGCTATTTTGTGGTAGAGTCGCGCCGACAATGTGGAGCAAAGACGATTTCCATTACGCGATCGAGAACACCGAGGTGATCCTCGCCCCACGGAGCAAGATCGCTACCTTTGGCCACACCAGCTTTCGCTTTTATCTGATCAGCGAGCTGATGGACCAGGTGAACGAAGTGCGGGTGCGCGATGGCCGCATCCACGCGGAACGTCCGCAGATCCTCACCCCCGACAATTACGCGCGACTCATGCTCGAGGGCTTTGGCGAAAAGGCGCGGCGCTTTGCCGAGCAATTACGCGAGCGCGCCCAACAGTTTGCCGTGCTGCGCTACGGGTTTCAGTTTCGCAAAACCGACGTCGCGGAAAAGACCGTGCGGGCCTCGATGGCTTCGGTCATCGAGCAGACGAAGTCGCAGGTCGAGCGCGCCGACGAGCCGCTCAGCGCGGTGATTCAAGGCGTCGATGACGCGTGGGAAGTATGTCTGCTCAAGTTCACCATCGATCTCATCGAGCGCTCGATCGGCGGCAATCTTGGCGACTTCCGGCGGCGCGGGTTGATGTAGATTCGTCAGGCCGGAACCTGCGACGCAACCCGCTTCGGCTTGCGCCGGAAGAGGTCTTGCTATTGCGACGGCTTTCAAGTTCCATGAGACCCAGGCAAGTCCGGAGGATATGAATGAGGAAACAACCGCGGGCAGTATGAAGAAAGCTTCGGGATGGTCGATGACCTGGGGCATTCTGATGTTTATCTGCGGCATTCTCGCCATCTGGCTGCCTCTGGCGTCTTCCCTTGGGATTGTGATTCTTCTCGCCTGGTTGATTCTGCTCGCCGGCGTTTGGCATCTCATCTTTGCCTTCCATTCTCACAGCCTCGGCGGCTTCCTTTGGAAGTTCCTGCTCGCCGCGCTCTATCTGGTCGTCGGCATTTACATGCTGATGCACCCGCTGCTGAGCGTGATCTCGCTGACCCTTGTTCTGGCGGTGTTTTTCGTCCTGGAGGGAATCATCGAGATCGCTCTTTATTTTGGCCTGCGCGGCTTGCGCCATGCCGGCTGGGTCCTGCTCGATGGAATCATCACTCTCATTCTTGGAATCCTCATCTGGAAGCAATGGCCCTCGAGCTCCGTCTGGGCGCTGGGAACCCTGGTCGGCATTAGCTTGATCGTTAGCGGCGTTTCGAGGTTCATGCTTTCTTTCGCTACGCGCCCGGCCTGATCTCACCGGCGAACCTGGCCGGACAATTCCCCTAACGAACGATTCGACGAACGACGATTTGATCGTCGACCGGCCTGGAAACCGGTGCGACCGGCGAGATTGGCGACGGCAGCGATGAGTTCCTGCGGCTCGACCGGTTTCGCGAGATGCAATTGATACCCGGCGAGCAGGGCGCGGGTGCGATCTTCCGAACGGGCAAAGGCAGTGAGCGCGATCGCTGGAATCCTGGCCGCTTGCGCCGGCTGCGCGCGCAATTCGCGCATCATGGCGAGACCGTCCTTTCCCGGCATGCCAATGTCGCTGATGATGACATCAGGCTCTTGCTCACTTGCCAGCCGGAGGCCATCATTGGCGGACGACGCGATCGAGACCTCAGCTTTGCAGTCCTGCAACAACCGGCGCACCCATTCAATCGAATCGCGTTCGTCATCCACGATCAGGACATGCACGCCATCCAACTGCACGCCGACACGCCACGCCTCTTCCTCATCGCCGCCGGGAAGCTCACACCCGGCCTCCGGTTGCCGCAGCGGCATCAGCGGCAAAGTAACGGTGAAAGCTGCGCCCTGGCCGAGCCCGCCGCTTTCCACCCGCACCCTGCCGCTATGCAATTCGACGAGACTCTTTACGATCGACAATCCGAGGCCCAGGCCACAGTGGCGGCGTGTTCGGGAGGCATCTTCCTGCCGGAATCGATCGAAGACATAGGGCAGGAATTCGACCGAAATTCCTTCGCCATTGTCGCTCACACAAATCTCGACGTGCGAGTCGACCCGCTGCATGACGACGTTCACCCGGCCGTGCTTGGGCGTGAACTTGATCGCGTTGGCGAGCAGATTCCACATCACCTGTTGCAGGCGCGACGGGTCGCCTGAGATCGGTGGCACCGGATCAAGCACTTTTACGATGCGCACCTCCTTGGCGACCGCGGCCGGCTGCAGCGCGCGGATGGCTGACTCGATAACGGAGGCAAGGTCGGCCGGTTGCACATCCAGCCTCGTCTTACCGGACGCGATCCGGCTCATCTCGAGGAGGTCTTCAATGATGCGAGTCTGGGCGCGAGCGTTGCGCTCGATGATCTCGAGGCCTTCCTGCAACGAGGTTTCATCTTCTTCACCGCCCCGCAAAAGCTGAGTCCAACCGAGGATGGCGTTGAGCGGCGTGCGCAGCTCGTGCGAAAGAGTGGCGAGAAATTCGTCCTTGAGGAAACTGGCGTGCTCGGCTTTGGAACGCGCCGCGCGCTCGCTCTCGAGGAGCCGGTGGCGCTCCTCGGCATGGTCGCGCTGCTCCGTGACATCGGTGTTGGACCCGAACCACAGGGTCACGTTGCCCTCAGCGTCGGACAGGGGCATGGCGCGGGTGAGAAACCAGCGGTAAGTGCCATCATGTCGGCGCAACGGCAGCGTGTATTCCCACGGCTGGCCGGTTTGCAGTGCATGCTTCCACGATTCGAGCGCTCCGCGCAGGACCGCCGGATCATGCACCTTTTGCCAGCCCCAACCTTCCACTTCCTGGGCCGTTGTCCCAGTGTAGTCGAACCAGCGGCGGTTATACCAAAACCGGTAGCCGTCGGGCCGCGCCATCCATGTCAGTTGTGGAATGTTGTCTGCCAGATGACGAAAGCGGGCTTCGCTTTCCGCGAGCCTGGTGCCGAGGCGCGCCGCTTGCAGCCGCGCCCACTGCGCCCGCCTCACGGCCCACGTGATGAGAACGCAGGTCAGCGCAAAAAAGCCAAGATTCAGCCAGTCGACCCGGCTGAACGGCACCATCGGATCGGTCATCCAGATCGGCGCGAGGAGAAGAGACAGAAGCGAGGCGACCGTCCCGGCGCGCGTCCCGCCCCAGAGCGCAGCGACGATAATGGCGGGAAAAAAGGGGAGGAATGGAATCGCCGCCCCGATAAGACGAAAGAGCCCGGCCCGCGCCAGCGCCGCGACCAGAGCGGCTGCGACCCCGATAATCACAACGCGCACCCGCTCCCTCGTTAGGTCAGTCACGATCGTGGCACTCTACGCACCTGATTCGGGCGCGACACGCCGGGCGCGTGTCGCCGGGTCGAAATATCGACGGCCCGGCACACACCCGTACCCGGAGCGAGCATCGAATCATCACTATCGCGGCCCTCGCGCAGACCGTTTATGAAAACCATCCTTCTTCTGACAATCTCCAACACGTTCATGAACCTGGCCTGGTACGGCCATCTCAAATTCAAAAGCTCGCCTCTCTGGCTCGCGATTGCCGCCAGTTGGGGCCTTGCGCTTTTCGAATACATCTTTCAGGTCCCGGCCAACCGGATCGGCGCCGGTGAGTGGACCGTGCCACAGCTCAAGATTCTCCAGGAATGCATCACTCTCATCGTCTTCACCGTCGTAGCATTCGCGCTTTTCCGGTCACCATTGAAGTGGAATTACTGTGTCTCCTACGGGCTTATCATCGGCGCGGTTTTCTTCGCCTTTAAGTTCTAAGCCGGCGGCGAGCGCTCCTGCTCAGGCGATCAGTCGGGCAGTTTCAGCCCGAGCAACAAGGCAACGATCAGGAGCGCGACCGCGGTTGGTTTCTCCTGCTCTCACTCCTCTTCGTCCTCAGTCCCCATTTTCATCCGGCTTGGGCAAGGGCGAAGAAATCTCCACCTCGGTGATCTTCGCTCCAACCGAACGGCTGGCGTGCATCCGAACTTTTTCCTGAGCGCTCTCCCGCGAGTCGAGGAAGAGGGTCGTACTCTTGTCGCCGTTCGAGCTGTTGGTATTAAGAATGTGATTGATTGGCTTCTGAGCTATCGCCGCGACCCAGGCCTCGGCTAACTGATCGGGCGTCAGGGTTGAGGTGCCGGTCATCACAACCCTCACCTCATCGTCGACAATCTTCTTCGCGAGCGAGCTGGTCTGGTGGAATTGCGGAGTCGCCGGCGTCCAGGCGGGCAGCGAGAGCGCGCCGGGCGCGGTGAGTTGTTTCTGTAAGGCGGCTTTTTCCTTCAGCTCCTCCTGCCTTTGTTCCTCCTGAATGGCGGCCGCCTGCTTCTGCAAATCCGACATCTTGACCGGTGTCCTCGCCGGGGCGCTCGCATCCTGCATGTCCTGGGCCTCCTTCAGCATCTTCTGGAGATCAGGGTCTTTTGTCGGATCCTCCTGGGCTGGCGCGAAGGGAGTGAGAAGGAAGAAGCCGGCCAGGAACGAAGAGATAAGCAGACGAAAGTTCAGGTTCATGGCACTGGTGTAACAGGCAAAGGATCCCGGCGGCAATCCCGAAATCTGGAATCGAGCCAAGGCAACGACCGGGCTTTGTAGAAGCGGGCGCTGCCACGGCGGATGATCAATCTCGAAATCAGGAAAAGGTAGGATAAACGACGGTTCCCCAGGTTTGGCGCAATGCCCAACCAGGCATTCCGACTTTTGACTTCTGACTTTGTGCTCACCCTTGGAAGCAGTAACATGGCCAAGGTCAAATTGAACTACGCGCAACGTTTCCACCATGGCCTTTACGAGGTCCACCTTCCGGTAACTGACCTGGATCGGGCAATCGACTTCTATGTCAGCAAGCTCGGCTTTGAGTTAGGCTTTGATGGCGACGCCGGATCGAGCGCTCTGCTTCTTTACACCCACGGAGAGACCCGCTCGATGCTCGGACTCTTCCGGGTCGATAGCGTCGTGCACCGATGCGCCGCGGAGTATCATATTTCGTTCCGCGTCGCGGCACAGGACGTGGACGGGATGGTGCCCTATCTACGTGAGCGGGGCGTCGCGCCCGTGCATCCGCCCGGCGCTCCGCGGCAAGGGCCGATGAACGAACCGATCGTGCACGGCTGGATGCCGGCGGCGGCCGTCTTCTTTAGAGATCCTGACGGACACCTTCTGGAGCTCATCGCCGACCTGCCTGACGCGCCCCGGCCGAGCTTCTTGTACCGGCCACTGAGCGAGTGGCGGGCGCTCGTCGGAGGTTGCGATCAGTAAGAACCACAAATCCAGGAGAAGCTCGCATTCAGGATGCGCTCTCCGGTTGATTCCGAAGATTGCGGATCCTTCACGGTGCAGACGACAGTTGGATGAGATTGCTCGCTTATTTCTCAATCGCCTGGCGGGCTAATCACAACGATCTTTCTCGGCGTCGGCGATTGTTCTTGTCATCGCTCATCAGCCCCCTGCACACTCACTCCTTCCGATGAGGTGGGATTAGACCCATCACACCGGGAGCTCATTTCGAGCTAGAGTAGCCAACCACCAAACAGAGAGAGAAAAATGACAAGAAAACTACTAACGACCGTTACCGCCGCGTTTGCCCTCAGCATCGCAGGCCCCTGCTTCGCCCAAAGCGACGCGCCTTACACCGAGGGACCAGTTTGGACCGTCACAATGGTCAAAACCAAGCCAGGCATGTCTGATGACTACCTCAAGATGCTGGCCAAGGTCTATAAGACTGCTAATGACGAAGCGAAGAAGCAAGGAATTATCATGGATTACAAGATCCTCCTCGGTGACGCCTCCACGCCGAAGGACTACGACATCCTGTTGTTGCAGGAATTCCCGAACATGGCCGCGTTCGACGGACTGCGCGACAAGCTGGACCCGATCGACAAAAAGATTGCGGGTGGTTTGGAGGCGGAACGCCAGGGGGCGGTCAAGCGCATGGAAGTTCGCGAAATCATGGGCGACAAGGTCATGCGTGAAGTCACGCTAAAGTAAGTCCGCGCAATTCTTCCCTCGAACCGCCTCTCTGGTGCCACCGGAGAGGCGGTTTCGTTGTTGCGGCGCGGGCCCGATCAGTTTCCCTCACTTCGGCTTCGCCCGAAGTCGTCCAGACAGAAGGAACCAATAACTTCAGAGTTAGCTCAGTGTGCGAACCGCCGGGATCGCCAGGGCGGAGGACTGGAGATGGATTCCTGCGACCCAATACGGATTCAGTCACCGGACAATCTCGTTGCGCAGGATTCGAACCTCTCTCGATCGTCCCGCTATTTTTCCACTGGCTCGGTGTCGTGCAGTCGTCCGTAATCGACTGTGAGCCGGCCGTCGCCGTGGTCGGTATAAATCTCCACAAAGCGTTCGCCGAACCGGATGTCCCGCCAGATGTAGTCCTGCTGGGTTTGGACCGCCGCGGGAATGACGGGATCAATGCCGACAACCGATGCGATCAGGACAACCCGGCTTGCTTCGAGAGATTCGGGCGTCGCACCGTAGAGTGGGCTCTCTTCGTCGATCACATGTCGCAAGGTGAGGGCGGCGGGAAAGGTAGGAAGCCGGTCGAACTGGAGTTTAAGGCTGTAAAAATAGCGGAAATCCCCGCCTTCCAGGAGTGGCTCGTCGCGATTGAAAAGGACTCGGAATTCCGCTTCCACCATGCTGCGCTGGTGCAGATTGCCGATGCGCAACATGAGGGTTGGCCGCCCGTTCAAGGGCGCGATCACGACTGATTTGCTGAAGACGATGTGCGCGCTCGGCCGCGAAAACCGGACAAAAATAAGACCGGCCATGACCGCGACCAAAAAGATGCCGCTCATAATCTCGATCGTGCTGAGAATGTTGCCGTAAAGATTCGCGGGCGCCATGTTCCCGTAGCCAACGGTAGCGACGGTTTGCACACTGAAAAAGAAGGCGTCGAGAAAGGAGCCGGGCCGCATCCCGGACACGGAACCGCTCCCAATCGTATAAAGTGCGGCGAAAAGAAGATTGAGTGCGAGGTAAACCGCGCCGACAAAGGCTGCGAAACGCGACCAGGTCAACCCGAGCAGCCATTGATAGGCATCACGCCATTCCCACCTTTCGGTATTAAGCTTGAGGAATTCGATCTGCCCTGAGCGGAGGGAGACAGGGTTGCGCGTCCTTTTCATAAGGGCAAAACGTAATCAATTTTGCGTGAAAGCTCCTCTAATAATATTGAGGGAGAACGCTTCGTGGCAACGCTCGTGGGCCACGCCGTAATCTCTCGCGTCCACCCCTGGCGATTTCAGCAAGTCCCCGGGAGAAGGTAAAGAGTCGATAACGGAAGTCGCACGCCTGGCGCGAGGTCTTGATTGAGATGGTCGAGCCCCTTTTGCTCACCCTCCGAGAATGAACTGGCTCAGGCAAAGTTCAGCCTTCTCATCCTTGGCGTGGTCCTTTCCAGTCCCCCGATTGGACTTGGTTTCTCGCAGGACCTCCCGAGCAAGGTTCCCCGGCATCCTGGGAAGCCTGCTGGTCGTTTCCCTCTTTGTGGAGCGCGTGATTGAAGTCTTCGCTTCTATTTGGCGCGACGAAGAAACCGACCGGTTGCAACAAACCCTCGATAACAACCAGGATACATTGTCCCGCTGGAAACAGGAAATTGCCGACTTGGTCAAGGAAGAAGCAGATCCCCAAACCAATCCTGCGCGACAGATCGAGATCAACACCCATGTGCCCGATAAACGGATCGCGCTCGATGCTGCAGAAAAGGGAATCGACTCAACAAAAACACTGCTCGTGCCGAAAATCGCTCATACTCGACGCATCAGCACATGGGTGGGCATTGACGCCGGCGTGCTGACCTCTGCTGTCGGATTCCGGTTTCTCGAGCAAGTCGTCAATGTCGCGGCGATCAAGGCGTATCCCGAGCACTGTGCGTGGTTCGTGTTCACGGACGTCCTGCTCACCGGGACGGTCTTGGCCGGCGGAAGCAAAGCGATTCATTCGATATTTTCGGTTTACGAGGGCTTCATGGTGAGCACGACAAAACGTGCCGGGGGAATTGGCTGAGGAGATCGCCCGCTAAACATGGGTGCCGGGCCCGCCTCGGCGAGGACAAGACTTGGCGAAAGGAAAATACGCGCGTTCTTGCCGCCGAGCCGATTACGACTACGTATGGTGGCCGTTGCCTCTATCGACAGAGCTCTGGTGGGTTTTGTTGAATAAGGGGCGGCGTACTTACGTCACTTGTTTGAAATCCGTGCAATATCTGAAATGAAAAATAAACTCTCTACAATTGCGCTCGCGGCGCTCCTCTTTGCAGGGCTGCCGCTGGCTTCTTCCTCCGCCTACGTCGGCGTCTCGGTGGCGATCGCGCCACCTGCGATACCAGTCTATGAGCAGCCGCTCTGTCCGGTTGAAGGCTATATCTGGACTCCGGGCTATTGGGCCTACGCCGATTTCGGCTATTACTGGGTCCCCGGCGTCTGGGTCGCTCCGCCTGCCGTCGGACTGCTCTGGACGCCCGGCTACTGGGGCTACCGCGGCGGTCGTTATGGTTTCTACAACGGCTATTGGGGCCCAACCGTCGGGTTCTACGGCGGGATCAATTATGGCTACGGCTACGGAGGGCACGGCTACTACGGCGGCGAATGGGCCGGTGGTTCGTTCCGCTATAACACGGCGGTGACCCGGGTGAATACGACGGTGATCCACAACACCTACGTCAACAACGAGGTTGTCAACAACAGCACGGCCAGCCGCGCCGGCTTTAACGGCCCGGGCGGCGCCCAGGCCAAGCCGACCGCGCAGGAACAACTCGCGGCCAAGGCGAAGCACGTGCCGCCAACTTCCGCGCAGCGCTCGCGGGTCGAGGCGGCGAAAAAGGATCCCGCATTGCGCGCGAAAAATAATCAAGGGCAACCAAAACCCGAAGCGGTCAGCGCATTTCGCAATAAGGAGAACAAGCCGGCTGCTGCGGCCGAAGCAGAACGAACCACTCGTCCTGAGAAGCAGGCTGGGGCTAAGAAGGCTGAAGGCGGAGCGATGAAAGAAGCTCATCCTTCGCACGTGGCGGCGAGAGAAGGGCAGGCGAAACGCAATCACGAGGCCGGCAATCCGGCGACCGCGCGCGTTGCCCACCATCCGCAGGAAGCGCCTCATCGCCCGCGAGCAGCGACGCAACGGAAAGCTCCGCCAGCGGCACCACATCGCGCTCCGGAGCGCCACCCGCAGAAAGAAAAGGCGAAAAAGAAGCAGCCCGGCGAATAAGAGCGGATCGCGCGAGGACTCGCCGCTTTTCCTAGCGGCCTCCTCCGGGACGTCAGTTATCCAAGTCGACTCAGGGGACAGGCTTTATTGTCCCCTGTTTGTTACTTCGGATCTAGAGGCGGACTTGCCGCCTGCTGCTTCGACCTTTTTGGAGCAGCGGTCTATGATGGTTGCCGGTACAGAAAAGCACGGCGCTGACAAGGCGCCATAGCTTACCGCGTGGTTATCGGCTGTATTCCGGTCTCTCGCTAAAACCTTTCCTATTGCGCGGGAGTGAGCAAGAAGGCGTGTAAGGCGCCGTGCAGCGTGCCATAACCCGCGATTTGTCCCGCGTCGTTGATTCCCGCCCCCTCCTCGAGCACCCAGCCCGTTCCGGTCGGGATCATGCTGTTTAAGTCCTGCATCTTTCGCCCATTGCTAGAGATAAACGCGTGGTAGGATCCGTTCCGAATCGTCGAAAGACCTACGACGGTGCCGGCATTATTGATCGCCGAGCCGTAGGAGCTGGAACCACCGAGCGCACCCAGGTCCGCCATCTTGCCGTTTACATAGCGGAAGGCGTGGGCCATGAGGTTTCTCTTCGTATAAGCCTGGCCGGTGATTTGCCCCAGGTCATTAATGGCGTAGGCGATGCTCCAAGAACCACCGAGCGTGCCGAGCGCGGCCATGGTGCCATTTTGATAGATAAAGCCAAGAAAGTTACCGGCCGCGTTGTAGGAATAACCTACAATGACTCCTTGACGGTTAATTCCGTAGGCGGTGCTGGTCGCGCCGCCCAGCGTTCCCAAGTCCGTCATTTGCCCATTGCTGTAAAGGAAGGCATGCTGCTGCACAGCGATATTGGCCGACACGCCCACGACCTGGCCGGAGTCGTTCAGAGCATAAGCTGCGCTGTAATCGGCCCCGAGCGTACCAAGGTCCATCATCTGGCCGCCCGCGTAGAGGAATGCGCGATAGGAACCGGTCGTAAGTGTCGAGTAACCGGCGACCTGGCCCGAGGTGTTGATGCCGCGGGCCTGTCCATATTCCCCGCCCAACGTGCCGAGAGAAATCAGCTGCCCGTTGCCATAAAGGAAGGCCGGGTCGGTCACGGTGGTCGACGAGGCGCTGGATTGGCCCGCTACCTGCCCACTCGAATTAATGCAGAAGGCCTGGCTATACGCGCCTCTGTCGTTCGCGCCGAGCGTACCAATGTCCGTGACCGCGTAGGTTTGCGCCACGAGCGGCGAGGCCGCCAAGACCGAGGCCGCGAAGCCGGCCGCGAGCCGCGCTCGAGTACCGCTTACTCCAGTGTGGAGTTTTGATAAGATATGATTCATCTGAAGTTTCCTTTCCAATTGATGTGAACCCCAGCCCGGATTTCGGACTTGAAGGAAACTCTGGCGCAACCTCAGCTTGCGCTCTTTCAGATTATCGTAACGAAACAGTTACGTTGCGGGCCGCCCGATGTCTCAGCGGGATCTGACTGCCTGGGCCGGCCTGCCGGCGCGAGCATTGACATTCCGACTCGAAACCAAACCAGCACCGCGCGCGCGAGACCCCGCTCCGACGAAATTTGGATGGGTAACCGGCATGCGCGCGCCGCGGAATTCTCCCGCGCCGGGATGGCGATGTGCGACCATCATCCGCGGGCCGGCGAAACGAGAAGTCGCGCGGCGCCGGTGCCCAAAGGATTGACCGTTGGAAATGACGATGATCTCAGCAGGCTGGGAATACTGGTCGTAGGGCGAGACGAAGCAGTCAGGCTCGGTCAGCACCGGTTCCGGGTAGATCCCGACGCCGGCCGGCGAAGTTGCGCCGACGACGCTCTGGTCGACGCCGGAGTTATCGTAAGGCTCGGTCCCGGCCTCCTGGTCGTCCTGCTGTGGGGCAGCGGCCTGGTCCTCGTTATCCTGCGCGTCCTGGTAGGCACGATAATCTACACCGTAGCCAGCCTGGCTGCCTGCCTTGAGCAAAGGCGTGACGGTGGCGAAAGTGCGAGACTGCTCGGCTGGCGCTGGCGTACGGCGTTTGACACTGGAGACGTTGGAGAATGCCAGCCACGACAGGACGGCGATTACAATTCCCAATTCGAGCGCGATCACATTCGCAATCTTACTGCTCATTTCGTTAGCCTCCTTCAAGCGATCGCAGAAAACAAAGAAGATCGCCCTTTCAGTCTCGCATGTATTCTGCCGAACACCAGCCGACACGAGAACAAAAACCATCAGATAAATGCGCGGCGAGTTTAATCGCCCCATGAGCGGACGGTTTCACTCGCTCGATGAAGAGCCGCCGCTAACAGGGCTCGCCCGCAAGCCCTCCTGCGCCGATTGCCATTTCGGGTGCAGTTCTAATGATGCGAAACGAAGCGCGGCAGGACGACTAAAACGAAATCGATCAGGAAATGGCCGATGAAGTTCGCGACGAGATCGCGACGCCAGAGATAGACAATGGTTAAGACGGCACCCAGCGCGAGGGCGAGAATGACGTTGCCCCAGCCGTTGGTAGCGTGCGCGAAGCCGAAGATGAACAAGGGGATCGCGCCTGCCCAATAACGATTCAGGCCGAGCAACTGAAGCCGTTCGATGGCAAAGCCGCGATAGAAGAATTCTTCGATCACGCCCGCGCGCAGCACGACAAGGATCACCAGCCAGAGAGGAAGCTTCGCCAATGCTTCTCCCATGGCGCCGCCTTTGAAGTGGGTGAGGCCGACCACCACGCCGCCCACCAAACCGCAAAGCACGGCAAGGATGATTCCCCAGAGAAGCGAACTTTTTATGGGCGCAGTGCCGAGGTTTACAGAGGTGACCCGCAAATGTTCGCCGCGCCGGATGATGAGGAAGAGCGCGACGAGGCAGGTCCAGTAAAGCGCTTCTTTCCAGACCATGCCGATAAAGCTGAACTCCGGATAGAAGAGCGAGACCGCCCAGCGAGCGATGAGTAATCCAAAGAGGGCCAGGAACAAGCCGGCCCAAGTGGCAGAAGACGCTTTCGGCGCGGGCCTGGGCGATGGGTTCATTTCTGGAGCAATTTAGCCGGAGCAAAGGAGATGATTCAAGCCTTTGCGAACTTGAGTTACTTTGGTTGCTGGTCGCGGCGCGACCATTGAGGCAGCATGTGCATCCCCCCTCGAGGATTTGCGCGCGACTGAGGATCGCTGAAGGTCTCGGCATTCTAATGAGAACGCGGATCCGGTTTTTCGCGACCATTCTTCTGGGGAGTCTCTTCTTCGCCTGCGCCTCGCATCCGCCCGTCTCCTGGCGCGAAGCGGCGACGCAGGCACATCCGTGGGGTTATTATACCGGCGCGCCAGTGACACAATGGAACCCGGACGGACGCACCATGACCGTGTTGCGCGACCTGCGTTACACGGATCCGCAGGGGACCGTGTGGGTCGCGCCCGCCGGGTCGGTCATCGACGGAGCGTCGATTCCCCGCTCGCTCTGGTCGTTCATGGGCGGGCCTTTCGAGGGCAAGTATCGCAACGCCTCAGTCCTCCACGATGTCGCTTATACCGAACAAAACCGGCCACCGCAGGAGTGCGACCGGATGTTTTACAACGCGATGCGTTGCAGCGGCGTGAGCGCGCTCGAGGCCAAGACGATGTATTACGCGCTCCTGCGCTTCGGTTGGCACTGGAATTTTTCCATCAAACGGGCGAAGCCAGTCAAGGTCGGTCGCAAAATGGTGGCACGCGCGGAGCGTGAATCTCCCGTCACGGTGGTGGCGGCGCAGCAGGAAATCCTCTCGGCCCGCGATTGGATCCGGAAGACCGGGGCGAACGTGGAAGAGATCGAGCAACGAGCGAGCGCGGGAACACACTGAGCGAACTGACCTACCGCGGCCCAGTTTTCATTTCCTTTTATCATTACGCGTGGTTGGTTGCCTTCGCGCGCGTTTTGAATTTACCTCGCGCTGCGCAAAGTCACGGCCAAGTCATCAGCCACAGGTTGACACCGATTTTCACTCAGCAGAAAACCCATCTGTGTTTCATCCATGTCCATCTGTGACTAAGTAAAAGAGATCCATGCAAACACCTGAGCTACCGCCTTTCGATTACCACCCGCAGCCCTACACCGGACCGTCCACGGACGAAATCCTGCGTCTGCGCAGGGAGTTTCTGAACCCGGGCATCTTTCTCTATTACAAAAAACCGCTCACGCCGGTGGAGGGGAAGATGCAATACGTCTGGGACGAGACCGGGCGGCGTTATCTCGACGCGCTCGGCGGCATCGTGACGATCAGCGTCGGGCATTGTCATCCCGAGGTGGTGGAAGCGGCCCGCAGACAAAACGAGCTCCTCCAACATTCCACTACCATCTACCTGCACCCGAACGTGGCGCAGTACGCGCAGAAACTGGCCACGAAGATGCCGGGCGAACTCAAGGTTTGCTATTTCGTCAACTCCGGCTCGGAAGCAAACGACCTCGCCCTCCTCATGGCGCGCGCCTACACCGGTAGCTACGACATGATTGCGTTGCGCAACGCCTACCATGGCGGCAACGCCTCCGGGATGGGCCTGACCGCGCATCACACCTGGAAGTTCAACGTCCCGCACAGCTTCGGCGTCCACCACGCGATCACGCCCGATCCCTATCGCGGCATCTGGGGTCACGACGATCCGGAAGCCGGGAAAAAGTACGCCGCCGATGTGAAGGACCTGATTGAGTTCGCGACTCCAGGCCAGATCGCCGGTTTCATCGCGGAGTCGATCCAGGGCGTCGGCGGCTGCGTCGTTTTCCCTAACGAATACCTGAAACACGCCTACGCCCACGTCCGCGCGGCCGGCGGCGTCTGCATCGCCGATGAAGTGCAGGCCGGCTTCGGACGCACCGGGACGCACTACTGGGGTTTCGAAACGCAGGGTGTTATCCCGGACATTGTCTGCATGGCAAAGGGCATCGGAAATGGTTGTCCGTTAGGCGCGGTCGTAACGACGCCGAAGATCGCGGCCGCGCTCTCGCAGCGCATCCATTTCAACACCTTCGGTGGCAACCCGGTCGTCTCCGCCCAGGGCAAAGCGGTGTTGGAAGTGATCGATCGGGAAAAGCTGCAGGCCAACTCGCTCGCGATTGGCAATCACCTCTCCGCCGGTCTGCAACGACTGAAGGAGAAACACAACGTGATCGGCGACGCGCGCGGCAAGGGTCTTCTTCTCGGGATCGAGTTGGTTAAGGACCGCGCCACGAAGGAACCGGCCAAGGCGGAGTGCGCGCAGGTGCTCGAGACATGCAAAGATCTCGGCTTGTTGTTAGGCAAAGGTGGCTTGTATGGGCAAACGATCCGCTTCTCGCCGCCAATGTGCATCCACCAAGCGGACGCCGATTTCATCCTCGAGGTGCTGGACCGGGCGCTCGCCAGCCTGTAGCGAGGACACCCATTCCCGAGACCGGAGCCGGATGGACACTTCGCCTAACGACGACGCCGCCAGCCAACGCGCGCACTGGATGGCCGAAGCCATTTCGTTAGGCCGGGAAGGCATCAGCCAGAACGGCGGCGGGCCCTTTGGCGCCGTCGTCGTCTGCGACGGGCAGATCGTCGGACGCGGCCACAACCAGGTCACGACCCTGCTCGACCCGACCGCCCACGCCGAGGTCATGGCGATCCGCGCGGCCTGCAAATCGTTAGGCCGATTCAAGCTGCGTGGTTGCGAACTTTATACGAGCTGCGAACCCTGCCCGATGTGCCTGGCGGCGATCTATTGGGCGCGGCTCGACCGCGTCTTCTATGCCTGCACCCGGCACGATGCGGCCGAGATCGGTTTCGACGATGACTTCATCTACGAACAGCTTCCGCTCGAGATCGCCGCCCGTTCCCTCCCGATGGAACAGATCGAACGCGAACATTCCCTCGCCCTTTTCCGCGAGTGGATGGCAAAGCCGGACAAAGTTCCGTATTAGGCGGCGCCATGCCGCGTCGCGTAGTCCCTTCGTACTCGCTACGCTCCTCGGAAATGCCACCCGCCAAACCCTCTGCCGTCATCGACATCCGCGTCATCTACTCCGGCGACAACCTCGAGCAGCTCCGCAAACTGCCCGACGCCTGCATCGACCTCATCTACATCGACCCGCCCTTCAATTCGAACCGCAGCTACGAATATGCGTGTCCGGCTCGGACCTTTTGGGGCGAGAGGAAAGAGTAACGCAGCTTCGCGATTGCGACCGCCGACAGGAACGTATAGACCAAAGCATGCGTCCCCACCTGACGACCCGCCGCGAATCCGGTTGCGAGGCGAAAAGCGTCATGCGTTTCTCTGCAAGGGACTAGGCTTGGTAGAGGCAACCGATCCAAAACGCATTAGCCGTCTCCGAAAAGAGTTCGATTGACCGATCGTTCGCCCGAGGGTTGGCGAATCGGAGCCGCAGACTAATGCGTTTTCGCGACCTGCGAACCAGCGCCGTCGGCGAAGATTTTCTGTAAGTCGGCCAGAACTTTTTGCGGACCGAGATAATTTTCACCGTCGAAACTGCTCGACAGCACGTGCCCGCTCGCGTCAAGCAAGACTAACGATGGGATGCCGCTGCCGCCGATCTGGCGCAAGTTGCCCAGATTGGACAACTGATCGAAATCGATCGCGGGCCACGGCATGTTGGTGTCACGCATGTAGGTCTCCCAATTAAAACGGGAGCGATCGCAGCTAACGAATACGATCTCAAACTCCGGGTGCTGCGGCTCGACCTGGTTGTAATAATCGACCAACTGGGGCGTGAACTTGCGGCAGGGCGCGCACCAGTGGGCCGAGAAATAAAGCGCGATCAATTTCTTGTTTTCGAGACCGGGGTCGTCGTCGTGACTGATTGTGCCGTCGCGGCAGACGATTAGCTTGTCGCGCAAGCCGCGCATGAGGGAGGCATCCCCGGTGGGCGCCGCGGCCGGGGCGAGCGCACGTTGCTCTTTAAGCACCGAAGTGGCATCTCGAAAAGTCTGCTCGGTCTGTGCTTCCTGCCGCGCTGACTCCTTTGCCACTCCTTGGCGCGCCGCTTCCGCTGTGGCGCCGTCGATTTTGAACGTTCCCTCTTCAAGGACGCTGATCAGTTGCGGGGTGGCGCCAAACTCGAGCAACGTTTTTTTTGTCGCCGCATCGAGCGGCTCAAGCACGTGGCGGCTGGCGATTTCCGAAAGGATAGTGGCGCTCGAATAACCGGAGCGCAGCATGAGCGCGATCTCTTTGTTCGAGAGCGGCTGCGGGCCGGCTGCGGCGATGGCGACGAAGCCGAGAGCAAGCAACAGGACGAGTGTGCGCATGCCTCCTACCGGAGCAGAAGATGCGCCAGCTATTTTGTTCGCGGCAGGAAGGAAATGCGGCTGCCTGGCGTGCGACGGCGAGTCCCTCCTGCCAGCGTCGTACTTCCTCGCCCGCCAATCTCTTTCCTTCCGCGTCAGTTCCTTGTATGAACCAGGGCGATGGTCGAGAGTGCCGTCATCGACCGACTCCATCTCAAGAGCATCGCCGATCAAGGCATTCTGATCGTCTCGCCGGATGATAGAATTGACTGTGCCTGACGACCACGCCGGCTGGCGACTGGATCGCTACCTGGCGGCGGCGCTTCCCCAGTTCTCCCGCTCGCGCCTGCAGAGCCTGATCCGGAACGGTGACGCGCTGCTAAAGGGCAAAAACGCGCGCCCGCGCCAAATGGTACACGCCGGCGATATCGTTCGGCTCACCATCCCGCCGCTCGAGGAGATCGAGGCGCAGGCCGAGGAGATTCCGCTCGAAATTCTATACGAAGATGACGATCTGCTCGTCCTCAACAAGCCACCCGGATTGGTCGTGCATCCCGGCGCCGGCAACCAGACGCACACCCTCGTCAACGCGCTCCTCCATCATTGTACCAGCCTTTCCGGGATCGGGGGCAAACAGCGACCCGGAATCGTGCATCGTCTCGACAAGGAAACGAGCGGCTGCCTCCTCGTGGCAAAAAATGACGCGAGCCACCAGGCGCTGGCGCGACAGTTCGCCGAGCGGAGAGTGACGAAAATTTATCTCGCGCTCGTCGCGGGAAGGTTGAAACGAAATCACGGAACAATCGACGCCGCGATCGGCCGGCATCCGGTGCAGCGGAAAAAGATGCGGGTCGATGCGCGGCACGGTCGCGTGGCGAAAACCGAGTATCGCGTCTTGCAGTCGTTAGGCGGAGTTAGCCTGCTCGAATGCGCGTTGCACAGCGGGCGGACCCACCAGATTCGCGTCCACCTGCACCACCTCGGTCATCCCGTGATCGGAGACGCGCTTTACGGAAAGAAAGGGAGCGCGCCGCGCCAAATGCTGCACGCCTGGAAACTCGGATTTACCCATCCGCGCACAAACGAACCTCTTCGGTTCGAAGCCCCAATCCCGGACGATTTTCGCAACGCGCTCGCGTTGTTCAATCGCCCGACGGTCCCTCCGGCCCACGCCGGAGGGCAAAGAGCGCAGCCACAATCGGTGGAATGAAAATGAAGCCACGCAACCAGGGCTCCGAGTGCCACGGGAGCACGAAGAGTCGCTCGTCCCAGAACAGGTAATAAGCGAAAATCGTGACCGACAACACCTGCCAGGCATCGACGCGGCGCCACGCGGCCAGCGGCAGAATCCAGGTACAATACCAGGGGTGCAAAACGGGGCTGAGGACGAGCGCCGTGCCCATCGCCCAGAGCAAACCACGCTTCCAATTCCAAATGAAGAAAAGCGAAACCACCAGGACCGCCAGAATGATGACGACGTTGTAGTGATAATTCTTCTGGTGCGGATTTGGCCAGAAGGTGTCCTCGATGACCCACCAAAACATGTCGTTCAAGCGCGCCACGTAGATGAATCGCCCTAACGACTTCCAGATCGGCACCCCGGGAAACCCGAAGGGCAGACTGAGCAGCGCCGGAATTCCCAAACTCAGCGCCAGCGCCCAGGCGCGGCGGCCGAGGGCAAAAGCACAGACCGGCAAGAGCAGCACCGGAACGAGCTTGATCGAAATCGCCACGCCGATCGCGACTGCGCCCAGCACCGCCCAGCGCCATTGACCGGTCGAATCGGTCGCGGCGCGGCAGCGCGTGAAACAAAGAATGCCAGCGAGCATCGGCAGAATCATCAAACTGTCGAAGTGCGCCGCCCCGGCGAAGCTGTAAACGACGAGCGGATTCCAGGCATACCAGGCGGCGGCGGCATGGCGCGTCGGCCCGCCAATCAGACGCAAGAGCACGGCGATCGCCGCCAGGTCGGCCGCGGCGAAGAGCAGTTTGTAAACCATCGCACCGGCCGAAAACCGGCTAAGCCCAGCGAAGATGAGTTCCATTCCCGGGGGATAAATCGCGCTGTAATTGCGGTGATTGATCTCGCTCCAAGCGGAGAACTGCGCGCGCAGCGGCGCCAACTGCTCATCGTTAGGCGCGAGGAGGTAGGGATTGAAACCGGCGTTCTGAACCTTGCCTTCCCATTGATAACGCCAAAGATCGTCGCCCGGCTCAAGCGGGAGCGCGACGACCCGCAGAAGGAGCGCGATACTCCAGAAGACAATCGTGGCCCGGCGTCCGGCCTGGAGCTGGCCGAAGAAGGACGCGGCGGCGAAGAAAGCAATCCCGCAAAGAACAGCAGTCTCGACAAACTTGACCGGCATCTCCGCGTAGCGCCAGTCATCGAACCGGTGCAACGCGGCCAAGAGAAGGATCTCGGCGAGAAGCGCGAGCCAGAGCCGGACGTTCCTAATGGGCCGCATCGGCGGTTTTTGCCTTGGTGATTCGTTGCAGGCCGAGCCGGTAGGCAGCGACATCCACGATTTCAGCCACCCGGCGTTTGAGGCGCCGGGCCCGGGTGCCAAGAAAGAGGAGGAAAAGCGCGTAAGGAACCAGGATTCGCCAGTCCACTCCACCGCTGTTGAGGCCGCGGTAAATGATCATCGCGAGGACGAGCAGGTTGATGATAACCGTTGTCGTGACGAAGCGGTAACGAAGCCGCACCCGCGTCAAGCATTTCGGGCCACCATGATATTCGGTGACGCTCCGGAGAATGACGCTCCAGAAGAAATTTCCGTAAATCTGGATGTCCCATTCTTTCCAGCCGGTGTCGGCCGAATAGCTCCAGCCTTCTTCTTCCAGCAACCCGAAGATCGACTTGAGAAGCGCGTTCCGCTCCACGCCCTCTTCACTCCAGTAAACGCGTTGCCGCAGGTTTCCCCGCCCAGCCTTTCCCGAGGGCATTTTCTCATGCGTCCCGATGACGCCGCGTGGTGTGCGCTTGAATTGCAGCCAGGTGAAATAGCGATTCCAACCGCGCACCAGCGGCTGGGCGAAGGCGAGGAGCATAACCAGCAAACGCGCCGCCGCGGTGTCAAACTTCGGCTCGATCCGCGCCCGGAGCAGGTAGGAAAGCGCGACGCAGAGTGTGCCGCCGAGCATGAGATAGGGAACGATCCGCAGCACGGGGAGAAAAATTCCCAGGCCAAACAAAAAGAGCGTGAGCACGAACCACTCAATGCTGCTGAGATAGTTCGCGATCTCCGATTGCGGCGACGGGTAGATCGACTGGAAGAGACCTTCTCCGAAAATCCCGTGGTAGATGATCGGGCGATTGATGAACCAACTGAAGCGCGGCGAGCCGTAGATTTGCCCGCGCCATTTGGCGGTCCCGGTCGGCCCAAAGAAAATCAGGTGCTTGAATCGCAACATCGATTCCGCTTCTCCATAACCGGCCTGCTGTTTGCGAAACGCTCTTAAGGTGAAGCGGCGATGATGCCAGACGATCGCAGTCGGGCTAAACGCGATGACGTGACCTTCCTGTTGCAGGCGCCAGCAGAAATCAACGTCGTCCCCGGCCTTGCGGTACTCAATGTCGAAGCCGCCGACGGTGTCGAAAGCCCAGCGGTAGAAGGCCATGTTACAACCGGGAATGTGCTCGGCCACGGTGTCGGTAAGCAGGACGTGGCTCGGTCCCCCGGGCGCGGCCGCGACGCAGGCCTGGACCCAGTTTTCCGCCGGCGGCGAAATGTTGGGGCCGCCCACGCCGGCGTAGTCACCGCTCTGGAGCGTGCCGATCAAATAATACAGCCAGTCAGGATCAGCCATGCAGTCGGAGTCGGTATAGGCCAGCACCTCGCCCCGGGCCGCGGCCGCGCCGGCATTGCGGGCGTAACTCAATCCCTGGTTATCCTGCCGAAGGTAGCGAACCTTCGGGTAACGCGCTGCGATCTCCGGCGTGTTGTCGGTCGAGCCGTCATCGACCAGGATCGCTTCGTAAGCCGGGTAATTGATTTTGCCTAACGACTCGAGACATTCCGCGAGCGTCTTTCCGCCATTGTAGGAACAGACGATGACCGAGACAAACGGCGTGCGCGGCAGATCGCGATGCGGGAGCGAAGCGTCGTCCTGACCAAGCTTTTGTTGCAGGGTAAAGAACGATTTCTTCGGGGTGCGATCGCGCCTGACGAGTCCGAAGGACCAGTCGGTGATCTCCTGCTCGCCCGTGTACCACTCGTCGGTCCAGGCGAAAAATATCGTCCCGGCCAGCCCGCAGCGCACCACGCTGTCGACGTGCCAACAGAGCATTTGCGCCTGCTCCTCTTCGCTGTGGCGAATCGTATCCATCCCGAATTCGCCGAGCATGAGCGGTCTTTCTTCCGCCAGGTTTTGCAGACGCAGAAGGTATTTTTCGAACTCGTGTTGATCGTGCAGGTAAACGTTGAAACAGCAGAAATCGACGTTCTGCGGGAGGAGATACTCGGTCGGCGGATAACTGGCGTAAGAAAAGAGCACGGTGGGATCAGCTTCGCGTCCGACGCGGATCAGGTACTCGATGAATTCCGTCACCCGGCGCACACCCAGCCACCGCACCATGGTGGTCGGGATCTCGTTTCCGACGAGATATCCAAAAATAGCGGGATGCCCGGCGTGCTTCGCGACCGCCTCCCGCACGATCCTGACGATTGCGCGGCGCGTCTTCGCCCGGGCGAGAAACTCGACGTGCTTCGCCCACGGCAGAGTGATGAGGACGCGGACCCCGGCCTCCGCGCAACAATCGAGAAACCAGCGCGGCGGCAGATGATAGATCCGGGCGAGATTGATCCCAAGCTCGCGCATTTGCGCGAGGTCACGCCGCGCCTGCTCTTCGGTTCCGAGATAATCGCCCGCCGCATCCGGTTTGAACGGTCCGTAGGTGGTGCCCTTGACAAAGAATTTGCGGTCGCCCTCGAAAAAGAACTTGGCGAGAGAACGAATCCGGACGGGCGAAGCTTGACTCACGAGGAGCTTTTCCTAGTGCAGGGAGCCGGGGGACGCAAAGGTTTTGCGCGACTTAGGCCTAACGAAAAATTTTTGCCAGCGCCTCGTAAACGATCCGGGCCGTCTGCTCGATCTGCTCCGGCAGGTGGGCCGTCGAGATGAAGCCGGTCTCAAACTGCGACGGCGCGAAGTAAACGCCCGCCTCAAGACAGTGATTGAAGAAACGAACGAATCTACTGACGTCGCTCCGCCGCGCGTTTTCAAGATTGAGCACCGGTCCGGCGGTGAAAAAGAGGCAAAACATCGAGCCGATACGGTGGAAAATTGCTTCTGCCTTTGTCTTGCCTAACGAATCCTTTGTTGTCTGTTCAAGCTGCGCACCGAGCTTTTCGAGTTCCTTCCAGCCATCGATTCGCTCCAGTTCGCGCAGTTGCGCGAGGCCAGCCGCCATCGCGAGCGGGTTACCCGAAAGCGTGCCCGCCTGATAGACGGGCCCGAGCGGCGAAAGCTTATCCATGATTTCAGCCCGACCGCCAAAAGCCCCGACCGGCAACCCGCCACCGATGACTTTGCCGAGCGCGGTGAGGTCCGGGCGGATTCCATAGATCTCCTGGGCGCCGCCGCGCGCCACGCGGAAGCCGGTCATCACTTCGTCGAAGATGAGGAGCGCGCCATGCGTGCTGCATTCCGCGCGGAGGCCTTCGAGAAAACCGGGCTGCGGGAAATAGAGCCCGGCGTTGGCCGGGATCGGCTCAAGGATAATGGCGGCAATCGCGCCTGGATTGCTCAGAAATGCGGCGCGCACCGCTTCGAGATCGTTGAAAGGTAGTGCGATCGTCAGGCCGGCAAACTCTTTCGGGATACCGGCGCTGTCGGGTTGCCCATGGGTAAGAGCGCCGCTTCCCGCGTGGACGAGAAGCGAATCGACGTGCCCGTGATAGCAGCCCTCAAACTTGATGACCTTGTCGCGCCCGGTGAAACCACGGGCCAGACGAATGCACGACATGGTCGCTTCGGTCCCGCTGTTGACCATCCTGACCTTCTCGATCGACGGCACCCAGCGACAGATCAATTCCGCCATTTCAACTTCGAGCGGATTTGGAATTCCAAAGCTGACGGCGCGGGTGGCAGCTTCGCGCACAGCATCGATCACGACCGGGGGCGCGTGCCCGAGGATGGCTGGCCCCCACGTCCCGACGTAGTCGATATATTCCTTCCCATCGACGTCCCAGATGTTGGCCCCCGCGGCGCGATCCACGAAAAACGGCTCGCGCCCCAGGCCACGAAAGGCGCGCACGGGTGAATTGACTCCGCCTGGAATACGCCGGCAGGCGCGGGCAAAAAGGTCGGAAGAAAGTGCGGTCATCATCGCCTGACGTTCAACGCTCCGGCTCCAACCTTCAACGTGCAATGAACGTTCGCACCTCCCGGTTGTGACCCGACGGAGCGCGGAAAGCACGGTGGGATGGCCAACATTTGCCCTTTGTCTAACCTTAATCGTGGAGAGCCGAAAAAACTTCGTCAGGACAGCACACTCGAACTCAGGGGGCGCAGAGTCACTACGGGCTGCCTCTGATCTTGAAAACATTTCCGCTGTAATCGACGAGATAGATCTCCCCACTGGCGTCTTCGCCCAGCGACGTAAGACCGCCTAACGTGTAACCGCCGATTCGGGTGGGAAACAACTGAGAGGTGACGACTTTTGGCTTTGTTTTCATAAGTTTTCCTTCCTGACTCGTCCCTTATTTATCCTGCCGAACTGCCACCAACAACGTTTCGCAAATAGCAGGCAAAAAGTGTAACAGAAAGGAGCCCTTGCATCAGGGGAGAGTCGCACGCTCCAGCCCTGCGATTCATACTGCCGGGGCGGGAAGGAAAACTGGCAGAAATATCGAGCGTCGCCTAACGTTCGAGAGCGAGAGTAACACCGCGACAATCGACCGGCGCTCCCATTCGTTGACACGCCGAGACTGCGCGCCTACGCTCCGGTTCGCAAATCGGCGGGGTAGCCAAGTGGTAAGGTCGGGGTCTGCAAAACCTCTATTCGCGGGTTCGATTCCCGCCCCCGCCTCTCCTCGCCCGTTTGGCCGCAGCCCGTCGGGACAATTGCTTCCCCCCGATCAAGGCCGTGGTGGGTTTCCCGGGGGCCGCAGCCTGGCAGCGAGGATCGTCAAACCCGCCCAAGGCGGCCGAAAGGACATGGCTGGTCCCCTTGGCTAAGTCAGCATTAGAGCCACAGCAGACCCGCAGCCAAGCAAGATCGAATGACACGTAAAAAGGCGCAGATGCTGGTTGTTCCTATGCTTGTTCTCCTAGCTTCGTTTCCAGGCTGAGCCAAGAAGAGGGAGCGAGGTCAGTCTTGCGAGGTCCTAACCTTGGAGCATTAGCACCGCTTTTCCGCCTTCGCCGATGATAAAGCCGCCGATTAGCTCTTGTTCGCCGGCGCCGACTATCCCGCGCGTCGAAATGTTTTCCAGACGCGAGGCAACCGCACGGAGTAAGCCAACGCTGTTGGACTGGGAATCAACCTGGAGTGAACCAAAAAATCCTCCGTCTGACGGGGCAAACAGACCGCTAATTGACGTGCCCGCCGCCGAGACCAGCGAAAGATTTCCAGTGGCATCGATGGTTCCCAACCCCCGGTCGAGCGCGAGGGGTTGTCCGTGCTGCGGCGCGCTAACCACGACCTGCCCTTGGCTGGCGACGATGGCATCGGCATAGCAAGAGCCATTAGTTGGACTGTCGTAGAATCCAGTCCATCGGCCCGCGAACGCCCGCGTCGCGCCGTAGGACGATTCCTTTGGGCCTGAAATGCTCGCGCGGTTATAGGTCAGACTAATTGAGGTCGCCGCAATCTTGCCGCTGAGACTGCGTCCGGTCTTGGATGAAACCCGGGGGAAACTGCCATCTGCGGAAACAGCCGGATTCTGTCCACCTCCCCAGTCGAATCATTGAGATAGAAAAAGAGAGCGCCCCGAGTGTATGTACCCACGGAGCGGAAAAAATAATACTGGTTCGCCGTCCCATCTATGATGACATCGCCGGCTGGCGCGATTTGGGCCGCCGCGTGGTGGGAGACTGCGAATAGAAGCAATCCGCAACGCAAAGGAATCCAGAAACGTGTTCCCGGAAACATAGATTTGAGGAAAGAAGAAAGAGCGTGTCACCGGAAAAATCGGCGTTAGTCAAGCCCCTTTATTAGTATTGTCTGGTTGCGAAATCTGTCTTTTGTTCCCAAAGAAGTTCCGCCCGTTATATCCTGGTCTAGATGGCCGCAGTTTCGATCTTCCGCTCGTTAATCTGCGAGAAATAGTGCGATGAAAAGCAGAGCGAATCCGGCGTTCGAAAGGCTTCGACAACAGTTGGCCGCGAACAGTGCACTGCTGCCGACCATGGAAAGGAGCGGCCTACCGCGTCACCACGCTCGATTACCCGAGACCGAAGAGCATTCTGCTCGGCCAAGGAAGCTTCCTCCACGGCGGCCGCTGGAACGCGATCGGTTCCTTCCGCGCCGTCTATGGCAGCACGAGCGACAGCGTGGCCGTGGCAGAGTCGCGCGCGACCGCCGACCACGCGCACGTTCCCTGGCCCTTCCGTACGCCCCGACTCGTCGTGGCGATCGAGCTCTCACTCCAGGCCGTTCTTGACCTGACTAATGTGGTGAAATCGCCGCGAAGTTTGGTCTGCGGCAGGAAACCCTCAGTCGCATGACCGGCTTCTCGCTCCGCGCAGTCGCGGGTTGGAGCAACGGCAAGACTCCCTCCACTCCGGTGCGGCGTGCCCTCATCGAAATGGATCGGTTGCTCGACAGCCTCTCTCGTTTGATGAAACCGAAAGATGTTGGCCGCTGGCTGAAGGAGCCAAACCCCGCGCTCGATGGCTCCACCCCGGTGCAAGTGATCGAACGCGGGCAGACGGATCGGATCTGGCGGTTGCTCTATTTCCTCGAATCCGGCGAACCAGGTTAGCAAAGTTTCAAATTCCCTTCCGTTCGGAGGAGATCAAACTGCGCGGACGGCAGCAGCGTCGCCCCAAGGCGCCGTGCCTGCGATTGACGAGCTCGGGATGCGTAAAAGATGCAAAATCGGCTCATCAATGCGAACGTTTCGAGTCCAACATGCGTATTACCAGTCATGAATGAGCGACCGCACTCCCCGCACGGGAAAATCAACCTCCACGGAGACGGCCTCGGCGTCCCCTCCCCCGAATTGGTCGAGAAACGAGCCCGCGAAATTGCCATGATCGATGAGCGAAACCCGGATGAGTTCACAGAGGCGGACTGGCACCAGGCAAAGAATGAATTGACTGGCCTGGAAGGAGCGCATGCACCGGAGGTGGATGAGGAAGTGGAGGACGAAGTGAGCGAGCGCGACGAAGTTCCCGGAGCCTCGGGCCATCGTGCGCCGAAAAATGGCTTCGACGAAGATGAAAACCTCGGCGAGGAACTGGTCGAAGGCGGGATCGAAGAAGCGGCCCACGATCAGATGGTCGAGGCGCGCCGCGAAGAACTGGATGAGGAGCGCGACCAGAAGTGAAAAGCGCCTCGACGATGGAAGTGGTCTCTCGGCAGGCGCGGCCGATCCCCGTGAGCCGGCCAAACGAGCGCCGTGGCGCGCTTCTGGCGCGTTATCGCGAGGTTCGCCGGTTCACCGAGCGGCTCTGCGAAACGCTTCAGCCGGAAGATTGCGTTGTGCAATCGATGTCCGACGTCAGCCCGACGAAATGGCATCTCGCTCACACCAGTTGGTTTTTCGAGACCTTCATTCTCAAGGTGTGGATGGCGGATTACGAACCGGAAAACCCGCAATATGCCTACCTTTTTAACTCCTATTACAACGCGGCGGGCGAGATGCATCGGCGCGATCTGCGTGGACTCATATCGCGGCCGACCCTTTCCGAGACCTACCGTTTTCGCAGGTCGATCGATGAGCATATCGAGGAATTGCTGGCGCGCACCGACGAAGAATTACTCGCGGAAGTGGAACCCGTCTTCACCATCGGGCTACATCACGAGCAACAGCATCAGGAATTGCTCGTGACCGATATTAAACATGTCTTCGCCCAGAATCCGTTCCATCCGATCTACCGTGAGCGCGATGGGCTGATTGCGCCCTGCCGGGTCACTCCGGTCAACTTTATCGATTTCCCGGAAACGATCCTTGAAATCGGGCACTCCGGCCACGAATTCAGCTATGACAACGAAGGGCCGCGTCATCGCGCGCTCGTGCCGGCCTTCTCGCTCGCGACCCGTCCGGTGACAAATGGCGAATACCTCGAGTTTATGGAAGCAGGCGGGTACGAGCGGCCGGAATTTTGGTTGTCGTTAGGCTGGACGACCCTCAACGACCCCGTCTCCGGCCGATGGAAGGCGCCTCTTTACTGGACGAAGCGTGACGGCACCTGGTGGAACTTCACGCTCGCTGGTCTGCGCCCGGTCGACGAGGCAGAGCCGGTCACCCATGTCAGTCATTTCGAAGCGGACGCTTTCGCAAATTGGAGCGGGGCTCGCCTCCCGACTGAGTTTGAATGGGAACGCGCCGCGCTCGAATTGCCGATTGAAGGCAATTTCGTCGAGAGCGAACGCTTTCAGCCCGCCCCGGTGGAAAGCCAGCCTAACGACCGACTGACGCAAATGTTTGGCGACGTCTGGCAATGGACGCGCAGTGCCTACCTCCCCTACCCCGGCTATCGCGCTGCGCCCGGCGCGCTCGGCGAATACAATGGTAAGTTCATGAGCAACCAGATGGTTCTGCGCGGCGGCTCCTGCGCCACTTCGCGCAACCACATCCGCGTTACCTACCGTAATTTCTTTCAACCGGAAAAACGCTGGCAATTCACCGGCATACGACTGGCGCGCGATCCGTCATGAATCGCGCCGGTGGAGTCGCGCTGCTCGATCTCGAGCCGGCGCGATCCGATTTTTTGGAGCAGGCGATCGCCGGACTCTCGAGTTGGCCACGCATTTTGCCGCCCAAATTTTTTTACGATGAGCGCGGCTCGGATCTTTTCCAGGAGATCTGCGAACTGCCTGAGTATTATGTGACCCGGACCGAGACCGAAATTCTGCGGCGCTACGTGCCGGAGATGGCGGCTTCAATCGGCGAGAATGCAGAGATCGTCGGATTCGGCACCGGCGCGGGCGTGAAGACCCGGATGCTGCTCGAGCACCTGGAGAATCCGATTGCCTATGTGCCGGTTGATATTTCGAAACAGCGCCTGACTGATTCCGCCGAAGCGCTCAGCCACGAAATGCCGGCGCTGGAGGTTCTACCGGTTTGCGCCGATTACCTGCAGTCACTCGAACTGCCGGCGCCCATGCGCAAGCCCGATCACGTCGCGGTCTTTTTTCCGGGTTCGACCATCGGCAACATGCAGCCGGAAGTAGCGTGCGATTTTCTCATGCGGGTCGCCCCTTTGTGCGGGCACAGCGGCGGACTTATCATTGGCGTTGACCTGCAAAAACCGCGGGAAATCCTCGAGGCAGCCTACAACGACAGCGCCGGTGTCACAGCCGCCTTCAACCTCAACCTGCTGGTTAGGGCAAATCGCGAGCTTGACGCCGATTTCGATCTGACTCGCTGGCGGCATCGCGCCATTTACAACGAGAAAGCGGCGCGCATCGAGATGCATCTGCTGAGCGAGGGCGGGCAGTTGGTGCATCTGGGCGGGCGGGAATTCTATTTTGCGCCGGGTGAAAAAATCATCACCGAGTTCTCCTACAAGCACACGATCGCAGGCTTCACCGAGCTCGCCGCCTCCGCTGGCTTTCAATTCGCGCGCGTCTGGACTGATTCCGACCATCTTTTTGCCGTTTTCCATTTTACAACGCGCTAAGCGATCGAGTGTAGTGGCGGGCGTGTCGCCCGCTGAATGCTGCGCGGCTAAAACGGCCGTCTCTACACTTGGATGGATCTGCTTGTTCAACTGATCGGCGTCCGCAAAAGCTTTAACGGCGCGACGGCCCTTCACGCCATCGATCTCGCGTTGAAACGCGGTCTAACGACTGCCCTGATCGGCCCCAGCGGATGTGGCAAATCGACTTTGCTCCGGTTGATCATTCGGCTGATCGAGCCGGATGCCGGCTCGATCAGATTCGCCGGCGTCGAGATGACGGCCGAGAATGCGCCAGAGCTTCGCCGGGGGATCGGTTACGTGATTCAGGAGGGCGGCCTTTTCCCGCATCTGACCGCGCGGGCAAACGTTCTCCTCATGTCGCGGCATCTCGGACGGCCGGCTCCTGAGGCGAATGCGCGCCTCGACGAACTTTGCGCGCTTTCTCAGTTCCCGCACCCGGCGCTCGATCGCTATCCGCTCGAGTTGTCCGGCGGCCAGCGCCAGCGCGTCAGCCTGATGCGGGCGCTCATGCTTTCGCCCGAACTGCTCCTGCTCGACGAACCGCTTGGCGCGCTCGACCCGCTCGTCAGGTCGGCGCTGCAAAAGGACCTGAAGGAAATCTTCGCGCGCCTGCAACAAAGCGTTGTCCTGGTGACGCACGACATGGCGGAAGCAGCCTATCTCGCGGATGAGATTGTCCTTTTGAACGAGGGACGAATCGTCCAGCGCGGCACGGCGGCAGCGCTCCGCGATCATCCGGCGAACGCGTTCGTATCCGATTTCATTAACGCGCAGCGAAGCGTGAAATTTTGAAAACATTGGTCCTGCTCATCGCCTGCCTTCTTGGCGCCACCACTTCGCTCGTGGCGAAGCCGATCGTCGTCGGTTCAAAGAAATTTACCGAGTCCTATGTGCTCGGTGAGATCGCAAAGACTGTCCTGGAGCGGGCCGGATTTCAGGTGGAAGAACGCCCGGGAATGGGTGGCACAATCATCCTCTGGCAGGCCTTGAGGAGCGGACAAATTGATCTCTATCCCGAGTACACAGGCACGATCAGTGAAGAAATTCTGAAGACAAGACAGTCGCTGACGGAGGCTGAAATGCGGCGGACCCTGGAAAAATTTGGGATCGGGATGTCGGACGACCTCGGGTTTAACAACACCTACGCGCTTGTGATGCGGCGCACGGAAGCAGAGAAACTTGGGATCCAAAAGATCAGCGACTTGCGCCGGCATCCCGACTTGAAAGCCGGCCTCACTCATGAGTTTCTCGATCGTCAGGATGGCTGGCGTCCGCTGACGGCGACTTACGGGCTAACGATGCCAAACGTGAGCGGAATCGACCACGCGATCGGATATGCCGCGCTCAGCAGCGGCGAGATCGATCTGAAAGACGCCTATTCCACCGACGCAAAGATTGCGGAAAACGATCTCGTCGTCCTGCGTGACGACCGGCATTTTTTTCCGGAATACAAGGCGGTTTTTCTTTACCGCTTCAGCCTGGACCCGCGTGCGGTCGACGCGCTCAACCACTTTGGAAGAATTGACGAAGCCAAAATGACCGCGCTCAACGCCGCCGCCGAGCGAACGAAGAATTACGCTTACGCCGCCGCGCTCTACTTCAACCCCGCGCCTAACGACACCGGACCGCGATCACACCTGGTCCACAAACTCGCGCGTTGGGTGGGCCGGCACCTCGAGCTGGCTGGCATCTCGCTGCTCCTTTCCATTCTGATTGGTCTGCCGCTCGGGATCGCCGCCAGTCGGGGCGGCGTGCTTGGGCATGGCATCCTCGCGGTCGTTGGCATGATCCAAACGATTCCGTCGCTCGCCCTCCTCGCGCTACTCGTCCCGGTTCCTTTTCTCGGCATCAGCGCAACCACCGCGATCGTCGCGCTCTTTCTTTACGGGCTCCTCCCGATTGTTCGGAACACAGCCACCGGGCTGGAGGACATCCCGCCTGCCTTGCGCGATTCCGCGATCGCGCTCGGGCTCGAACCATTCGCCCGCCTGCGCAAGATCTATCTTCCGCTCGCCTCCCGCACGATCCTTGCCGGGATCAAAACCAGTGCGGTGATCAATATCGGCACCGCTACACTTGCCGCGTTAATCGGGGCTGGCGGCCTGGGCGAACCGATCCTGAGCGGGCTTAATCTCAATGACAACGCTACCATCCTCGAAGGGGCGATCCCGGCCGCGCTTCTTGCGCTCCTGGTCCAGGGATTATTCGACCTTCTCGATCGCGTACTTATTCCGCGAGGGTTGCGCCTCTGATGGGCCGGGGCCCTCGATGGCCTCCTGCATCTCGCCCGGGACGGCGCCCGTCCCGCCATCGTTAGGTTGTTGCAAACTGGCTCGGCACAAGGATCGCGTCCCGCATGCCGTGGAGCAGTTTTTTGTCCGCCGGACAAATCGTAGCGAGTGCGCCGCGCAACGTGACGCGGTTCGGCTCGACAAAGTAATAGGGACAGAGGCGCACCCGGCCGTGCATCGTCTTGAGTTCGCCGGTTTCGTTGTCCCAATATGGATGATCGAAGAGGCGGCCCTTGTGAAACTGCTGCATGATGGTCGGTTCCTCCTCGAACCTGAGGAGCGCGTCGTTGATCCGCTGCTGCCATTCCGCATGCGGCAGATCCGTCCCCAAGGCAACACCTCGACTTCCCCAGCCTAACGGCGAGAAGCCGCTCACCTTGAGCAGAAGATCGCGTTCTTTTTGGCTGAACCTCGCTGCTTCGTGCCAATCCTGAATCTCGAGGCGCGGGATGACCGCGTGTTGTGGCAGAGGTGTGGGATCGAGGATCCAAGTGTAGGGGATCATCTGCCCGAGTTGGCGAAAATATTTGTCGCCCAGCTCGCGCCGCCAGAACTCCCGCAAGGGCTGGAGCCAGAAGAGCGCAAACCACATCTTCTCCTCGAGATAGGGCTTGAACGGAGGCGTGACGTTGAGCTCGCCGCGGGCCGCCGCGGCCATCAGGTCGCCCACCCGGGGAATGTTAGGCAAATCGAAAAGCTCAAAGAATCGATAAACGTCGCGGCAATTCTGCGGGGGGTAGTTTTCGGCCGAAACCACCTGCCAAAGGAGGGCGGAGGGAGCTACCAGCTTGCTCTGTTCGTCCTGCAAGCTGGAAGTTTGCGCTACCATCCCGGAGCGCGCATTCAATTGCCTGGCCAGCCAATCCATTTCGGGACGATAGGTGGCCGATTCCTCCGAAATGACGATGTCGCCGCCCCGGGGCAGAACCGTGGCATAGCCGTCGAGCATGCCTTCCGAACCCCCAACGACATCTGCGCCCAGGGCCGCGTAGGTTTGATTGAGCCACGCGGTCAGTCCAATTCCGCCGGGCACGGAATCAATCTCCGCGATCGTCCAGCCTTCGTCGGTCAGGACAAGATCGGGTCGGATGACGCGCGGCAAGGCATCGCGAAATTCTTTCCGGCGCGCGAACTCGACCAGTTCAGGTGGCTTTCCGAGATCGAGATAACGCGCAATCCATGAAGGTTGCTTCCCTTTTATACTGAGCTGATAGAGCTGATTGCAGGCGCGCTGAAAGACCAGTAACTGGTGGCCGAGCCGGTCCAGATCATTGCGAATTTTCTCCTCGATTGCAAACGGTTCCGGCGAAATGAGCCAGTCTTTTTCCGCGAACAGGCCTTCGGCGGGCCGGGCATGGCGGATGAAATCGAGCCGGTCCGATTCAGCGATCATCTCAGGCGGCAGCTTTATTCGGCATGGTCAAAGGTGGCAGGACCTTTTCGATCGCATCCCGGTTCGGTTCCAGCCAGGGCGGCAGAACGAGCGACTCGCCTAACGAGGCCATTTCTTCGTCGACATGAAAACCGGGGCCGTCAGTCGCAAGCTCAAAGAGGACGCCGCCTGGTTCGCGAAAATAAACCGACTTGAACCAGAAGCGGTCGATCACCGGCGTCGGGTGCGCGCCGCCGCGCAGCGCGCGCTCGCGCGTCGCAAGCTGATGCGCCTCATCCTCAACCCGCCAGGCGAGATGATGAACGCTGCCCGTACCCCACGCGCCGCGAGACGCTTCCGGCGCCGCACAAAGGTCGACGTATTGCCCAGAGGGACTCGCCCCGCCAGGTCCCGGAGGTGCGGAAGCATGTCCCTCCGGCTGCGAGACGGAGTAACGCCGCCAGCTTCCTTCATCGCCAATCTTCCTGAAACCAAGCGACTCGACCAGGAATGAGACCGTGTCATCGAGATCGCGCTCCACCATGCGCGCGCTTTCCAGTCCGCGAATCTGTCGCTCGACCGGAATCGGACTTTGCTCCCACGGAGTAAACCGGCGACCTAACGAACTTTCGCTTTCCGTCAGAGCGATCCGCAGCCCGTGCGGATCAAGCAGCGGAAGAGCGCTCTGACCAAAACGGACCTCAGCTTCAAAAACCTGCGTCCGGTAGCGAGCAAGCCGCGCGCTCCAGAAGTCCAAACTCCCCGGCGGCACCGCCAGCGAAACCTCCGTGCTCAAGCCATATCCAGCGCGACTTGGCGCGAGATCGGACCAGGGGAAAAAAGTCAGGTCGGTCCCCGGATGTCCTTCAGCATCGGCATAGAACAGGTGATACGTGCCGGGGTCGTCCTGGTTGACGCTCTTCTTCACCAAACGCATCCCGAGGACGCCGGCGTAGAAGTCGAGGTTCTCCTGGGCCGGGCCGGCAATGGCCGTGATGTGATGCAGTCCATCGATCGGTTTCATTCAGCTCGTTCGTTTGCGTTGTCGTTAGGCCGTGAAAAGATTGCGGCGAGGCGTTACTTTTGCTCGAAAAGTGTGCTTCGATTGACGCGCTCGCCCTTGAGGAGGACGACCGAGACCGAGGAAAGCGCTCGCACATCCTGCAAGGGATTGCCATCAACGATCAGCATCGTCGCCTCCTTGCCCTTCTCGAGCGTGCCAATGCGATTGTCCGCCCGGAGCAGCTTAGCGGCGTTCAAGGTCGCGGCTTGCAAAGCGACCGCCGGTGGTATGCCCGCCGCCACCCAAAGCTCGATTTCACGTTGCACGGTCGGCCCGTGAATGACGAGGAAGTTGCCCGCGTCGGAACCCGTCACGAGGAGCACTCCCGCGTGCCACGCTTTCAGCAGATTGCGGTCGCCGATTTCTACCGACATCGGATAATGAGCGAGCTGCTCGCGAAACGATTTCATCTCGTCACCGGTCACAGCGTGCTCAGTGCCGGTGAGCAACTCCCTGGTCGCGACCTGCTGGACTAACGAGCGTTTGAGCAAGTCGGTTTTCCCTTTGCTGAAATCCGTGAATCCTTCCGCCACACTCAAAGTCGGATCGAAGGCGATCCCCTTCGCCGCCATCTCCTCGATGGTCGCATCCGGAATCTGGTCGCGAAACGAACCGTGTTCGATCGAGTCCGCTCCGAGCGCGACCGCGTCGATCACGTCCCGGCTGTCGCCGGTATGAATCGAGGCCGGCAGTTTCTTAAGGTGCGCTTCCTCCACGACGGCACGGAGCAGGTCGAGATTCATCCGGTTAAAGGTGTGGCCTGGGACGCCAGATTCGAGAATGCCCTTGATCGCGTTCACGCCTTTCGCCGCCAGGTCATCGACCTGCTGGCGTGCTTCTTCCTGGGTTTTCGGGATGCGCAGAAATTGCGCATCGAAACCGGCCCGGGCGAACGCTGGCATCCGCTTCGAGTACTCGGTGCCGTGGCCTCCTTCCGCGGTGAAGAGCGGTCCGCAGAAATAAAGTTCGGACCCGAGCTTTTCCCCGCTATTGAACTGTTGCCGCAACTTCAACATGTCGTCCAACTTGTCGCCGGCGCTGCGGACCGCGGTCACGCCGCAGTAAAGATAGGATTCCAAGGCGCGCTCGTAAGCCTTGTTCGGATCGTAATTCGACCAATCATCGTAGAAGCCGCCCGGGCCACCGAGATGGACATGCATATCGATCAAGCCCGGGAGCACTGTCTTACCGGCCGCATCGATCGGCTCGGCGTTGAGGGTTTTGGCGTCGGGAAAACTCCCGTCGTAGACCTGGGCGATCTTGCCGGCCCTAACGAGCACCGCGCCCGACTCGATTACCTTGCCATTGCCGACAAAGATGCGCGCGTTCTGGATCAACCACGTCTGGCCGCGCCGGAAATTGCGCGCCAGGATGCGTGATTTCGTCAGGCTTTGCTGACTCCAGGCTTCGTAGCAGCCGAGAAAAACGAACGGCAACAGCACCACGAGCACCCAAAGCTTGGCCGAGCCGCGCAGCTTTTCCTCCTTCTCCCAACGAAAGAGTTTGGTCGAAATAAAGAGTCCGACCGCCGCAGTAACGATGAGCGCGACGACTGGCAACCAGTTTGCCGCAAGCGATTCGCCCCTTTGCAAAATGCCGCCGGCGCCCGTCATGAGGTAAGTGGCGGGAATGAACTGGGCGACGATTTGCAACCACTTCGGGAAGACGCTCAGCGGTATGGTGACGCCGCTGAGAAAGAGCATCACGAGATAAATCGGCTGAATCAGGATCTGGCTTTCCTGAGATGAATTCACGACTGAGGCGATGATCAGCCCGATGGAGCGGAAAGCGACGGTTGCGATCGAAACGAAGACGAGAAGGGACAGGAGGTTGCCCGGAACCGGCATGCCGTAGAGGCGGTTGGCCAGGACGAAAATCAAAATCAAGGCCGGCAGAAAAATGAGCAGACCCGTCAGCATGGAAGCGGCGAGCAAGGGCACCGGCGTGATCGGTGTCACCTTGTAGCGACGTAGAATATTTTCCTCGCGCTCCTGCACCGCGCGCATCCCCGCGCCGTAGAGGCCATTCCCGAGAATGCCGATCGCAATAACGATCGTAACCACCTGGAGAGCGATCGCCGCGCCCTGCTTCGCGTCGAACAACTGCCCGAACATGAAGAAGAAAACGAGGGGGAAGAAATAGTTGAAGAACATGACGAGCCGGTTCCGCATCGCCAGCTTCAGGTCGATCTTGAGAAGAGCGAGGTAGGCTTTCATTTCCTATTCGCGCAAGCGTTTCCCGGTCAGCTCGATGAACACATCCTCGAGCGTCGGGCGGGTAAGATGGACGTCTTCAAGCTCAAATCCCTGGGCGTCGATCCATCTGACGAGTTCGACCAGCGTTTTGGGCGGGCGATTCGAGCTGACCGAAACATGCCGCCGATCATCGCTCACGATCGTGCGGATCGCGTCCGGCCAGGCCGGCAATTCCCCGGGCGGAAGCGGTTTGCCTAACGAAATCTCGATGCTCGACTGGGTCGCGCTTTTCGCCTGTAACTCCGCCGGCGAGCCGAGCGCGATGATGACGCCGTTGTCGATGATCGCGACGCGGTCGCAGAGGCGTTCCGCCTCTTCGATATAATGCGTGGTCATAAGGATCGTCCGCTTCTCCGCGCGCAACTCTTCGATCAAGTCGCGGATCTCCAGCCGCACCTGCGGATCCAGACCGGTTGTCGGCTCGTCGAGAAAGAGCATTTGCGGGTCATTGATCAGAGCCAGAGCGAGAGCGAGACGCTGTTTCTGTCCACCGGAAAGCGTCGCGTAACCGGCCTCGCGTTTTTCCCAGAGCTGGAGGCGGCGGAGGAGCGCGTCGCCGTCGACCTGTCTGGAATAGAAGGCCGCGAACAGTTCGAGCGCTTCGTGCACCTTGATTTTATCCGGCAGATTCGTCGCCTGAAGGCAGACTCCGATGCGGTCCTTCAATCTTTGTTTTTGGCGGTCGGGATCGAACCCGAGCACTTTGACCTCGCCACCGCTGCGCGGTCGCAAACCTTCGAGGATTTCGACCGTGGTCGTCTTGCCCGCGCCATTCGGCCCGAGCAACCCGAAGACCTCGCCGGCGTGCACCTCGAAGTCGATTCCCTTCACCGCCTCGAGCGGGCCATACGATTTGCGCAGGCCGCGGGCGAAAATCACGCATTCGTTCTCCATCGTGCGAGACTATGCACGGAAAACCGGCAGCCGCGATCTTCGATCAGTGGCCGAGGCGTTGGAGAGCCGGTATTCCAAACCTCCGGCTACGACCGTTGCCTAACGAGTCGAGGCAATCGCATGAGCAAAAAAAGCACTGTAAAGCCAGCGCAGATCTTGGCGAAGAGTTCGCCATGTCGCGTGTAGAAAGTGAGCGCTTCCCCGGTTGGCACTTCCACCGTTCCGGTTAGCACGCCTTCCGTGAACTGGCTGCCTTTGGCGTCGAGCAAGACCTGCGTTACCCGCCCGAAGCGGTTCACAAAACAGGTCACACCCGTGTTGGCCGCGCGTGCCATCGGCCGGCGGTTTTCGACGCAGCGGAAAATCGCGTTCTCCAGATGCTGCTGCGAACCGGCGGAGTGCAGGAACCAGCCGTCGTTTGTCACATTGGCGAGCAGGTTCGCCCCGCGCAGGACAAACTGCCGCGTCAACTCGCCGAGTGTGTCTTCGAAGCAAATCAGCGGCGCCACCATCACCCGATCAGTCGTCAGGCGAAAAACCACCGGTTCTTTCCCGCGCGCAAAATCTCCCGGTACCTGGTCGCCCACGATGGCCCCGATAAACGGGACGGTGTTTCGCCCGGGTACATATTCGCCGAACGGCACGAGATGCAGCTTGCGATAAACCTGGATATCCTGGCCGCCGTTTGGAACCAGGATGGCGGCGTTGTAATCGCCTTTCTCATCCACATCGATCGTGCCGAGGAGTAAATCCGTTCCGATCGAGGCGGCAAGATCCATCACAAACCGGTAAGTCTCCGCGTCGACCAGCACCGGCGCGGGCGTCGAGCTCTCCGGCCAGATGATTAACTGCGGCGGCGGCCGGGTGGCAAGCGCGAGCTGCGTGAGGTGGGTGAATTCTGCGAATGTCTTTTCCTGAAATTGTCGGCCGAATTTTTCCTCGCGCGGCACATTGGCCTGTACCGCCGCGACGCGCAGTGGCTCAGTCGCGATTTTCACCTGCAAAACGCGAATGCCGTAGGCGGCGAGACCGACAATCGCGGCCATCGTCAGGGTAAAATCGAAATGCGGCCGTCGGACCCGCACTTTCGTCTCGAGAAGAAAGCGCCGTACGGTTGCGATCGCGATGACATTGGCGAAGACGAGGAAGAACGAAATCCCGGCCACTCCGGTAAATTCCGCGATCTGAATGAGTGGCAGAATTTTGTGCAAGGCGACACCGAGGCCGTTCCAACCCCAGCCGGTAAAGAGCCAGCCGCGCACCCACTCGAGCGCGGTCCAGGCGGAGGCAAGGACGAACGCGAGCCAGAGATTATGGAGCGAGCTGAGCCAGGGCGAGTGTGCTTCCCGCGACTCGTTAGGCAGCGCATTTCCTAATGGAATGTTGAACGTCGGGCGTTGGACGTTGGGCGTTTCTCCAGTCTCTTTCGTCCGCGCTGGGCCCGGCCTAACGAGCCCTGCGATCCAGCTCCAGATCGCGAAGTAAACCCCCATGTAGAGCCCCACCAGGACTAACCCAGGGACGGTTACGGTGTGCAGCCAGGAGAGAACGCTCCAGAAAAAGACAACGCCAGCGACGTAACCAAGGAGCAGATCGCGCAACCAGCGACGCTTCGCTCCTGCCCCGGAAAACCAAACGGCCGCGAGCAACGGCGTGAGCGCGATCCAGCAAAGCCAGGTTTGTTCAAAGGGCGCGAAGCAAAGCGTCGTTAGCACGCCGCTGAGCAGAGCCGCAGACCATGGCCAAAGTTTGAGCCATTTCCGGATGGGCGAATTTTCGCTCACTCGAATATCAGGATCGCCGCCGGCGCCGACCGGTCTCCGCTTTTTTCTGCCGGGAGGGATAGACCGCGTCCTTTAGATCTCGAGCGAAGGCCGGGTTGACGCGGAAGGCAGCACCCCTGACCGCATCCATGGTGCGGATGTTGACCTTGTTGGCGACGACATAATCCATCGCGATCAGGCCAGCGAGCGCGTCGAGAAACTCCGCGCCTTCCATCTCGTTCATTCGCTCTGCCAGTTGCACGCCAGGCGTGATCCCACCGCTCAGGCCAAGCGTTTTCAGGATCGTAATTTCGCCGCCATTGAGACTGATTTCGCCCATCCCGAGATATTGAACGGCTCTCCGCCGGCTGTCCAGACGCCGTCAGGGCTCCACCCGCCTCTGCGCGTCGGCCTGCAGCCACTGCCAGAGTGTCTCCAGCTCTTCCTCGACCTGCGGCTTGATCGCCTCGAGTTCCGCGGACGTAAATTCCGCGCCCGCGGGGCGACGCTGGGCGAAGAGGTAATATTTGATCTTCGGCTCGGTGCCGGAACCGCGCACCGCGATGCGCGTTCGGTTCGCCAATTCGAAGATCAGCATCTTCTCCCTCGGGATCTCATCGCCTTCGACGTCGCGGATCGCGTCGGTTTCGAAATTCCGCCCCGCCGTGACTTTGCTCCCCAGCATTTCCCTAGGCGGATCACTCACATAAGTTGCGAGCAGCCGCTGGATTTCCCCCCACCCTTCCGCGCCTTCAAAGGTAAGCGCACCGTTCTTCTCGAGATAATAGCCACACTGCGCGTAAACCTGGTCGAGCAATTCGTCGATCGTCAGGCCACGCGACTTGGCGTAGGCCGCGACCTCGCAAAACATGATGGCCGCGCCATTGCCATCTTTGTCGCGAATGAAATCCGCCCCGCTGTAACCGTAGCTTTCTTCGCCGCCAAAAATGTAAAACGACGAATGCACGAGGCGCAGCCGGCGCGTCTCTTTTTCTGACAGATCGCGATAATCGACGCCCGCTTCCAGCGGGACGGCGCGCTCGTATTTTTCCAGCTTCGCGCCGATGTATTTGAAACCGGTCAGCGTCTCGACGCAGCGCAGGCCGAACTTCTCCGCAATCGCTTTTTGCAAATCCGTGGTGACGAACGTCTTGATGATGACGCCGCGTCCCGCATTCGCGGGATTGAGCACGCCCTGTTCGAAGAGCGTCTTCGTTCGGTAATAGGCGAGGAGAGAACCGATCTGGTTGCCGGTCAGCAATTTCATCGCGCCACTCGCGCTCTTCACCGCCACGCCCATCCGGTCGCAATCGGGATCGGTCGCGATCACGAGATCGGCCCCGCGTCTCATTGCCAGGTCGATCCCGAGTTTGAGCGCCTCGGCGTTTTCCGGATTGGGCGATAGCACGGTCGGGAAACGCCCGTCAAACTGATCTTGCTCCGCCACGACCTCGAAGTGGAAACCGAACCGCTCGAGCATTGGCTTGACGATCACGCCACCAGTGCCATGGATCGGCGTGTAAACAATTCGCAGGTCGCGCTGCGATCGTACTAATTCCTGATCGAGGACGAGCGTCGCGAGCCGCGCCATGTAGGCTTCGTCGACTTCCAGCCCGAGTGTGATGATCTCGCCACGCTTTTCGTTAGGCGCGGGCGCCCGGGCGGCGTTGACCCTGGCGATAATGCCGCTGGCATGCGGTTCCACGACCTGGGCGCCATCGCCAAAATAAACCTTGTAGCCGTTGTCGTGCGGCGGGTTGTGGCTCGCGGTCACAACCACGCCGGCGCTGGCCCGCAGGTAACGGACAGCGAATGAGAGTTCGGGCGTGGAGCGCGGGCCTTCGAAGACGCAGGCATCGCAGCCGTTTTGGGCCGCGACTTCGGCCGCCAGTCTCGTGAAATCCGCCGAGAAAAAGCGGGTGTCGTGCGCAATCACGATCTTTGGACGAGCGTGCGGTTTCTCGCGGGCAAACCATTCGCGCAGATACTCGGCCAGCCCCTGCGTCGCGCGTCTGACGCTTTCGAAGTTCATCGCGTTGGTCCCGACACAGGGAAACTCCGGCCATCCCAGCTCGTTAGGCGTGCCGCGTTCCGCGCCCGTCACGATCCGGCCAAGAGTGCGCCCGCGGATCCCGCCCGTGCCAAAAGCGAGGGAGCGATAGAACCGGTCGTTCAGTTCCGTCCACTCCGCCCCCTCGACCAGCTCCGCGATCGACAAAACTGCAATCGGCGAGGTCGCGCTTCCCAGCATTCGCCGGATATTGGCCGCGCTCGATTCGAGGAGCTTTCCCTCCGACACCGCGCGCTCGATTTTCGCCATTTCTTCCATCGCGCCACCTTTGGGGCGCCGCCTCTTGTTTGCAAGTTGCCGCGAGAGCCAGCAACGCCATGACTCGACAGAACGGGCTCTTCCCGGCAAGAAAATGCCATGCTGAAAATTGAGGTGGTCTCGAAACAGTTCCGCGGCGGTCAGTACGGGGTGCGCGATCTCTCCCTCGAATTGAAATCGGGCGTGATCGGCCTGCTGGGCCCGAACGGCGCGGGCAAGACAACGCTCATGCAGATGATTGCGACGATCACGCGGCCGACGAGCGGCCGGATTTTATTTGAAGACGCTGACGTGACGAAGCGGCCTAACGATGTGCGGCGGAAGCTTGGTTATCTCCCGCAGGATTTCGGGGTTTACGAAAATCTCACCGCGATTGAGTTCCTCACCTACTTCGCCGCGCTCAAGGGAGTGAAGTCGAAAAAGCGGGTGATGGAGATGCTCGAAAACGTGAACCTCCATCAATCCGCCAATCGCGCCGTAGGCGGGTTTTCCGGCGGGATGAAACAGCGCCTCGGCATTGCGCAGGCGTTGATTAACGATCCCGCGCTCCTCATCGTGGATGAACCGACGGCCGGGCTCGACCCGGAGGAGCGGGTCCGTTTTCGCAACATTCTTTCCGAGATCGGCTTCGGCAAACTGGTGATTCTTTCGACCCACATCGTCTCGGATATCGAATCGATTGCGACCGAGATCGCTGTGCTTAAGTCGGGCGCGCTCCTCACCATGGGCGCGCCCGAGGCACTTCTCAGCGCCTGCACCGGCAAGGCATGGCACAGCGTGGTTTCTTCGGAGGAATTCGATCGGCTGCGCGCGAGCCTGAAAATTTCGAGCGCGATCCGCAAATCGGACGGCGTTCACATCCGCTTCGTTGGACCGAGGCCGGCGATCGCGGCGTCGGCCGCCGAGCCGGAGCTGGAGGACGCGTTTCTCTATTTGATGAACTTCGGAGCGAGCGAGGAGAAAGCGCGATGAGTGGCAGCTTCGCCCGGCTTGTCGCGATCGTGCGGGTGGACTTTCTGGTTCGGTTCCGCCGCGTCTCGACCGTCGTCGTCTTCCTGCTCCTGAGCGCGTTTGCCTATGTCTGGATCCCCTCGCCCACGACCGGTCGCACCCTGATCCAAATCAATGGGCGGCGCGCGATCTACAACTCGGGCGCGATCGGAATGGGAACGGCTTCGCTCGGGATGTTCTTCGTCGGGCTCTTTGGCTTCTATGTCATCTCGAGCGCGATCCGCAAAGATATCGATTCACGCTGTGGACTGGTGATGGCTTCCACGCGGATGCGATCTGGCGAATACCTGCTCGGCAAATTTCTCGGCAACGTTTTGTTTCTGACCACGTTTCTCGCCGGATTCATGCTCAGCTCGATGGCGATGCTGCTCGTGCGCGGCGAGGCGCGAATCGAGCCGCTCGTTTTCCTCCAGCAATATCTTCTCCTAACGCCGGCGGCAGTCGTGTTTGTCTCGGCCGTCGCGGTCTTGTTCGAATCGATCCCGCTCATCTCCGGGAAACTGGGCGATGTCGCCTATTTCTTCTTTTGGATGGCGGCCATTGGGCTCGTGATCAGCGATCAGGCCAGTCACCATGGCGTCAGTTGGGCGCGCTATTTCGATTTCACCGGATTTGGATTCATGATCGAACAGATGACGCGCACGCTGCATACGACCTCGGTTTCAATCGGTTCGTCGCCCTTTGATCCGAAGAAGGCACCGATCGTTTTTCCGGGGCTGGCGCTGACTCGCGCCTGGGTGCTCCCGCGCCTGGTTTCGACCCTGGCGCCGCTGCTCTTTCTGCCGCTGGCGACGCTGTGTTTCCATCGCTTCGATCCGGCGCGGATGAAGCAGACCGCAGACAAATCGCAGCGCAACTGGATTGGACGACTGCAGAATTCGTTTAAACCGTTGACCCGGCGAATCGTCACGCCATTGCTTCTTCCGGTGCGTCGCGGGTCGTTCGTCGCGGCAATGTGGAGCGACGCCGCGCTCACCCTGGCGCTCTACCCGCTGGTGTTGATTGCCTTCGTCGTCATCACGATTGCGGCCGTGAGCGCGCCTCTGGCAGGTCTCATGCCGGGCGTTTTCGCCGCGCTGGCGATCGTGGTCTCAGATATGGCGACGCGCGATGCGCGTGCGAACACGCTCGCAATGTTGTGGGCGGCGCCGCATCTGCGCGAAAATTTTGTTTGGTGGAAGCTCGGGTCGACGATGCTGCTCAGCCTTTTCCTCTGCGCGGCTCCGCTGTTGCGCGTGGCAGCAGACGGCGCGCTGCCGCTTGGCGCGCTACTCGTGGGGATTGCGTTTGTCGGGGCGACGGCGACGTCGTTAGGGGTGATCACCGTCAACGCCAAGACCTTCATCGTCATCTTCCTGAGCTTTTGGTATCTGGTGGTGAATGATCGCGGAGCGAATCCGTGGCTGGATTTCGCCGGATTTTATAGAGGTGGGAACACGAGAACGATGCTCGGCTACGCCGCCCTCAGCACGCTCCTGGTCGTGCTCGCAGAGGGTCGGCATCGGATGCGATTGGCAGCGGCCTAACGACGACGAAGCTTTTTTCCAGGCGAACTTCTCACCGTGATATTTTCCCAGGCGCGGCGCAGGATGGGACCCAGCGTCGCCGGCGTCGTGCCGGAGAGGAGAACGAGCGTGCTCCCTCTCCGACCCCAGGCGCCCGCGGCCGGGCGAAATGTTTCTGGTGCAAGACCTAGAAGTTCTTTCTGTTGTTCCGGGGTGAGTTTCACCATCCCCCAGTGCGGATCTGGATAGCCGAGCGTGGCAAAAATCTTGTTGCGAATGCGAAAGTCCGGATGACGGAAGTGCGAGCTTGCGACGGCCTCGGGCAGGCCGAGGGCGAGGCGGCGAAATTGTCCGGCAGTCATCGCACTGGCCTAGCGGTAAAATCTCATTTTAAGATGGCGATCGCGTAGGTGACAAAGAGGCAAGCGCCCGCCATCACCACGAGGGCCAGCACGAAAACCACGTCGGCAAAACGTTCGAGACGATACATCCTCTTTGCACTCCGAGTGCGCAGCGCCCAATACGACGTCAGGCAGGAGATGAGAAAAAGCATCGCGTCCATGGCCAGGAGGTCGTCGGCGAAGGTGTCCGTCTTGCGCAGGGTGATCACGACGCGCAGAAGACCGATGACCGTGAGACAAACGCCGACCATGCCGGCGGAGACGGTGAAAATATGAATGGAAATATCTTCCTCCAGTCGATGCTCTGAGGCGCGAGTCGGCATGCGTAAATTTAGACAGTGCGACGCCGGAGACAAATCCGTTACCGGCGAAGCGTGAAGCGATTGTTAGGCGTTTCCCACAGCCGCAGGCGGAGGAGCCGACCGTCGAGCCGTGCGTCGAACTTCGGCCAGAGGGCGCGCACAATGTTTTCTCCGGTCGAAGGCGTGGTGCGAAACTCTTCCGTCTCGCGATCGAGATGTTTGTCCTGCCAGGGACGGAGCGCGACCTCGACGCCAGCGGCAAATTCGTTGAAACGATAGAGCGTACCGCTCCGCTCATCGTAGCGCCCGCCGATCGTCGCCTCCGTCAGGTAGCGGTGGCCGTGCCCGCGCGGATTGTTGCATTTGCCGTAAAGAGCAGCGTTTTCTGCGGGCGAGAGAGCGGCGGCGTGCAGGCGATGCGCCGCGCTGAAAGATCTCCTCATCCCAAGAGAGAAAGCGCCGCTACCCGAATACTCCGCGAAAAAATCGTCCCGCTCATGCAAACGCACCCGAAGCAGCGGGAGGGTCGTCGCAACTCGCTCGAACAAATATTGCGTGAGGCTCTCGGTCGTCTTCGGCCGGTCCGTCAGGCCGGGAACTTCGTGATTCAGGTGCTTGTGATCGAGTTCGGCGCGAAGCGATCCGAGGATCCGTGCGGCGGCGCCGGGCGTTGCAGAGACGCCCACCACGGCGTCCGAGGATGAGAACGGAACACCGCCCATCCCGGCTGGCGCCTGCGCAAGCGAAAGACAGAGGAAGGTGAAACGCGCTCGGTAATGATGTCCGTGGCCATGCGGCGACGACGCGACTCCAAAGAGCGCTTCGTTTTCCGCCTGGCTCAAGTGCGGCGACATCGTCTGACGCGCGGCGGAGAACTCCAGCCAGTGATTTTCTTCCCCCGCTCCGCCGGCGTAATAGGTTGCGCTCCGTTCCGGCGATTCGACGAGATGGCAGGCGACGAGCCGGGCTTCCAAATCCTGGAAGAGCGGCGCCACTTCCAGGAAGAGTTGATGCGCGATGTTCTCTGCCGTCGGCAGCGTTTCGCGAAAAGCCGGGTGGTCCTCGTTGAGAAACTTGTGATCGAACCGAGCCTGCAGGACCCGCTCTACTCGCGCCTTCATTTCGCTGATGTTGACGAGCATGCCGGTCGCCGGGCTGACCTCGCCAGTGAAGATGAAGTAGGCCACGTAGTTGCGGCCCGTGCCGTAATGGGCGGCGGCTTCGCCGCCGAACGCAACCAGATTTTCCGCCTCCGACCAACCCGAATAGAAGAGCCGCCGCGAGGCGGAAAACTCCAGCCGCTTGCTGACCGTCAGCAGCATCGGCGTTTACTGACTGAGAAGCGAGAGGAACTCGCTGCGGGTGCGCGCGTCTTCCTTGAAAACGCCGAGGAGACAGGAAGTTTTCATGATCGAGTTTTGTTTCTCGACTCCGCGCATCATCATGCAGAGATGCTTCGCCTCGATCACGACCGCCACGCCTGAGGGGTGGAGCGAGCCCATGAGCGCGTCAGCTACCTGGGTGGTCAATTGTTCCTGAATCTGCAAACGCCGCGCAAAAACGTCTACAATGCGCGCAACTTTGGAGAGGCCGATCACTCTGCCATCCGGAACATAAGCGACGTGCGCCCGGCCGATGAAGGGAAGAAGATGATGCTCGCACATCGAATAGAGCTCGATGTCTTTCACCATCACGATCTCGCTCGCCTCGGAGTCGAAGATGGCGCCGTTGACCACTTCTTCGACCGACTGGCGATAGCCGGCGGTGATGAATTCGAAGGCACGGGCGGCGCGCCCTGGAGTTTTGCGCAATCCCTGGCGGGTTCGGTCTTCGCCGACGGCGTCGAGCAAATCGCCGAAAATCCGCTCCATTTCCTGGAGGCGATCGGCTCCCAGCCGGTCCGGTTCCAACGTCAGGCGTTCCGAAGTATCAAGGTCACTCTCCTCCACGGCGGGAACGTAACACAGCCGTCCCGGCTGTCAGGTCGAGGGGCGTCTTGCCTGCGTTTGGCCCTGAACGCGCGATCTTAGTCGAGCCAGCTGAGCGGATACTTGGGATCGTCCAGCGCGAGCGATTCCTCGGTCAGTTCGAGGGTATGCGCGGTGTCGAACATCACTGCCAGCTCTTCGGTGCGCAGAGCATCCTTGCTCGCCATGATCGTGCCTGGGTGCGGCCCGTGCGGAATTCCGCGCGGATGCAGCGTGATCGAGCCACTCTCGATCCCGCGGCGCGATCCGAAATTACCGCGGACGTAAAACAGCACCTCATCCGCTTCGACATTATCATGCACCCACGGGATCTTGACCGCTTCGGGATGGGTATCAAGGAGACGAGGCGCGAAGGTGCAGATGACGTAACCGCGCACTTCAAAGGTTTGATGGATCGGCGGCGGTTGGTGGACCGAGCCCGTGATTGGCTCGAAATCCTGCGCATTGAACGTGAAGGGATAGAGATAACCGTCCCAACCGAGAACATCGAAGGGATGCTGGGCCATGGTCACGCGGGTGAAACGCGATCCGTCTTTCACCAGAACATCCACGTCTTCCTCTTTGTCGATCGTGATGATCTCCGTCGGCCCATGGAGATCGCGCTCGGAATAGGGCGCGCCCATCTTGATCTGGCCTTCGTGATTGAGATACCGCTTGGGAATCCGCACCGGACCGACCGATTCGAGGATGAGATAATCTTCCTCCTCCACGTTGTCTGGAACGAGCCGGTAAGTAACTCCGCGCGGGATGACGATGTAATCTTCCGCGCGATAAGGCAGTCTGCCGAAAACGGTCTCGAGAGTACCTCCACCCTTAAAGACGAAGATAACTTCGTCCGCCCCGCCATTCTTGTAATACTCGAACTTGTCGTAAGTCTTGGCCGGGCGCGCCCGGTAAGCGATGATGTCCTGATTGAACAACATTGGGATGCGGCTGGTGTAAAGGTCGCCGCGGCGAGGTATGGCCGCGGTCTTGAGATGATGATGACGCAACGGGCTGTCCGTAACTTTTTTCGGCTCCCAATGTTTGATCAGCTCAACATTGCGGACGCGGGTGGGCGGCCGCAGGTGATAGACGATTGAATACGCCTCATCGAACCCTTCGGTGGTGAAGACGTGTTCGTAGGCGATGCCCTCGTTTTTGTAGGTTGGGGCCGAACCGTTGCGATGGAACCAGATATGATGCTTTTTCGGCATCTGGCCGAGCTTCTGATAATATGGCATGCTTGATCTCCCTTAGAGGTTGCCGCGCAGTTCCTGTTCCTTTTCCAGGGCTTCGAAGAGCGCCTTGAAGTTACCCTTGCCGAAGCTCTTTGCGCCTTTGCGCTGGATGATCTCGAAGAACAAGGTCGGACGGTCTTCCACCGGCTTGGTAAAGATTTGCAGCAGATAACCTTCGTTATCGCGATCGACCAAAATCCCGAGACGCTTGAGTGGTTCGAGATCTTCATCAATATGCCCGACCCGTTCCGGCAGCGTGTCGTAATAGGTCGTGGGAATATTCAGAAACTCGACCCCGCGTTTTTGCAGCTCGGTCACCGTTTTCACGATGTCCTTGGTCGCAACCGCGACATGCTGCACGCCTTCACCCTGGTAAAAATCGAGATACTCCTCGACCTGCGACTTCTTCTTGCCTTCGGCCGGCTCGTTGATCGGAAACTTCACGAAACCATTGCCGTTACTCATGACCTTGCTCATGAGAGCGGAATACTCAGTCGAGATATCCTTGTCGTCGAAGCTCAGAATGTTGCGAAAGCCCATCACATCCTCGTAGAACTTGACCCATGGATTCATCTGGTTCCAGCCGACATTGCCGACGCAATGATCGACATACTGGAGGCCGGTCTCGGCCGGATTATAACCCGTCTCCCATTTGCGGAAACCGGGCACGAAAACGCCGCGATAATTCTTGCGCTCGATAAAGAGATGGACTGTTTCGCCATAAGTGTGGATACCGCTCATCACGACTTCGCCCTGCTCGTCAGTCAGCCTCTTCGGCTCGAGATAACTTTTGCCGCCACGCCCGGTCGTTTCCTTCCAGGCCGAGGTCGCATCCGGCACGCGCAGTGCAAGCACCTTCACTCCGTCCCCATGCTTGTAGATGTGGTCGGCCATCGGATGGTCAGGCCGGAGCGGCGTGGTGAGAATAAAGGTGAGGTTGTTTTGCCGAACGACGTAGCTGGCGCGCTCGCGCACGCCCGTCTCGGGCCCGGAATAGGCCAGGCTTTGAAAGCCGAAAGCGGTTTTGTAGAAGTGCGCGGCCTGCTTCGCGTTGCCGACGTAAAACTCGACATAGTCCGTCCCTTCCAGAGGCAGGAAATCGGTTTGTGCGGCGGAAGAGGCTTTTGGTGCTTCGAGTGTTGTTTCCATAAGCGTGTTTGATTAGCTGCCCGCCTAACGACGAATGAGGCGCGGCCTTTGCAAATTATAACGGCGAGTCGGCCCGCTCGCAATCCCGAGAATGCGGGCCCGAAGTCATCATAAAAATCGCCTTCTCGCTAAAACGCAAAGCCGAAGCTGAAATGGAAGGCGCCGAAGGCTTCGTTCGTCCGCGGGTCCGGGTTCACTCCATAGTCAAGGCGCACGGGCCCGATCGGCAGGTTATAGCGCAAGCCCGCGCCAATTGCGTAGCGCATGTCATTCAGGCTGGCGGAACGCGCATCGCGCAAGAGGTTGCCGGCATCGACGAAGACCGCGCCTAACAATTCGCCGTAAATTGGAAAAGTGTACTCGGCGTTAAAGATCGTGTAGTATTCGCCCCCGATCGGATTGCCCGCGGAATCGTGCGGACCAAGTTCGCGCTCGTCGAAGCTGCGCACCGTCATGCTGCCGCCAAGGAAAAAACGTTCGTCGATCGGGAGGGCGAGTGGAAGGGTCGTGCCGGTGGTGTCGAGCGGATAGACGATGCCCGACCGCGCCCCGAAAGCCAGCAGGCTGCGCTCAAACCACTTTTGCAGCCCCGATTTTTGCAAATCCTCGCCCTCGAGCTGCGCCTGCTCCGGCGCGAAAGGAAGATAATAGCTTGCCCGGCCGGTCGCGCGCAGCAGATCGATCTCGCTCCCGATCTGGCTTGTCGCGACATCGACGGTGTTATCGAAAACGAATCCGCGCGGCGCGACCAGCGGATTCTTGCGCAGATCCAGTGTCTGTGTGAATCCAACCGAACTGAGGAAATACGAAGTCCGGCCGAGTAGTATTGGCGCAATCGAAGCGCTCGTGACTTCCACGTGCCGCTCATCGAAGACCAGCCCGACGGAATAATGATCAGTAAGCTGGCGGCTGAAGATGATGCGATCGCCGATCTCAAACTTTGAATAACCATCGTAGTCGTAGGTCAGAGCGGAAAGACGAATCTTGAAGTCGACGCTGGTGTCGAAAAGATACGGATCTTCAAAAGTAATATCTCCCTTGTAACCACGCTCCGACCATTCCACCGAAGTGGTGAGCGGCCGCCCGAAACCAAAGAGATCGCGATTCGCATAAGAGACACCGACGATCGCGCCATCGAAGGTCCCGTAGCCGAGGGACAAACCGAACTCCCGCGGCTTGGCTTCCTCGACGTTGATGTCGAGTCGCAGCAAATCGCCGTCGACCGGCGTCGGCTTGATCCGAAGGATATTGAACAAGCCCGTGCGCATCATCTCGCGAAACTTTTTGTCCAGCGTCTCCGGACTGTAGGGACGACCGCGCAATTTCTTGAAGCGGTTAACGAGATACTGCGAACGCAATTGCTGCGTCCCTTTCACCGTCACGCCGTCGAAGTAGTAAACCGGCCCGGGGTCGACCGTGACGCGGACCGGGACGCGCCCCTGAATCGCGAGCGAAGGATCACTCACCACGTCGGCTTTCACCGCATAATAACCGCGTGTTTTGTAATACGTCTGCAGTCGGCGCGGGATATCGGCAAGGCGCGCTTCGGTGTAAGGTCGCCGGAGCAAATCCAGCATTTGCCCGCGGAGGGTTTCCGGGTCGTAGATGGTCGGACCGACGAAGTTGACCTTGCCAAAGAAATACTGCTGACCTTCGTGGACCACGATCCGCGCCGTTACCAGATCGGGCTGCACGTATTCATAACTTGGGGGGGCGACTGTGCCCTGGAGGTAGCCTTCGGAAACGTAAAAGCGCTGGACGAGATTCGCGCCCTCGTCGAGATCGCTCGACACGAAAGGCAGAGTCGCCTGCGCCTTGGAGTAGCGTTCGCGAGTCGGACTGACGGCGAACTCGAAAAGCTTGGCCGAAGGCACCTGACGATTGCCGATGAAGTCGATTTTTCCCAGATGCACCAGGGGCCCCTCGGAAACATCGAGACGGAACCGGTTCGCCGACACGATGGTGTAACTGACGCTTACCTTGGCGTAGCCATGCTTCTTATAGAAGAGCTCGAGAAAAAAAGCCACGTCATCCGCCCGCGCACTCGTCAGGCCATATTGCTCGATCGTTGCGAGCTGCTCCTTCAAGGTAGAACGCAGTTCCTTGTCGCGGAAGGCGGTGTTGCCGCGAATCTCGAGATTGGCGCGCTGCGCCGCCTGCTCCTGTCGCTGTCCAGCCGCCTTTTCCTGCTTCTCCTTCTCCTCCTCCTGCGGCCGCTTGACCGCATCCTGCCCGAAGACAAAGCCGCCTGTCAGGCCAAAAAGTATTCCAAGGAAGAGAAGATTCTTCATCTCATCGGAAACGGATCAGGTATTTCACCAGCCCACGAAAACCGCCCTGCACGCCAACATCTCCTACCAGGACAAAGTGATTATCGACCTTGAAAGTCGCGGTCGCGGTCTGCTCTCCGGTGCGCGGGTCGATCGCGCCAAACTCGACGCTCAGCCGATTGAAAATGGATTCGTTATTGGGCGGCTCATTGCCATGCTTGAAAACCTTGCGGTAGAGCTCTTTCGCGAGGAGGAACGCGGCCCGGCTGGCGAGGACATTGCCCGCGCCAGTCAATTCCTCGCGGGTTGCGCCGGTCGCGAGGAGGGAAATGATTTCCTCCTGCGGCAGGGGCGGTTCGCTACTGAAGATGGCTTGGGGCGCGGTTGCCGTCCCATAAATGTAAACACGGATGGTGTAATCGCGGATCGACGAGGTGCCTTGCAATTCGATCCGCGGATTGAGCGGATCGTCCGGATCGAAATAAAGAAAGCCGAGATTGATCGTCAGAGTGCTAAAGGGCAGCGTCGCGTCGAAATTCTCCAGACGCACCTGACCCTCCAGCCCGGGATGCAGCCCGGTACCGGTCAGCTTCATGTCGACAATCGCCTTGCCACTCGCGAGGTTGCCGCGAATCAGGACGGGATCTTTGCTCTTGATCACGAGGTCGAACTTCCAGTCGCGCAGCGGCGGCTCAGGAAATGAAAGCGTGGGCACCGCGGAGGGAGCCTCGGGATGCGGCGCCGGACGTCCGGGCAGCGCGATCGGGATAATGTCGATGTTCTTGAAGAAACGGCTGTTCGTCGTCAGGACCTGACCGCTGACCATGGCGCTTTTCAGCGGCCCTTCGACTTTGAGGTTGGCATCAACGCGAGCCGTGAGGTTGTCGTTGCGCGCGACAAGGATGCTGTTCGCGACCAGGTGCAGATCCAGATTAGGCGCCGTTAATTTCGGGAGCGTAATTCGACCCGAGACGGTGAACGGACCGCCCGCGAGATCGCCGCCAAAGCGCTCAACGCTCAGGGTGCTGTCGCGGAAGTTGAGCTGCGCTTTAAAGTTCGTCAGGGGAGGCAGCGTCGGATTTTCAAAACGCGCCACGTTGATGTTCATGTCCGCCGCACCGCGCAGAACCGGTTGGCCGATCGTGCCGCCGACATTCACATCGAGCGCGAGACTGCCATCGAGCTGGCGCAAGCCAGGAACAAACTCCCGCAGGAAATTGACCGAGCTGCGCGGCATCTGCACTTTCGCGGCAATCGGCGTCCGCTCGTCAAGCTTCCGGTCCGCAATCACCTGCGAGATGTTCAGGGGCAACCGCGCGTTGATTTGCACTGGCTGAATTTTGGACTGCTGGATTTTTCCGAGGACGTTGAGCTCGTTGTCCTTCAGGTGCATCGCGACATCGATCCTGGCCGGCTCTAATTTCTGCGGCGTGGCCGCCTTCAGGTTCTGCATTTGCAGATCGAGATTCGCCTCCAACTGATCGAGTGGGCCGTGGGCGTCGAGCTTGACCGTCAACTCTCCAGAAAGCGGCGCTTTCGCGCCGAGATTCTGGAAAAGCTTTGCGATATCGAGGTTCTCCGATTGAAAGTTGATCGTCACCGCGCCATGAGGCGGAAAAAGCGGCTTCGTGCTCCCGAGATTGCTCCAGGTGAAAGGAATCGAGGCGTAAGCGCCGGCATATTTCGCGGTCCCCTGGTCGATCTCGATCTTGCTGATTTCGAGTTGCGAATCCTTCGCCTGCAAAATCGCCTCGAAGCTCAACTTATCGCTCCCGAAGTAGATGATCGGAACGTTGAACGCCTGCGACGTGTACTGCGCCTCGACCCTGGCCCGCAGATTTTGCAGGTCCGCATAGCGACCGTGCTCAAGCTTGAGATTGAGATTCCCGTTGTTCTTGAAGGTCGCGACCTCACCCCGTCCGCTCCAGTCCAGGACTAGCGAACCGCCCAGCGGCGTCGTGCCAGCCGGGGTCGATGACTCCGGCCCTCCCGCTGCGCCAAAGCTCAGGAGCGATTGAAAGACGGAGAGGTCCGCCAAATTCGCCGTCACCGCTCCGGTGTAGTGATACGGCTTTTGCAACTTCAGCGTGCCGTGTGCGTTCAGGTAATCCTTTTCACTCAGGGTCGCGGTGAGATCGTTCAGATAAACCGTGTTGTCCGCGATCGTCGTCTGCAGGTCTATTCGCCTAACGATCAGTGTTTTCGCCGCGATTTGTTCTCCGGAAAGGTTCATCTGTCCGCTGGCCACGCCCCGCCGGATGCGCACGGCGCCATCCGCCTGCAGCTCGCCCGTGACCTGGTTCGGGGCATCGCTCCGCCAGTAATCGCTCAACTGCGGGACGCGCAGATGCCATTGCAAGTCGGCCGGCTGATCAATCAGCTTCTCGTTAGGCAGAGGCAGTTGAAAACTCCCGCTCGCCTCCAGAAGATTGTTCATCCGCGTCGCTCTCAGCGGCCCGAGCGAAACTTGCGCTCCGTCGCTTTTCACCTCTGCCTCCACCTGGTCGAGCGCGAAATCACCCTGGCACACCTCGCTCAGTTGCGCCCGGGTGCTCGAGCTCAGACCCTCGTAAAATGAGGGCGTCTGCTTGTCGTTCGGCCGCGGCATTTTCTTCACCGCCGACATGGTGGCGGAGAGCTTTCGCACGGCCGCGCCACGGTAACCGAGCAGGTCGCCGATCGCGCTCAGATCGAGATGCACCGTTTGGTTTTCGATCTTGAGTTCGCCGTTGGCTTGCAGGCTGCCGGTGACCGGCGGAGTCAGGAACGAGGTTGCCTGCTGCAAATTCGGGGTGTCGACCGAGAACTGGAAATCCCCCGGCGTCTGACCGAAGCCCTCCATCGTCTTCGGCAGCTCGATCGAACCGCGCACTTGCAGGTGATTGTTCCCCTGGTCAATCCGCGCCTCGCGCACCGTCGCGCCGCCGTTCGCGGCCTGGACGTCGAGTTTCACATGATCGAGCGCGAGTTTGTCCTGACGGACATTTTCCAGATCGGCCTGGATTATCCCATGCCAGGTGGAAGGCATCCCAAGATCGCCGTGCCAGTCGATCTTCACGTTTTTCACCTCGCCCGTCAGCGCGCCGGGCGGCTGCCCGAGATAGGGCGCGAGTTCGCCTAACGAAATGTCGCTCGCCTCCAGCCCGGTTTTTGTCTCGAAGGAAGCGCCCTTGGCCGAGAGCTCCATTTTGCTTGTGACGGTTCCACCGCCAATCCCGCCTTTCAGCTCCAGGCCGAGATTGCCCTGGTCGATCTTCGATGCATCGACCTTCACGACCTGGAGCCGGTTGTTTTCGTCGAGGATCAGGTTGTGCAGAGAAAGGCTCTTGCCCCCATAGCTGGTGGTCGCAGTGATGTCCGTCCAGGTGTGGACGCCCGGAATTTGCACCTTCGCGATCTGCAACCTGCCGTCGCGACTGGGATAGAGCCCGAGGTTCAGGTTCTGGATCACGATCTCATGCGGCGACTGCCGAAGGGTCAGGTTCACGTTCGTCGCCTCCAATCGGTCGGGGAAGAATGCCGGCAGACTTACCTTTTCGTTAGGCTTGGGTGCGGCCGGGGGCGGGATCGGCGCCTTCGAGGAATCGAGCACCACCACCACATCGTGCAGTTCGACGTTCTTGAACGCGTCCGAGATTCCGTGGAAAAGCAGGTCCGGTAAACTGTAATCCACTTTCGCGACCCCGACGTCGAGCGCCTGCACCTCGGTCGGACCGGTTGGCCTCGCCTGCAGGTTGCGCAACGTGACCTGATTCAGCGGATCACCCTCGATTTGGAAATCGAGCTTCAGATTTTGTCCGGCCGCGACCCGCACCGCCACGGCATGAATCCCGACCCGCAGGATCGGGGCATGGCAGACCACCAGCAGCAAACAAAAGATTCCGAAAGCGATAAGGAGCCCTCGGATCCAACGTCTGTTGCGGCGCGGTTGGATAGTGCTTTTCCCATCGTCGCCCACGAGGAATCCAGCTTAGTTTCCCAGCTTTCGAATCGCAACCGGTCGTCGGACGCGCCGATTCTGGACTACGCGTGGCCCCGGCTTAGTTTGTGACTCGCGTTTCCCAGCGCCGAATGCATGTCGCCCGAGAAATTTTTCGATTACCTGGAGGGGAAGCTGCCGCCGCCGGAACGCGAACGCCTTGAGCGCGCGCTCATCTCCGATCCGGAGTTGCAAAAGCAGTTCGCCGCCGCCCGTCAGATCCATCGCGGCCTGCAACGTCCGCCTAACGAATCGTCCGCCGTCACCCGTGCCGGTGCGCGCGGCCGCCAGCTTGCCGCCGCCTTTGGCCTGCTCGTCGCGCTCAATGTTGCCATTGGCCTCTACTTTATTTTTCGCTCGACCAGGCCGACCCCCGAAGTCCAGCAGGCGCGCGAGGAAGCGCTTCGTCATCAATTGCAAAGTTCGCTGGAAAAATCAGCCGCCGCCGCCTTTACTCCCCCGACGATCGGGACAGCGCCAGTCGCGCTCACTATCCCGGCCGAAAAACAGGACGCGGTCGCGCAGGCGATCATCGCTGCGGCGGCCAAAGCCGGCGGCTCCGGGACGAAGGCTCTGCCTAACGACAATGGCGTGAGCGTGCTCGTCGTCATCCCGGCTTCCGCCGAGGCGGAGTTTCGCAAAACTTTGACCGCGCTGGGTGCTCCTCCGCCCGCTCCGGGCGCGACCCCGGCGGCTTCGCCTAACGAAATCGTACACCTGCAAATTGTGCTCTCGCGGCCCCTCTGAGCCCACCGGAATGATCGCGGTCACCTTTGCGCATCCGAGCGAGAGCCGCGATTTTCTTCGCCTCCTCGGCGAACGGCATCACGAGGTGGCGGTGCTCCATACCGGCGTCGGCGGCGTGGCCTGTCGCCGGACCATCGGGCCATTCCTCGATGCGCAGCCGCTCGACTTTCTCATCAGCAGTGGATTCGCCGGCGGGGTTGATTCTTCGTTGGTCGTGGCCGACCTCCTCCTGGCAGAAAATTTTTCCGACCCGGAACTGCTGCGCCGGGCCCGGGCCGCGCTCATCAGTCGCGTCGCCCGACTCATCACGGCCGGGCGCGTCATCGCGAGCGCCGAGGAACGAGCCGACCTCGCGCGGGAGGAGGGCGCCGCCGCGGTCGATATGGAGACGGAATGGATCGCGCAGGCCTGCGCCGCACGAAAAATTCCAATGCTTTCCCTGCGCGTGATCAGCGACACGGCGACGGCACCGTTTCCCGCCCCGCCCGAGGTGCTCTTCGATCTCGAGCACCAGAAAACCAAACCCTGGCGGCTCGCCGGGCATCTCCTCACCCATCCCGCTGCGATCGCCCGGCTGGCCCGGTTCGCCCGCCAGGTCGCGATCGCTCGCACCCATCTTGCGACCGCCCTGGACGAGCTGGTGACCCTGGCCTAACGACCGGGCCAGGCCGGCTCGACGTGCACCAGGACGTCGGCAATCCGCGGGATGGTTCGCTTGATTGCATTCTTGACCTCGTGCGCCAGGTCGTGGCCCGCGCGCACCGTGATCGTTTCGTCGACTCCGAGATGGAGATCGACGTAAAATTCCAAACCCATTTTTCGCACCAGACATTTGTCGATCCCGAGCACGCCCGGCACCGCCAGCGCGGCCGCCCGCACCCGCTCGGCGATCTCGCCGCGCGGCGCGGTATCGAGCACTTCGTGCAAGGCGGGGTAAAAGAGACGCCAGCCATTGGCTGCGATCAGCAGGCAGGCAAAAAGTGCCGCCCATGCATCGGCGCTCTGCCAGCGCGGCCCGCCGGCGAGCGCGATCGAGATGCCGATGAAGGCCGCGACTGAGGTCAGCGCGTCCGTCCGATGATGCCAGGCGTCAGTTTGCAGGGCGGTGCTTTCGGCATCCCGGCCCAGCCGGTTCACGACCCGGAAGAGAAGCTCCTTCACCACTACGACGACAATGAGCACGACGAGGGTAAAAGGTTCCGGCGCACCATGGGGTTGAAAAATTTCCCGCACGCTCCGCGCCGCGATGACCAGGGCAGCCGCGAGCACGCCTAACGAGACAAGGATGGCCGCAACCGGCTCCGCTTTCCCGTGGCCGTAGGGATGAGTCGCGTCGGGCGGACGAGCGGCGAATTTCAACCCGCCCCAGATGATGGCCGAGCCTCCGATGTCGAGCGCCGACTCGATCCCGTCGGCGATCAGGACATAGGAATGCCCGAGCGCGCCGGCCACGATCTTGGCCGTGGCCAGGACGGCATTCGCGACCATCCCAATGAGGGCGAGGCGCGCGCCTGATTGGAGATTGCCGGCCGGAGTGTTCACGCTAGGATGCGAGGCCATCGAATGAGCGAGAGTATTAAAGCCATTGTCTATCAGGCGCACGGAAAACCGGAGGAGGTTTTGCAGTTGGAGGAGCAACCGCGCCCCCGGCCCGCGCCGGACGAAGCGCTCGTCAGGCTGCTGGCCGCGCCCATCAACCCCGCAGACCTGAATCAGATCGAGGGAAAATATCCCGTCCGCTTCCCGTTGCCGGCGACTCCGGGATTCGAAGGCGCCGGAATGATCGAGGAGATTGGCCCGGAGGTGAAGGATCACGCCGTCGGCGAGCTGGTGATTTTACCGCACGACGCCGGCACCTGGCGCGAGGCGGTCGCGGTCAAAGCCGGCAAGCTCACGCTCGTGCCCGAGGGCATCGCGCCGGAACAGGCCGCGATGTTGAAGATCAACCCGATCACGGCCTGGCGGATGTTACACGATTTTGTCGAACTACGTCCGGGCGATTGGGTCATTCAAAACGCGGCCAACTCCGCCGCCGGTCGCGCCGCGATTGCAATCTGTCGCGAGCTTGGCATTCGCACCGTGAACGTTGTGCGGCGGCCAGAGTTGATCCACGAGTTGCGGGCCGCGGGCGGCGACGTTGTCCTGCTTGATAACGATGAATTACGGGAAGCCGTCGCAGCCGCAACGGACGGCGCGCCGATCCGGCTGGCCCTGAACGCCGTCGGCGGAGAGAGCGCCCTGCGCCTGGCAAAGATCGTGGCCCCGGAGGCGACCATCGTCACCTTTGGCGCAATGGGCCTCCAGCCGCTCCGCCTGCCTAACGGATTGCTAATCTTCAAGAATCTTCGCTTCACCGGCTTCTGGGTAAACAAGTGGTACGAAGAGGCGAGCACAGCGGAGCGCAGCAAAACCTTTGCGCGAATTTTTGATCTCGCACAGCGCGGCCGGCTCGAGACGAAAATCGAGCGGACTTATGCACTGACCAATTTCCTCGAGGCCATCGCGCGCGCTGGTCAGGGCCAGCGCGCGGGCAAGATCCTTTTCCGAATGTAGAGAATGTGGGAGCCGCCTTTGCGCGGCGATGGCCATCATCAATTTCACGCAGCGCGCTTTCGATCGGGGCGCACAGGCCCCTCCCACCTTCCAAGGGTTGCCGACACGCTCCAGGCGCGTTTCCTTAAACGTATGAAACTTCGCGCTCTCGCTCTTTGGCTGTTGCTCGGATCGCTAGGCACGGAAACCGGGTTCGCGCAGAAGTGGGCCCAGGGAAAGTTGAACAAGTCCTCGCGGCACCACGAATGGATCGAGTTGCAACACGACGGGCGCACGGTGAAAGCGTTTATCGCTTTTCCCCAGGTGAAAGAAAAGACCCCGGTCGTTCTCGTCATCCATGAAATTTTTGGTCTGACGGATTGGGCCAAGAATCTCGCCGATGAGCTGGCCGCGGCCGGCTACATCGCGATCGCCCCCGATCTGCTCACCGAGGCGGGCAAGGACACGCAAAGTTATTCCGACAAGGAGGCCGCGATCAAGGCGGTTTCCGCATTGCCGACCCCGCAGATTCAAGCCGACCTCGACGCAGCGGCGGCATATGCGATGAAGTTGCCGGCCTGCAACGGCACGATCGCGGTCGCCGGCTTTTGCTGGGGCGGCGGGCAATCGTTCGCCTACGCGAATCACAACCCGAACCTGAAAGCCGCCTATGTTTTTTACGGTACCGGACCCGACACCGCAGCGGCAGCGGAAAAGATTGCGTGCCCGGTTTATGGCTTTTACGGCGAAGACGACGCACGGATCGATGCCACCATTCCGAAGACAAAAGAGATCATGCAGGCGGCGGGTAAGACTTACGAGCCAGTGACCTATCCGGGGGCGGGTCATGGTTTCATGCGGGCCGGCGAAGCGCCTGATGCGTCGCTAGCCAATCACAAGGCACGCGATGCGGCCTGGGAACGTTGGAAATTGCTCCTGAAAAAGCTAAATGATTAACCAGCGTGGCAGCCGGTCAATCGCCCACAACTTTCGTAACCAGCTCGTCGCCGGGTCCGCGGCCAAGCGACCCCGGCTCACCCACCTTAGACACGCGGCTTAAAAAGCGCCGCATCGAGGATCGACCAGAGATGGACGAGCCACCCGAGGAGAACAAACCAGAGCACCGCCGCGAGCAAGAACTGGACGAGCGCCATCAGCAGCCGCCCCTGGAGCAGTTGGCCTAGCCCCGGAATAAAGAAACTGCACAATGCTGCGATCACGTTGCCAGTCGAACCTTGTCCCGCCATGGCAACACTTTCTCTGCGAAAAAGGCGACGCGCAACCCGCGTTCGCGAGAAGGCGCGCGCCCGTGAGGATTCGAACCTCAAACCTTCTGATCCGTAGTCAGATGCTCTATCCAGTTGAGCTACGGGCGCTCCGCGGGTGGGTAATTAAGAGAGGGAGGCGGAAGCGTCAAATCTGCTCTCGATATTCCCGGGCCCTTTCTTTGTAATCGCTTGAACCCGACAGAAGGTCAGGGATGCTGCCAGAGATGAACACTCCAATGCCTTCCACAACCGAACAAACCCTCTGGCAGGGAACGGTTTCCCATCTCCATTATTTGGGAAAATGGTTTTTCGCGGTGATTTTGCTCGCGGCACTGAGCGGCAGTTTCCTGCTCCGCTTTCCAGATTCGGCCAATATCGTGTGGGCCTGCCGCGCGGCGCTCCTGGCCCTGGCCATCGTGCTGGTATTGTGGATTCAGCTGGACCGCGCGCGGCGCAAATATGCCGTGACCAACAAACGAGTGAGCGCGGAATTCGGAATCCTAAACAAGAGGTCGAACGAAGTGCGGATTCAGGATATTCGCAGCATCAACTTGCGAAAAAACGGGATCACCGGCCTGCTTGGCATCGGCGACGTCGAGTTTTCGTCGGCTGCGACGGATGACGCAGACGTGATTTTTTGGAACACGCCTGGCGCCGAGAAAGCAAGGGACCTGGTGCGATCCTTGCAGAGCTGACCCGGTTATCCTTTGTCCGACGAGCATAAGTGTTACAAGAGCTTCCGTAGAAAATGCAGCCATCCGATTCTCCGGCGAGGCCACCCGCAAAATACGTCACCCTGACCGACCCGCTTCACGATTACATCGCGCGCCACCGCTCGCGGGCAGTTGATCCCCTGCTCGAGGCGCTCCGCCGCGAAACCGAGTCGTTAGGCGAGGTCGCCCGCATGCTCATTAGCCCGGAGCAAGGCGACTTTCTCACTTTGCTCACGAAACTCCTCGCCGTGGGTGTAGCGGTCGAGGTCGGCACTTTTACCGGCTATAGCTCCATCTGCATCGCGCGCGGCCTTGGCGAAGAGGGCCGCCTTTTTTGTTTCGACACGAGCGCGCAATGGACCGCGATCGCCCGGCGTTACTGGGAAAAGGAGGGAGTTGCAGGCCGGATCGAGCTAACACTGGGAGACGCCAAACTGGAGTTACCTGGTTGGGAACCGCCTGGGCCACTTGATTTCGTATTTATCGATGCGGACAAACCCGGCTACGACGCCTATTTCGAAATCCTCCTCCCGAAGATGAAACCGAACGGCCTTTTTATTTTCGATAACATGGTCTGGGGCGGTCGCGTCATCGAGCCAGGTCTCCGCGATCCCGATGGTCTTGCTCTTGATCGCTTAAACCGGAAGCTGGCGCGCGATCCGCGCGTCGAGTCGGTCCTGCTCCCGGTCGCCGATGGTCTTCATCTGGCTCGCAAGCGTCGCGGGAGTCTATCAACCTAACGACTCTTATCTGACGAAAGATCAATGGACCGGGACAAACGTTACGACTCCACGGTAACTGTGGAGCTACAACCATACGATGCCGCCGGTTACCTTGCCAGACCTAGACTGAAACGGGGATTCCCCGACCCAAGACCAGGACGAAGAGAAGAAGAGCCAGGACGGCCAAAGCGGTAATGGGAGCGCTGCGCGACACGGATTCACCCACGGCGAGACTCTTGTCAGGATATGAGCCGAAGAGGCCCGGCACGAAAGCGAGACCGAGACAGGCGACGAAACTGCTCAGCGCCCCCGAATTGAAAATTTCGCCTGGACCACGCGGATCGAGGATCGCACCGGCACAAGCCGCCAGACCGCCGGCGAGATAGAGCGCCCAGAGCAATCGCGTCACGCGGGTTCGGCATCCCGAGTCCGCAGATCTGACCACAAAGTGAAGGTCCGAAGTCAGGAGGCGGATGGCGGCACGGTAAAGCATTAGCCCGGCTAAGAAAAGCAGAGCCCGCCAGACCGCGGCCGGTTTTAGCCCCAGGATCAAGGCCATGTAATCCCCGCTCCCGGTTAGGCCACACTTCATGAGATAGCCAAATTCCCAAAACAGACTGAACATCGCGCTCGCCCAAAGAAAAAGCCGCCAGCGCGGAGCCGCGCCTCGTTGGAAACGTTGCAGCACGAGACAGAGCGCGGCCCAGCTAAGATTCCCAGCGGGGCCGCCCAGATCGAAGATTCTCCAGCTTTGCCCGGGCCGCGGCACATCTGAGATGAGTCTTGTCGTCGTTAGGATGCCTGCCCGGCCTCCGGACAAGAGCAACCCGATTCCATGCCCGACCACCTCGTGCGCAATATCTACCGCGATAAATGCGAGAACGCCGACGGCGATCACCGTCACCAGGTCGTCTTTCACCTCTTGCGGTTGTTTCGGCGACGAGTTCAAGCCTAAAAGGGAGGTTATGTTGTGTCCCTAAGGAGACTGTTGAAAAACTGGAGCGGGTCGCGCGTAGAGGCAGAAGGGGCGGATGGCAAGGAGGGAGCGAGGCGCATCCAGTGTGCGGCGCAAAGACCGCTCCTGCTTTTTGAGCAGGGCGCGGCTGCTCCCCCGTTGCCCGAGCGAGCAGCCGCTTTGGTTTCTAACTCACAGCCGCCTTCTATTGCTTATCGTAATAGGCCTTGTCGGTGTGCTTCTTCCCTTTCGCGTCCGTCATTGTGGTCATGACCACGCGCGATTTCCCGTCTTTCGTGACGGTAATTGTGCCGGTCTGCACGACTTTGCCGCCTTTCATCACCGTCATGTCGTTGGTCAGCGGATTGACCATCTTAAGGGCGATCGCATCGGCCGACGCGCTCCCTTTAATCTTATATGCCTTGCCGTCGAATTTCCCCATCCAGGTCCAATGCACCGCCTTGCCGTCCTTGTCCATCCCATCCACGGTGAGTTTCATCATATCACCCTTGGCGGCGGCGTAAGTGACGGTCGTATTCTTGGTCGCGCCGGACGTGAACTTCGATTTCGCTTCGTTGAGCTTCCATGTGCCCATGTGTGCACTGGCAGCGAAGGTTGCTGCGGCCGCTGTGAACCACAGCGCGGCAGCCACTAACATGGAACGATTTGTTTTCATGGCGCGATTCCGAGCAGGTTTCCCGTTAGGCGTCAATCCAAATGATTTCAGAGGACAACGGCCGCAGCTCCTCGAGGTGGACGCAGCAGGGTTTCGCATCTTTCTTCGCCGGGTGACGACTTTTCTTGGGTGCGGGTTCGCGGCGAAGTACCGCGAAGGGGGCGGCAATTTCTCCGTGCCGCTGCAGTGGATGCTTGGTTTGCGCCGGCTAAAGCAGGACGCGATCTGGCTCGAGATCTTGCCGGCCACGGGGGACCGCGCGCATGATGCGGCGTGCATGGTAAATTTCCAGCGACAGCTTCGTGCGCACGGGCTCGCGGGACGCTATTGCCTTCTCTACCAGGAAACGGCGGGCGATGCGCATGATCTGGATGCGGTCCGTTGCATCGGCCTTTCCCGGCGCGAGCTGCGCGCACGGCTGGCCGCGCCGAACGTTCTCCTCAATCTCTCCTACGCGCTGCATCCGCCTTTGCTGCTCGAGTTCGAGCGGCGGATTTTCTGCGATCTCGATCCGGGCGAGATTTTTTATTGGATGACGAAACTCGATATGGGCCAAAAACAGCATCACGAGTTCTGGACGATCGGGCTCAACGTGCATGGCGCGGATTGCCTGCTGCCAAAATTGCCCCTGGGATGGCGCACGTTTTTTCCGCTGGTCGATACGCAACTGCTTCGGCCGCGACCCCGCGAGCGTTCGAAACGGCCGAAGTTTACCACCATCGGACAATGGTACTGGGACGGCACCATCGAGGTGAACGGTGAATATCCCGATCTCTCAAAGCAGCACGCGTTTGCGCCCTATCTCGATCTGCCCGCCCGCGTGCCGGAGGCGCGGTGGGAGCTGGCGATGAATCTCAACGCCGACGACCCGGAATTGGAGCGATTGCGTCGGCTCGGCTGGCAACTGACTTCCCCGCACCGGGTGGCGCGAACCCCGGCGAAATACAGGCGCTATCTCACCTCGGCAGCAGCGGAGTTCACTGCGATCAAAGGAGTCGATGTGATGTGGCAAACCGGTTGGGTGAGCGACCGTGCCGCGGCCTTTCTCGCGCTTGGCCGGCCGGTGATCACCGAAGATACGGGCGTTGGAAGATATTTGCCGGAGAAAAACGGCATGTTCTTCGTTCGCGACGGAGCCACGGCGGCGGCCGCGGCGCATCAGGTTCTGAGTGAATGGGAGAGGCTCGCGCGCGAGGCCCGGGAATGCGCGGTGGAGGTTTTCGATTCGGGGAAAAATCTCCGCAGAATTCTCGGTCTTTGATCGGGCGAAAACGGCCGACAAAAACCCCTTGCTTTCCCCGTTGCAAAAGCAAAAGGGGGTGTTACTCGTGTTGCCGTTATGGCCGATCTGATCAAAGCGGATGAACTAAAAAACCGCCTGAAGAAGATCCCGGAATGGGAACTGGAGAAGAAGCATCTCGAACGCACTTTTGAGTTCGACGAATTTTCCGAGGCGATCGATTTTGTGAACAGTGTGGCGGAGGTGGCCGAGGAGGAGGAGCATCATCCCGACATCGAGATTCGCTTTAACAAGGTGCGCCTGATTCTTTCCACCCACAGCAAGGGCGGCCTGACCGACCTGGATTTTCAACTCGCGGAGCGGATCGACACGCTGTCGGAATAGCGTTCATGGCACAGGCAAAGGGCGATCCCGCCGCTCCCAGCCGGGCCCGGATGATCGTCGCGGCGCTCATCGTGCTGCTCGTGGTGGCGCTCGTCTGGTGGGTGATCGATTACCGCCAGAAGCCGCCTCCGCCGCCAAACAAAATCGGCGAGCGGGTGAGGTAGGAAAGGCGATCCGCAAGCTGGCGCGACCTTGCCCAGCGAACGCCGCGCCCACGCCGCTCACAAGCCGGCGGCTGCGAGGCGGCCTTCGTCGGCGTCGATGAACTGGAACATCGTCTGGATGTCGTCGCGACCAGCGAAGCCGCTCTCTTTTTTGCGGCGCTCAAGGATGGGCGTGATTTCGTCATTCCAGCCGCATTTCCGCATGAAGGCATTCCAGTTTTCCATGTCTTCCTGGGAAGGTTTGCGACCGCGCTCGTAGGCCCAGCGCCAAATCTCCTCGTCGGTTCCCCCCTCTTCCAGAACGCGCGCCACGAGATCCTCGTATTTTATTCCGAGGAACCGGACGCAGCGGCCGTCGAACCCGTTCCCAAGCTTCTCGACGTACTCGGGCGGCAATTCGTCGTTGGCATCAGCCCGAATTTTGTCGAGCATCCGGCCGAAGTAAACCAGTCCCCCAACTTTCTCGGCGGGACTGCGGGCGGGAAATGGTTTTGTCGTCATGCAGAAAAGGTGCGCCTCGGATTGCCGCTTGTCCACGCCGCGCCGGTATCGGACAATCGAGAGGGATGGATCGGATCGCAGGGCTCGAGACCGAATACGGCTGCCTGGTAAGCGGGGAGGCGACGCACCCCAATGGCGACGCCTGGCCGGTGCGGGTGAAGAATCATCTCTTTCGCAAAATGCGGGCGGGCGTGATCGACCTGCATTATCGCGATTACGAGGAGCCGCCCGGCAATGGCGGCTTTCTGCTCAACGGCGGCCGGATGTACCTCGACATGGGCCACCTCGAATATGCCTCGCCGGAATGCCGCCAACTGCGCGACATCGTCGCCTATGACCTGGCAGGCGACCAGTTGCTCCAGTCCGTCCTCGATTCGTTAGGCGCGACCGGGCTGGTTTCGTTCATCAAGAACAACATCGATCATCACACCGGCGCGACCTTTGGCTGCCACGAGAATTACCTGATGCGGCGCGAGGCACAGTTCACGCCACCGGCCCTCGGGGCCCTGCTCGCCTTCCTCGCCACCCGCCAGATTTTCACCGGGGCCGGCCGGGTTGGGCAGGCCAACCCGCTCGCCTTCGACTTTGAAGTCCCGGCGACGGAGGAAACGATCGATTTCCAGCTCAGCCAGAGGGCCGATCATATCGTGAACGACATTTACCAATGGGTGCAGTTCAATCGCGCGATCATCAACGCGCGGGATGAGCCGCTGGCTGATTACCGAAAATATCGGCGGCTGCACCTGCTCATCGGCGACTCGAACATGAGCCCGTTCGCCAATGCCCTGAAGATCGGGACGACGGCCTGTATTCTCTCGCTCCTCGAAGCGGGGGTTTTGCCTAACGACCTGACCTTGCTCGACGCGGTCCAGGCGACGCGCGAGATCTCGCGCGATCCAACAC
>JBOHXL010000008.1:0-3857 GCA_050736975.1 Chthoniobacterales bacterium | reverse complement strand
GTTGAGGACGCCGTCCGGCAGGCCCGCTTCGCGGCAAACCTCGCAGAGCAAAAACGCCGTCATCGGAGTGAGTTCGCTTGGTTTTGCGACCGCTGTATCGCCGACGGCGAGGGCCGGCGCGATTTTCCAGCTGAGTAAATAGAGCGGCAGGTTCCAGGGCGAAATCAATCCCACCACGCCCCGCGGTTGGCGCAGCGTGTAGTTGAAAGCCACGCCATCGGTGACGTGCGCCTCGTTCTCGGTGTGCAGGATCGCAGTCGCGAAAAAGCGGAAATTGCTCGAGGCCCGCGGGATGTCGAGACTGCGCGCAAGCGCGAGCGGTTTGCCGGTATCGATCGATTCCGCGCGTGCAAATTTCTCGAGATCGCGCTCGATCAAATCGGCGACGCGCAGGAGAATGCGCGAGCGTTCCGCCGCCGGTGTGCGCGACCAGGACGGAAAAGCTTTTTCGGCCGCAACCACCGCCAGCTCGACATCGCGGGCATCACTGTCGGCCACCTGAGAATACGGCTTGCCCGTGGCCGGCTCGATGTTGTCGAGATACCTGCCATTGGCCGGCCTGACGAACTCGCCGTCGATGAAGTTTTGAATCAGGATCGTTTCCGTCTGCACAGTTCCGATCCTAGTATGACACGGGGCACTCTCCCGCAACAGTCTGCGCAAGACCCGGCGCTGATTTTTTTGCTCATGGATTCTTAATTTTCGTCTTCACCGTTTTTTTCCGTCTCTCGGATCATTCCCATCGCGGCATTGTAGCCGCCGCCCTGTGGGCGGCGCGGGTATCGGCGTGGTGACAAGCCAGCGTCCCAGCCTCGCTCTTACGCTTCCTGTAGCCGACGCCCTGTGGGCGGCGCGGGTATCGGCGTGATCGCAACCCAGCATTCCATCCTCTCCCCACGCTTCGCACAGCGAAGCGGCTACAGTTACGGCACGACCGTCAGCGTGAGATCGTTCCCGTCGCCGCCTTCGTAGCTGGCCTGCAGATTGTTGCCGTTTACACTTATGATCGCGCCGTCGGCCAGGTTGCTGAAGGTGCCGCTGATTGGATTCGCGCTCGTGTTGCTGATCACGGTCAGGACCAGGCCGCTCGTCAGCGTCCCCTTGGTCGTCCCGCTCAGGTTGAAGCTCGCGCCGCTGTTGATCGTGACTCCGTTGGCGATCACTTTGTCCGTCTTTGCCTGCTTCTTCTTCGCTTTGAAAGTGTAGGTGTAGGTCGAGCTAGCATTAAATGTCAGCGGACTTTGGATGGTGAGAGTGGCTTGCTGTTTCGTTCCGTGGGCCGGGGCGAGGAACGCTCCAGAGTTCACCGTTACCACCCCTGAGATGATGCCTTTGCCACCTAACGTCCCGCCAGTCACGTTCACCGCACCGGTGCCCGTGCCTGAGCCAGTGGTGTTATTGATGACCAACGTGCCAGCACTCACGGTCGTGCCTCCGGTGTAGATGTTAGCTCCAGTCAGAGTGAGTGTGGTCGTGCCGATCTTGATCAACGATCCACCGGTTCTTCCACTGATCCCGCGATCCTGCATCACGCCAGAAAAGGTGGTGCTCAAGGCCCCGCTACCGACAGACAAGACCTGGGCACCGAGGAAAACCAACCCATCGCCTTCCAAAGAACCAATCGTCACCCCGCCGCTGTGCGAACTGATGTCCAAGTTTCCATTGCCGAACACTTCCACCCGCGCCGTGCTTCCGACCGATGTGTTGTGAAATTCGATCAAGCCACCGTCGCCTGCGTTCGTTCCTCCGTTGGCGACCAACGTTGCCGCTCCCGCGCGCGAGTTTCCCATGAAAAAAACTATCGCGCCGCCTGCGCCGCTTGCCACACCCCCGTTGGCAATGATGGTAGCGTTTTGCGCGTCTTCAGCCGCGAAAAAGAGCGTCTCTCCGCCGGACGCGCCACTAACCTGCCCCCCATCGCTAACAATAGTGGCGGTGCCCAGGACCGCAGAGCCCAGAAAATCGACAATCGCCCCGAGTGCGCCTGGAACCATCCCACCGCCATTGAGAAAGGTCGAACTCATCGCGCTGCCCGCAAGAAGACTGACGCCCCCGCCCTGCGCGCCGCTTCCCTGCCCGCCTTTCAAAACAAAAGTCGTGAGATCGCCCGACCCAGAGCCAATGCCGAAGATTTCAAAAACGCCGCCGCCGCTCGAATCTGACTCAGCCACGAAAGTCTGCATCAGCCCGGAATTGTTAGCGACACCTGCACTAAACGTTAGGACTGTGTTCGGCGGAGCGGTAATCGAGTAGGCGCTTGCACCCGCATCAAAGCTTATGACGTCAACATCAACCGACGCAGAGATAGAGACATTCGCAGTGTTCGAAAAGCCAAATTCGGCGGAATCAGTCGAACTATTTGGCACCGTGTTCGGCATCCAGTTAGCAGCCGTGTTCCAATCACCGCTCGTTGGATTAGCCTGCCACGTCGCACTGCCCGCGTAGCCCGTTTGGTTCGCTAATGCGAGAGCCGCCGCCGCGATGAAATAAACTACTAGAACGTAATCGTGATTTTTCATGTGATTTAAGATCTTTGCAGCGCTGTCGGGTGCTACTACATAGGACTGGCGTTTATGGGGGTGGTTTAAGGTTTTGATCAAGAAACGCCACCGCATGCGTGGCCACCGTGAGTGTCGGGTTTGGCGGCACTACGATCCCTCCATCCCAGTCATACCAGAAGTCAAACGCATGGTCGGAGCCCGGTATGGACAGGGTCTGATACAACGTCGAAGAAACTCCTCGTCTTTCCAGCGCGCACACCATATCACCGATTTGGCTGAACGGCATCAGGTCCTCCATGCTGTTAACCAGAAGCATCGGCTTAATATCGGTCGGTTGCCCAGCCAAGAGGGTGACCGGCGCGTAAAGGTTCTCGATGCGCGGGTCACACGTGTCGGTGTAGTTCTCGATATTCTCTTCAAAGCCCGTGATCGTTTCATAGCCGGGGTCAGTCTCGTCGCCGAAGTCGTAGGCGCCCGACAGGCAGACCACACAATCAGGCCGAAGAGTGCTATTCCAGACTGGCCAGACCAGGGATTCAGTCTGGTCAATGGCGACCCACGCCGCGTGGGTGGCACCAGCAGACCCGCCAACGATGCCGAGAAACCCGTTGCATTTGCCATCAGCACGCGCCGCCCTGACCAACGATTTGATATCGTTGACCTGCTGAGTAGGTCGACCCGAGTCCTTACCCGCCTGAGTACTTTCATCGTGACATGTCTGGCCTGTAATAACGTCACAAGGGGCGAGTCTATAAGTTGCAATCAAGACGTAGTAACCATGGTCACGAAGAGCTCCTGCCACTGTGTCAAGTTGGAGCCGGAAGATGCTGCCGGTATGGAAGCCACCCTCGTGGAGAATCAAAATGGTCGGCCACGAGGAGCCTCCGTCATTTGGAACGAACGCTCGCCACGCCAGAATGGTATTTGTCCCGTCGTGGCCCTTGGGTTGGAACAGGTCTGGAATCGGGCTTGGGGACGGGGGCTGATCTGGGGGACTATCGTGGGGTTTACAGTTAGTGCTATTACACGGCCCGTTTAGCCTAGGCATACAATTGTCAGGCGGCGTGACCGTAGGAGTTGCAGTGCAGGTCGGGGTTGGCGTCGGCGTTGGGGTGGGAGATTGCGCTTGGGAACTGAACCTCAATGCCGAAAAGGACAAACAGCAGGCAGAAGAGGCCGCTTAGCAAAAAGAGGGCGACGCTCTTGAGAGAGCTTGGGAGGTTGACAGGTTGGGAGTCGCTAGAGGCTATCCGGAAAGTAGGGAAGGGTCGCGTGGTGATCGATTTTGGCGCTGGCCGAGGCCCGAGCGAAGTGGCTGTATCGGTTTTGATACTGCCCGAGCGAGCAACGCGGGCC
>JBOHXL010000007.1:0-39679 GCA_050736975.1 Chthoniobacterales bacterium | reverse complement strand
CACTCGCCCTGCAGGGCGGCGACACCGGGCTGCGCCTGCTCAGTAAAGTCCAGCGAGGGAATTTGGCGTTGTGTCTCTATAGATTGAACATTTGGACGAATTCCGGCAGCGCGGACTATGAACCATTCGAAAATTCATTCCAAGGCGATACAATACGGACATGAAATATGTGCCGTTGATTATCCTGCTTGTGATTGGCCGCTTCGCCCTGGCGCAGGCGCCAGAGTTGAAGGCAGACGAGTCGATCCCGATTCCGAAAGTGACTTTCGATGACAAGGGCGATCTCGTCCTCAAGGCTTCATCCACTTCCTCGGCGAGCGACTTCGATTTTCTGGTGGGCAAATGGAAGATGCACAATCGGCATCTGAACAAGCGCCTGGAGAATTGCAAGGACTGGACGGAGTTCGATTCGACCGATGAGAACAGCAAAATCCTCGCCGGTAACGTCGACATGGACACTTACTCCACCCGCGAGTTTCCCGGCCAGGAAGGAAAGCTCTTCCAAGGTCTCACGCTGCGGCTTTTTGATCCGAAGACGCGCCTCTGGAGTTTGTATTGGGTCGCCAGCAACAATGGGACGATCGATCCGCCGGTGGTGGGTTCATTTGAGAATGGCATCGGGCATTTTTTTGCCAAGGACACTTTTAAGGGGAAACCCATCATCGTGATGTTCCGCTGGGACGTACGAAACAAGGAGCTGCCCCTGTGGGGTCAAGCGTTCTCCGCCGACAAAGGCAAGACGTGGGAATGGAATTTCTTCAATGCCTCGGTGAGACCATAGCTTTCTAACCAGGCGCACGAAGTAGGCAGCAAGAGTTACAACACCGCCGAAACGAGCGACGCGCGGGTGAGCTAAGCCAGCTAGGCTTCGAGCGCGCGCGAGGCTAAGGCGCGAGCAGACCGGCATACCATGCGACAAGCCGCGTGCCGAAGAACATCCAAATCAGAGCGCCAAGGGCGAGATAAGGGCCAAAGGGGATCTTGGCCGACCAGCCGCGTTTCCCAAATATCAACCCCGCCAGGCCAACCAGCGAGCCGATGAGCGAGCCCGCGAAGATGCTGCAAAGCACGGCGCGCCAGCCGAGAAAGGCCCCGATCGCGGCGAGAAACTTGAGATCGCCGCGCCCCATCGCTTCGCGCGGGATTTGCAGCTCGCGCACCACCCCGGTGATGCGATCCACCTCGTCGAGCGGAAATGATTCCTGCTCGATCGTGAGGTGGTTGTAGTGCAATTGCAGGGTGGTGTTCTGGAAAGAGCGGCCGTCGACCTGGGCTTCGGCGCAATGCATCAGCATCAGGTCGCTCTCACGCGCGAAATGATCGCTCCACAAGCCGCGCTCGTCGCCGACGACAAACTCCGCGTCATCGTTTTCGCGCACCCAGCTGAAAGGAGTCGGCGTCTCGAGCCGGATCCGTTTTTTCCCGAAAACCTTTTTCCCGCCTTCCAGCACCAGCCAGAGCAAGACATAACCAAGAGCAGCCGAGCCTAACGACCATAGGCCGGCGAGGAACCGCGAATCTTCCGCCATGAGCGCGGGCAGCACAAGACTCGCGAGCACGCCCGCCACCGTTCCCCCGATCGTGATTTCATCCGGGATAATGAAGTGCTCGAAGTCGATGAAGGTCGCGACGATCAGAAGCGAAACGAAGGCCCAGTAAGCGAGCGCGATCGGCCACGGGAAAACGATCCAGACCGCGAGAAAGAGAAGCGCGGTCAGGAGCTCGACCGCGAAATAGCGAAAGGAGATTTTGCTCCCGCAATTCGCGCACTTCCCGCGCAACCAGAGCCAGCTGAGCAAGGGCAGATTTTGCTGCCACGGGATCGGCTTTTTGCAGGACGGACAAAAGGAACGGCGCGGCTTGTTCACCGAAAGATCACGCGGCAGCCGGTAGATGCAGACGTTAAGAAAGGAGCCGATCGCCGCGCCCATGAGGAAGGCGAAAAGGCGAAAGATCCATTGGTAGGTCGCGGGCGTTTCCACTCGTCAGTTCGTTTCAGCGCGCGCGGCTTTGCGTTGCATGAACCACGCAATCCAGATGCAGCTCTCGTAAAGCAGGCACATCGGCAGGCTGAGCGCGATCAGCGTCAGTACGTCCGGGGTCGGCGTGATGATGGTGGCAAGGACGAAAATGAGAACGACGGCGTAGGGACGGGTGCCGGCCATGAATTGATAGGTGACCAGGCCGAACTTGACCAGAGCGAGGACCACGACCGGCAGCTCGAAGGCCAGCCCAAAGCCCAGCACAAAGCGGGTCACGAACGAGTAGTACTGCTGCACCGTCCACATCGGGGTCCAGCCTAACGATTGCGTGTCGTGAAAGAAAAAAAGAATCGTCTTCGGCAGGAGCCAGTAATAACAGCAGGCCACGCCGATAAGAAAGAGCCCGAAGCTGACGCCGATCGCCGGGAAAAGAAAGCGCTTCTCGACCGCAGTAAGGGCCGGGAGAACAAATTGCGCGATGAAATAAAGCAGGAAGGGAAAAGAAACGACGATCCCGGCATAGAACGCGAGCTGGAAGGAGATCGTGATCGAGTCGGTGATCCCAAGCGCGCGCAGGGTGCCGACCTGGCCACCCACTTCGTTCAAGGGCCGTTGCAGGATAAGGACGAGCCGCTGGCGAAAGGCGAAGCAAACAAACATCGCCACCAGCAGAACCGCCGCCATTTTCACGATCGTCCAGCGCAGATCCTCGAGGTGCTCGAGGAACGGCTTCGAGGTTTCGCTCTCCGGCGGATCGCGAAAGGCAAAGATCTCGCGCAGCTTCATCGTCAGGGAAAAATCTCGCCGCAAGCTACCAGCCGGGCCCAGAGGCTGAGCGTGTTGGCGTCGCGGATTTCGCCCTCGGCGATCATCTGGCGCACGACGTCCGGACTGAATTCGCGGCAATCAATGATAGCCTCCGTCGCGTCATGCTCAGGACCGCCGGCACATTGCTCCACAGGGCGCGCGAGGAAGAAGTAGCAATGTTCATCGGTGAATCCGGGCGAGGTAAAATAGTGGCCTAACGAAATCAAGTGCCCGCGCGCTCCCAGCTCATAGCCCGTCTCTTCACGTAATTCCCGTCGCGCCACCGCGCGCACCGCTTCGTCGTTCGGCTCGCGCGATTCGTCGATCTGGCCTGCCGGCATCGACCAGATCGCAGCGCGAATCGGAATCCGCTCTTCGCGGATCAGGACGAATTTTCCCTCCCGCGTGAGCGGCGCGATCACGACTGCGGGTTTGCGATGCACCACCGTCCATTTGCGGCCGGCGCGCTGCGTCGGCGTGCGCACTTCGTCCGTCGCCACGGTGAGGTGCGGGGTCGCGAAATGGTTTTCGCTCGCCACCGTTTCCCAGCCGTCCTGGTCGCGCACAAGGTTGCTCTGCTGCACGCGGGGAAGTTATGGACGGCATCGCGAAAAGCGAATCGTCAGCCTGCTGTGGACGTTTCGCTTTGCGAAAGCGCAAGACGGGTTGTCCAACCTCTCGATGCTGCGAACGGCATTGTCCCTCGCGCTTCGCACAGCGAAGCGGCTACAGCGCTCGTTCAGCGAAGCGGCTACAGCACTCGCACAGCGGAGCGTTTACCGGGCGCGCACGACTCGCGCCGAGACGTAGCGGGTCTCGGGTAAAATAAACTTTCGCAGCTCCAGTTTGACCCGCCGGAGGTCGAATTTGCGCAGCAAATGTTCGGCCGTCTCGTGCCCGAGTGTTTCGATCAGCTTGTCCTCCCGTCCAGAAATGAAGCGGCGCACTTCCTCGCAGACGGCCGCATAATCAATCGCGCGCGCCAGGTCGTTGCCCAGCTCGCCGAAAGGTCTGCGCGGTTGCAAAACGATCGAAACCGTGAGGCGCTGCGGCTGGGCGCGCTCCTCATCGGGAACGCCGACGCGCGCCATGAGTTCCAGCTCTTCGATCCGGATTTCGTCGTTAGGCAGATTCTGGTTCACGGGCGCCGGTTACTTTCCAGTCGAATCCCAGTCGAGACCAGCCGAAAAAGATTGAGCGCGCGCCAGGGAAACCCGACGCGCGCCGTTCGGGGAGACGTTTTTCTCAACAACCTCAGCGGCGCTCTTTCTCGTCTTCCTCGTGCACGAGGTCGGAGAGCGGCGCGGCCGCATCCCGCGCTTCCTCGATGCTGGCGACACCCGACATCGTCCGGCGCAGGCCAAGCACTTTGCGCTTAAGCGATTTGGAGGAGGCGCGTAGGCCGGCCGCATCGGCGACGTAATTGGCGGCGTTCGATGCTGCGATGTTCATCTGCGCCGCGGTCGCGATCGCGTCCTGGTTCGCGCCCAGGAACAGGAACGTCCACCGATACTGCTCGGTCTGGTGTTTGATCGCACGGGCGATTTTTTGCCACGTGTAACTTTGGGAAGAATTCTCCAGGCCATCGGTCAGGATGGCGACGATTACCTGGCCAGGACGATCCTGCTCCGGCAGCGCGGCAAGTCGCGCGCCGAGGTCGTCGATTGTCCGGCCAATCGCGTCGAGCAAAGCGGTGCTGCCGCGTGGAAGGTAGCTTTCATTGTTTAGCGGCAGAACTTCCGCTGCCGGCAGCGCATTGATCGGGACCAGATATTCGTCATCAAAAAGCACCAGCGTGATCTTCGCCAGGCCCTCGCTCGTTTGTTGTTCCTGGAGGAAGCAGTTGAACCCTTCGATGGCCGCCTCCCGGCAACTTTCCATGGAGCCGGAGCGGTCGAGGACGAAGGCAATTTCCGAATAATGATTCTTCATGCCCACAATTTATCACGGCGGGTAGGACATTAGCTGTCCAGTGGGGAAAAATAATTCGCGTCCCCGGCAAAATTTATTCCACGCCGTATTCAGCGACGAATTTGCGCCCTATCTCCGCCAGGCGCCGGCGCAGCCCGGCCGGCTCGAGCACTTCCGCCTGATCGCCCCAGCTCAGAATCCAGCGCTCAATCTCCTCGAGGCTGCCAAGCTGCAATTGCAATTCCAATCCACCGTCGCGCAGTTCCTTGATCTTCTGCGAGTGGTGCCAGATTCGCTCGCGCACGAGCTGCGCCGCGAAAGGCTGAAATCGGATCCGGACCACCGTGCGGCCGTTTCCCTGGAAAATGCCAAAGCTGGAATCGAGAAATTTCCCGATGGAAAAATTCGCGGGACGCCGAAAACGCGCCCCGGTGCGGCGGGCCTCGCGAATGCGCGGCAGAGCAAAGGTGCGCAACTGCTGGCGATCGAGATCGAAGCCGAAGAGATACCACTGGTTATCGACGCAACCGAGATGATACGGTCGCACCCGCCGCGTTTCCGCCGTGGAACCGCGCAATTTCCGATAACGAAATTCAATCTCGGCCGAGTTCAGAACGGCATGACTAAGCAGTTCGAATACTTCCAAGTCGGCCACGCTTTGCCCGGCACTGCGAAACGAAATCGCGGCGTCGAGCTCGCTCCAACTGAAAGTGATCCGGTCCTTCAAGCCATGTTCGATCTTGCGAAAAGCCGCGCGCAGCGGCGCCTCGAATGGCGTGCCCTGATATTGCTGGAGCGCTTTCTGGGCGACGAAAAGAGCGACGATTTCGCCTTCCGTCACTTGGATGTTCGGAAAGCTGGTAACCGGCTCCGTGTAGACAAATCCGAAGTGCAACTGATCGTACTCGATCGGCAGCCCGAGCTGGTAACGCATGAATTCGATGTCGCGCTGGATGGTTTTTTCCGAGACTTCGAGCTCGTGCGCGAGCTTGCGGCAGTTGGGAAATTTTCGCGCCTGAAGCTGGGCGTGGAGCTGCATCATGCGGGCCAGCGGCGGCCGCGAGAACTGCTCCACCGGTTCGCGCGGGAGCCGGCGATCCCGATTCAGGCGTGGCTTGGAAATGGTTGGACGTGCCATGTCCGACATGTAGCGCCGCGCGCGCCGGCTCCTCAAGAAAATTCGTTAGTCGAGCGCGAAAAAATTTCGCTGCGTCGGACAGCTGTTGTCCGAGCCGCTGTGATATGCTGCCGACCGTGAGCGGGAACCCCGGCTTCCATCTTCATCTCAGCAACCGGCTCGAACAGCTGGCCGACGCGCTCGCGCTCGTTCTCCAGCATCCGCTCCGCGATCCGTTCCGCGGCGATGCGCTGGTCGTGCAGAGCCGGGGAATGGAGCGCTGGCTGGCGCAGCAGCTCGCGGCCCGGCTCGGGATCTGCGCCAATATATCGTTTCTCTTTCCCCAGCGCTTCGTCGCCGGGCTTTTCGATGAAGCCATCCCCGGTAGATCGAACGCTGCATTCTACGCCCCGGAGACTCTCACCTGGCGGATCATGAAGCTCCTCCCCTCGCTCCTCAGGCAAAAGGAATTCGCGGAGCTGCGGCGCTATCTCGATCAGCCGCGGCCGGAGCTGCGCCGATTTCAGCTCGCGGAAAAAATCGCGCGCAGTTTCGATCGTTACCTCGCCTTTCGTCCGGAGATGATTCTCCGCTGGGAACGCCGGGCGGAGAAAGAGTGGCAGGCGATCCTCTGGCGGGAGCTCATCAAGTCGGCGCCCGGGCTGCATCCGCCGGCGCTCTTCCAGGAGTTCGGCGCTCTCTTGCGCGAGGATGCGGCGCCGCTGCCGGAACGCGTCGCGTGGTTTGGGATCTCAACCCTGCCGCCGTTCTACGTGGGTTTTCTCGAGGAACTGGCGCAACGGATCGAGGTGCACTTCTTCGCGATGCGCCCGACGCCGGAGTGGTGGAGCGATATCCGCTCCGAGCGCGAGGAAATGCGCGCCCGGCGGAAAGCGCTCACGACCGCACAGCTCGATCTGCAATTCGAGCGCGGTAACCCGCTTCTGGCGTCGTTAGGCAAAACCGGACGCGAATTTCTTGAGGCCATCACGACCATCGACGTGGCGCGGGAGCAGGAGCATTTCCGCGCGCCCGGGAACGAGAACCTGCTCGCCCAAATTCAGTGCGACATCTTCCAGTTGCACGATCCGAGCGGGGCGGCGCCGCGGCCGGCCTCACCTGATGACCGCTCGCTCCAATTCCATTCCTGCCACAGCCCGATGCGGGAGGTGGAAGTACTGCACGATCAGTTGCTCGCGCTTTTTGAGAAACATCCCGATCTCAAGCCGCATGACGTCGTGGTGATGGCGCCGGACATCAGCATCTATGCGCCGTTCGCGGAAGCAGTTTTCGCCACTGCGCCGGAGGCGCAACGCATCCCCTTCAGCATCGCCGATCGCGGGGCGCGCGCGGAGAACGGGGTCATCGACACCTTCCTCTGCATCCTTGAGCTGGCGAGCAGCCGCTTCACCGCGAGCAGCGTCATGAACATCCTCGATTCGGTCGCGCTGCAACGCCGCTTCGAACTGGCCGAGCCCGATCTCGAGATCATTCGCAGCTGGATCGAGAAAACCGGGATCCGCTGGGGGATCGACGCTGCGCATCGCGCCCAGCTCGGGCTGCCGGAGTTTGGCGAAAACAGTTGGCGCGCCGGTCTCGATCGGCTTCTCCTCGGCTACGCGGCCCCGGCCCGCGGCGAACGATTGTTCGAAGGCATTCTCGCCTTCGATGAAGTGGAGGGAAATCTCGCGGAAACGCTCGGGCATTTTGCCGATTTTGCGGATTCGCTTTTCGCGACTGCGGCGAGGCTGCAAGAGCCGCGGGCGCTCGGCGCCTGGGAGGAAGTTTTGCGTCAGGTGGCGGAGCGTTTTTTTATCGCTGATGACGAGCGCGAACCGGAGCTGCGACAATTGCGCCGCGTCCTCGATTCGTTAGGCAAAACCGCCGGGCTTTCCAGTTTCGACGAACCCGTCCCGCTGGACATCCTCCTCGCCCATCTTGAACAAGCCTTCGCCCACGAAGAACACGGCGGCGGATTTCTCGTCGGCAAACTTACCTTCTGCGCGCTCAAGCCGATGCGAGCTGTGCCCTTCCGGGTCGTCTGTCTCGTGGGGATGAACGACACCGCCTACCCGCGCCATGAGCGTGAGCCGGCCTTCGACCTGATCGCGCAGCGACCGCGCCCGGGAGATCGCAACGCGCGGGACGACGATCGCTATCTCTTCCTCGAAGCGCTTCTCTCCGCGCGCGACGTTTTCTACCTCAGCTATGTCGGTCGCTCGGTCCGCGACAACAACTCCCTCCCGCCTAGCGTGCTCGTGAGCGAGTTGCTCGAATACGCCGGCGCCATGGTTGTCGAGCATCCGTTGCAGTCTTTCAGCCAAAAATATTTCACCGGCTCCGACCGGCTCTTCAGCTATTCGGCGGAAAACTGTCTCGCAAGCGGAAGGGCGGCGGAAGAACGAACTCTGCCGAGGCCGTTCATCACCGCGAAGATCGGCGCGCCGGAAGCGGAGTGGCGGCAACTGGACAACGCGAAGCTCCTCTCCTTCTTCGGCAACCCGTCAAAGTTTCTCATCCGCGAGCGCCTCGGCCTGCGCATTCCAAAACTTGATTCCCTGCTTGAGGAAACGGAGCCGCTGGAGCCGCATGGGCTGGCGAAATACCTCTTGGAACAAGACTTCCTCAATCGTGCCCTGGGCGGCGAGGAGTTCGAGCCGTTGTTTCCAGTGGCGCGCGCGGGCGGGGCGCTGCCGCCGGGTCGGGCGGGCGAGTCGCATTTGCGCGAATTGTCGGCCAACGCGCGTCTTTTCGCCGAAGCCGTCAGGCAAAAAGCCCGGAACCGCGCTGAGCCGGAGCAATTGCAGCTCATCATCGGCCGGTTCGAACTCAGCGCCCGGATCGACAGCCTGTTCGACGGTTGCCTGCTGCGTCAGCGCTTAACGACCCGGAAACCGAAAGACCTGCTCGGCGCATGGATCGATCACCTCGTCATGAACTGCGTTCGCCCGACCGAGTCTATCCTCATCACGGCGACCAAAGAAAAGCATCCCGTGATTGAGCGTTTCGCGCCGCCGGCCGAGGATCCGCACGCGCTCCTCGCGGCCTTGCTCGATTGCTACTGGCGCGGCCTGGGCGAACCGCTGCCTTTTTTCCCGCGTAGCTCGTACGCTTTCGCGGAACGGACGGTCCATCCGACCAAAGGAGGATCTACTCCACTCGAAAAGGCGCAGAAGGCCTGGGGCGATTCGCCGCTCCCGCACGACGACGAATTCGGATTGGGACCGGAACGAGAAGACGACTATTTCGATCTCGCTTTTCGCAATATCAAAGACCCGCTCGGGTCAGACTTTCAAGCGATCGCGAAGGCGATTTTCAAGCCCGCTCTTCGCGTCATGACAAAGGAAGAAGCGTGACCGATTTCTCTCTTCTCGAAACCGAGATCGGCAGCGGCCGGCTCCTGATCGAAGCGAGCGCCGGCACGGGCAAAACATTTACGATCACCGGGCTCGTTCTGCGGCTGCTCCTGGAACGCGCCGACCTAACGATCGACCAGATTCTGGTCACGACCTTCACCGAGCTGGCCACGGCGGAATTGCGCGGTCGCATCCGCGACCTGCTCCGAGACGCGCTCCTCGCTTTTCAGACCGGAAAAACGGACAGCGTTCTGCTCCGCCAGGTGCTGGAGAAATACTCCGATCATCGCACCGCCGCCATGCGGCTGAAGGACGCACTGGATCATTTTGATGAGGCGCCGATCTACACCATCCATGGTTTCTGCCAGCGGGTGCTGGCGGAACAGGCTTTCGAGACCGGCACGCTCTTCGATGCCGAACTGGTCACGGACGAGCGCGATCTGCTCCGGGAAGTAACCTGGGATTTTTGGCGGCGGAATTTTTACTCCAACGATTCGTTAGGCGTGTTCCTCGCCATCCAGGGCAAGATCACGCCGAAGAAACTCCTCAAGGATCTGGAAGAGCTGGCGAAAAATCCGAGCCTCACCATTTTGCCCAAAGACCTGCGCAGTTCGGCGGAAGCGGCGGTCAAGGTCGAGGAAGCACTGGCCGAGGTGCGCAAGGCCTGGCCGACGTGCGCCGCTGGCGTCCGCACCTTCTTTGCCAAGCCGGTCTGGGCGAAAGGGCCCTATGGAAGCGCCGCCCTGTTGGCGCGGATGCTGGAGGATCTGGAACACGTCGCGGCCGGCGAGGGCGCGAGCGCACGGCAGTTCAACAGCGTTGAGCTCCTCGCAGCGGACGTGATCGCAAAGAAGGGGGTGAGAGCGAGATTTTCTCTTCCCGAAAATCCCATCTTTGGCGTCTGCCAAAAATTCGCCGATCGCTCCGCTGATTTTTGTGCTGCTTTGAGGGCCGAGTTCCATGCCTGGGCGCCGGAAGAACTCCGCCGTCGCAAACAGGCTCAGAACGTTCTCGCCTTTGAAGATCTCCTCACGCGACTCGACGAAGCGCTGCGCAGCGAGGGCGGCGCGCCGTTGGCCAAATCGATCCGCGAACAATATCGCGTCGCGCTGGTGGATGAGTTTCAGGACACCGATCCGGTGCAGTACTCGATCTTCGAATACATCTACCGGGGGAGCGATGCGACCGTCGCCTTCATCGGCGATCCCAAGCAGGCGATTTATTCTTTCCGCGGTGCCGATGTTTTCACCTACCTCAACGCCGCGCGCGACACCAAGCGCCAGTTCACCCTGCGCACGAACTGGCGTTCGGAAAGCGGACTCGTCAGGGCGGTGAACGCCGTTTTCGATCGACCCGACCCGTTTCAGCTGGATGAAATCCAGTTTCTCCCCGCCGAGCCGGGACTGCACGCCGACGAAACTCCGCTCCTTTTCCAAGGCGAGGCGGAAACGCCTTTTCACATCTGGATCTCGTCCGGGAAAGAAAAGATGGCCGATTGCGTTGCGGCGGAGATCGTGGGTTTGCTCGAGCGCGGCGCCACGATCGACGGGAAAAAGCTCGAGCCCGGTCACTTCGCCGTCCTCACGAGCACCAACGTGCAGGCAGCAGAAATGCAGGTCGCGCTACGGGCGCGCCGGGTGCCGAGCGTGCTCTACAGCAGCGCGAATGTCTTCACTTCGCACGAAGCGCGCGAGATGCGCGACCTGCTCGCCGCGGCCGCCCAACCTGGGAACGAAAAGCTCGTGCGCGCCGCGCTCTGCACCGACGCCCTCGGTTTCACCGGGAACGAGATCGACGCTTTATCGCGAGACGACGACGCCTGGGAGAAGGAACTGTTGCGCTTCCAGGAACATCATCAGGTTTGGCGCGAGCACGGATTCGTTCGCATGCTGCGCCAGCTCGCGGTCGCGCATGGCGTTCGCCAGCGTCTGCTCGCCTATCGCGACGGCGAGCGGCGCCTGACGAATTTTCTCCATCTTTCGGAACTGCTCCATGGCGCCTGCCTCGAGCACCGGCTGGGTATGACCGGCATTTTGAAATGGCTCGCCCAGGAGATGCAGGCGGGAAATATGGCGCCGCGCGAAGAATGCGAGCTGCGCCTGGAGAGCGACGAAGAGGCGGTCCGCATCATCACCGTGCACAAGAGCAAGGGGCTCGAGTTCGATGTCGTTTTTTGCCCCTATGTCGGATCGAATGCGATCACCCGCCCGACCTTCCACGATCCGGAGGAAAATTATCGCCTCACGCTCGATCTCGTCGGGAGCGAGGAATACAAAACAATCCGGGAAAAGGAAGCGCTGGCTGAGGCGCTGCGGCTTTTTTACGTCGCGGTCACCCGCGCCCGCCATCGGTGCACGATGGTCTGGCCGGAGAAAGCAAATCGCGAGAAATCCGCGGCGGCTTTTCTCCTCGGCAACGGCCTGCGACCGGCGATCGAATCGGCCGATATCGCGATCGCGGAAACGCCCGCGCCCAACGATAACGATTTCTGTCCGGAGAGCGGAGCGACGCCGCGCCTGGAAGCGCGGCAATTCACCGGCGCGATCGATCGCACCTGGGGGATCGCCAGTTTTACCCGGTTGGTCAGTGGACGCGAGGTGGACGTGTTCGACGAAGGTCTGCTGTTCGAGCCGCCGTCGGAAGTAGAGATTGGCAGACCGGAAAGTATCCACGCATTCCCGCGCGGTATGCACGCCGGCACCTGCCTGCACGAAATTCTCGAAGAGATCGACTTTGCGAATCTCGGAGACGCCGATGCGCTCGTGCAGCGCCGGCTCCAGGCCTGCGGGATCGAAGGATTCGACGAGGTTGTGAGGGAAAACGTCGGCCAGCTGGCAACGTTGCCTCTTTCCGGCGGATCAGATCGCTTCAGCCTGAGCGACGTGCCTAACGAATCACGAAAAGCGGAGCTGGAGTTTTCGTTCCCGATCGATTCCTTGACGGTTGCGAAACTGGCGAAGGCGTTCGCGATCGAGAAGATGCCACTCCAGATCGAGCGGCTCCAATTTCAGCCCATGAACGGTTTCATGAACGGCTTCATCGATCTGACTTTCGAACATGGCGGCCGTTTTTATTTTGCCGATTGGAAATCGAACTGGCTCGGCTCGACGACGCGCGCCTATCGCCCGGCGACGATCGCGGCCGAGATGCAGCGGAATTTCTATACCCTTCAACTCTGCATCTACAGCGTGGCGTTGCACCGTTACCTGCGGCTGCGCAAGCCGGGCTACGATTTCGACCAGCATTTTGGGGGAGCGTTCTACGTTTTCCTGCGCGGCATCGATCCCGCAAAGCCGGAGAACGGCGTGCATTTCGAGCGGCTGAGCCGGGCCTTTGTCGAGAAACTCAGCGCAATTTTCGAGTCATGAACGGGGAGACAACCTTCAGCGCCCTCGACCGGCAGTTTGGCGATTTCCTGCAACGCCTCGCCGGCGGAGACGCTGCCGAAATGCGCCTCGCTGCAATGTGCACCAGCCGGGCGGGCGCGGAAGGCCACATCTGCGTGCCGGTGGCAGAGATTGCCGCGATGGAAGGCGCGTCGAGCACGGCGAACCTTCGCAAGAAATTGCGCGCCAGCAAAGTGGTTGGCGCCCCCGGAGACTTCACACCGCTTGTGCTCGACGAACACGACCGGCTCTATCTGCGCCGCTACTGGGAATATGAACAGCAGCTCGCGCACGGGATCCTGAGTCGGAGCGTGAGTTCTGCACCAGTGGCAGAGAGTGAAACCGATCTACAGCAAATGGCCGCGACTAAGGCAGTCTCGAGCGGTTTCACTGTCATCACCGGCGGCCCGGGTACCGGCAAGACGTGGACCGTGATGAAGATTCTTGCCCTCCTCCGGGCGCGGCCGGGCGGCGAAAGGTTGCGCATTTCGCTCGCTGCCCCCACCGGCAAAGCAGCCGCTCGCCTAACGGAATCGATTCACACCCTCGAAGAGACATTGACCGCCACAACGATTCACCGCCTGCTCGGATACCTGCCGGGCTCGCCCTATTTCCGACATGACGCGGAGCATCCGTTGAACGCCGATGTCGTGATCATCGATGAAGCGTCGATGGTCGATCTCGCGCTGATGGCGAAATTGGTCGCGGCGGTGCCGCCGGAAGCGCGCCTGGTCCTGCTCGGCGACCGCGATCAGCTCGCCTCGGTCGAGGCGGGCAACGTCCTGGCCGATATCTGCGCCGCCGCCGAGAGGGCCGCGCCTAGCGAACCTTTGCACGGAGCCGTCGTGTCGTTGCGGCGCAATTACCGCTTCACAGAAACGGGCGGCATTTACCAGGTCAGCAGCGCAATCAACTCCGGCGACGCCGACGGAGCGATTGCTGCCCTGCAAAAGGACGGCGAAGTCGGATGGAAGGCGTTGCCCGAAGCCGGCCGGCTGCCGGCCGACCTGCACGAGAAAGTCGTCGCCGGTTTTCGCCCTTATCTCGAAACGAACAATCCGTTGGAGGCCCTCGCTGCCCTGCAACAGTTCCGGATTTTGTGTGCCGTGCGGCATGGTCCTTTCGGGATCGAGAACCTGAACACCGTCGCCGAAGAAATCCTGGCCGAAGCCGATTGGCTCGTTCCGCGCCGCGGTTGGTATCGCGGTCAACCGATCATCATCACGCGGAACGACTACAACCTCGCACTCTTCAATGGCGACAGCGGAATTGTCTTGCCCGACCCGACCGTGGACGGCGAGTTGCGCGCCTTCTTCGTCACTTCCGAGGGCAAGCTGCGCCGATTTCTGCCCTCGCGCCTGCCGGCACACGAGACCGCGTTCGCCATTACGGTGCATAGGAGCCAGGGGTCTGAGTTCGGTCAGCTCCTCCTGATCCTTCCGGAAAAAGATTCGCCGATTCTGACCCGCGAACTTCTCTATACCGGATTGACGAGAGCGAGAAACGGCGTGGAACTCTGGGCCTCAGAAGCGGTGCTACGCACGGCGGTCGCCCGGCCAGTCACGCGAACATCGGGTTTGCGCGACGCACTACTCGGCTCGTCGGGCCCGGCAAAGACAAGCCGGCAATCGGGCTCGAACCGATGACCTGCTGATTACAAATCAGCTGCTCTACCAACTGAGCTATGCCGGCAAATCGACCCCGCTATGGTAACGCGCTGCTCCGTTGCGACAAGTTTGTCACCCCGATCGGATTCGCGTAGGCGGATAACGGCTCGGCGGTCTCGAGATTCTTGATCACCGTGCTGAGATAGACCGATTCGGGATAAAAAGCGCGATACTTCGTGATCTCCGCCCGGTTCATGACGCGGAAACCGTAACGCTCAAACATCTTTTCGCCACGCCGACTTTCAAAGGTGACGATTTGCCCGTAAACTCGCTTTTCGCCGCAGCGATAAAGATAGCTCAGGTACGCGCTCATGAGCGCACGGGTCGTACAGATTTGTCGCGCTTCGGGCAAAAGGTTGATATGAAAATGCGGCGTTCGGCTGGGCGCGGCCGGCACTTCTCGCCAGCCATTCATGATGACCCAGCGAATGAACCTGCGCGAGCGCGCATTGTAGCGCGGATAACGCAGGAGCGAGCGCACGAAAAGCACGAGGTTTTGCTGAAAGGAATAGAGCTGATTGAGGAGCGGCTTGCGCGATCCGAGGAGGTAGCCTTTCAGTTCGCCGTTCACTTCGAGCACGAACGACGATTCTGGCTCGTGATCCGTGTAGTAGGTGGTGAGGAAATCCGCAAAAAGCTCGCGATCTTCGTAGACCGGATCGATTGGCGAGCCAAGAAAGCCCGTCTGGCAGCAGAGGCGCCGGACCGCGACGCGATCCGAGGCGCGAAAACTGCGAATCGTGCAGGCTGGGTCAGTTTTCATGGTTGGTGTTGCTTAATGTGCCGATCGCTTCGCACAAGGCAAATGCCCCCGCATGGCGCGTGCCAGACCTCGAGTCAACCTGCGTGATACCCGGCGCGCACGGCGCGATAGAGGCGAAACAATTGCGCAAAAACGATCGGCCAGGCGTAGTGCCTGCGCACATTCTCCACTGCTGCCAAGCCGGTCTCGCGCAGCTCGCAACCCGCGGCCGCAACGATCGCATCCGCTAATGCTGTGGCGGAATTTTCTCTCGCCCAATGTTCCTGGCTGCCAAAGATAATCCGGTCCATATAGCTGCCGCGAATGCCGACCACGGGCGTTCCGCAGGCCTGGCTTTCCAGCGCGGTGAGACCAAAAGTTTCCTGCACGCCCGGGTGGACGAGCAACTCCGCCGCCCGGTAGTAACGGGCCAATTCCATCGGGTCGGCGCAATACTGAAACCAGCTCACGTTTCCCACTCGCTCCCGCAGTTTGCGCAGCTCCGCGCGCTGCAGTCCATCCCCCACGATCAGGAGATGATATCGCCGCGGCTCGCGCCTAACGAGCATTTCAAAAGCGGCAAACAACGTCTGCGTATTCTTTTCATGGGCGAGTCGCCCGACATAAAGCAGCAGACAGCGCTCCGACGAAAGGCCTAGCGATTCGCGAGTGGCAGCTCGGTCATCCGGTTCCGGCCGGAAGATTTCGGTGTTCACGCCTAGGTCGACTGCATGCACGTTGCGCACGCCCCATGTCGTCAAGAGGTTTCCGAGGCGCGCCGAAGGCACCAGGGTGGCTTCGAATTGGTTGTAAATCTGCCGCACGTAGCGCCGGGCGAGGTCCATCATGAATTCCGTCGCGGTCCGGCCGAGAAAGCGCGACGTCGTCCTAAGGTAGGCCTCGGGAAAATGTGAGTGATAAAAGCCGACCACCGGGATGCGCAAGGCGGATCCCGAAGCGATCGCTTTCCAGGCGACCTGATAGGGATCGCCCGACTCGATCAGGTCCGGTTGTTCACGCTCCAGGATTTCCTCGATCGCACGCAGGTTGAGCAGGGCACGATAACGTGAGGTGCGCGAGAGAAGTGGTGAGCGGATGGAATAGATGCGCGAGCGCTCAGTCTCGGCGCGCTCCGTCCTGGCGGCCGGGATGACGAGGACGTGCTCGTCGTTAGGCATGGACTGGATGTAGCGGATCTTCTCGTGCACATAGCGTTTCACCCCGCCGCTGAGCGGCGAATAGAACTGCGTCAGATCACAAACCTTCAATCGCTACTCCTGTGGATTCTTTGCTCTGCGACGCGCGGCTCTCGGCTCAGCGGCGTCGACTCTGCTCCGGAGCTCCCACATCTCACACTTCCCAGAGGGAAGCGCCTACAACCCGCTTAAATATCTTTCCGCCTCGATCGCGGCCGCACAGCCTGACCCGGCGGCAGTGACTGCCTGGCGATAGACGCGGTCGGCCACGTCGCCGGCGATGAAAATTCCCGGATGCTTGCTCTCGGCCAAATGCCTGACAAGAAGGTAGCCGTCCGGATCGGTTTCCAGCTTTCCGGCAAAAGCCCTGGTGTTTGGGTCGTGTCCGATGGCAACGAAGACGCAGGCGACGGGCAAGATCCTTTCTTCCCTGCTCAGGACGTTTCGTAGCTCTACCGCGCTCATCTCGCCCTTGTCATCCGGAATGTATTTTACGACCACGTTGTTCCAGATCGGCTCGATCTTTTCGCAGGCCAGAACGCGATCGGCCATGATTTTCGAGGCGCGCAATTGGTCGCGTCGATGGATCAAGTAAACCTTCGAGGCAAAGCGGGTGAGAAAGAGCGCCTCCTCGGCCGCGGAGTCGCCCCCGCCGATGACGCAGACCGGCACATTGCGGTAGAACGCTCCGTCGCAGGTGGCACAACTCGTTAGGCCGTGGCCGATGAGCTTCTCCTCATTTTCCAAGCCGAGGTAACGCGCCGAAGCGCCGCTCGCGATGATGAGCGCCCGAGTTTCCAGCCATTCGTCATCGGCCAACAGTCGGAGATGGTCCGGTGCCATTCCCAAATCGGTCGCTTCTGCGTAGGAAAAGCGGGCGCCAAATTTTTCGGCTTGTCTGTGCATGTTGAGGATCAATTGCGGCCCGTCGACGCCTTCGGGGAAGCCGGGGAAGTTTTCGACCAGCGTCGTGGTGGAGAGCTGGCCACCGGGTTGGCCGCCTTCCAAGACCAACGGATTCAAGTTCGCGCGGGCCGCGTAAATTGCCGCCGTCAGACCGGCACAACCGCTCCCGACAATGATGACTTTTTCCATGCGCGCCAAGAGTAGCATGGAGGCCACGGGCGATCTAATCTTCGCCCATGCCGGAACTGGCCGAGGTCGAATATTTTCGGAAGAGATGGGATGCCGGGATCGGAGAGAAGATCCTGGCGGTTCGATTGCACGGCGAGAAACGGATCTTTCGCGGCACTAATGTTCTCAGCTTGGAGCAACGGCTCGTTAAGCAGCGGCTCCTGCGTTCCGCTGCGCGCGGCAAGCAAATGCTCTTTGTTTTTTCCGGCGACAACTGGCTCGGGATTCATCTTGGGATGAGTGGGAACCTGCGCGTCGAGCCAGCCGGATTCGAACCGGGAAAGCACGATCACCTCGTGCTTGAGCAGGCAGCGAAGGCGCTGGTCCTGCGTGACGCACGGCAGTTTGGGCGGGTTCGCTTTCATCACGGAAAAATGGCGCCCGACTGGTGGCAGGGCAGCGCGCCGGAAATTCACTCGCCGAAATTCAGCAAAAACGCAATGAATGAATTCGTTAGGCGACATGCCCGGGCGCCGATTAAAGCAGTGCTTCTTTTGCAAAGCGGCTTCCCCGGGATTGGAAATTGGATGGCAGACGAGATTCTCTGGCGAGCGCGAGTCCCGCCATGGCGAAAAGCGGGCGAGTTGAAGACGAAAAGGTTGGCTATTCTTTGGCGCACGATCCGTTTCGTTTCCCGCGCTTCTTTGCGCACGATCGGGAGTGACAACATGGATCCACCAAAAGGTTGGCTACTACACGAGCGCTGGAGAGACGACGGGAAATGTCCCCGCCACGGAACCAAGCTGCGTCGCGCAACGAGCGGCGGTCGCACCACGGCCTGGTGCCCACGCTGCCAGCGCTAGTTGTTCCTCATGGCGATGGATGACAGAGTCCTGGCTCCGGCCAAATTCGTTCACGTCCTTCCCGTGCGATGAGATCAAGGAGAAATTGTCGGGTTGCGGGTGCCCTGCCTGGATTTGCCATTTCGTCAGGCCCGAGGAGTTCGTGGCAAAGCTGAGAGAGGCCAGCCTGATCATCGACATCGTAACCAGGAGGCAGCAGGTGGACGGGGAGTTTCAGTCCGACCGCCCGATCTATCGTCTGCTTGAACACGCGGTCGCTGCTCCAATCAATTCCCGCGAACATTTCGGGGCGCGGTTCTTTCAAGCCGATCAGGTAATAGCCGCCGTCACGCGAGGGCCCGAGGACCACCACATCGTCGGGCTGGGCCAGGACGCTCGCCGCCTCGGCGAAAACAGAAGCCGGCGCGGTCGGACTGTCGGATGCGATCAGACAAACGGACCCGAAACCAACCGAAAACAAATCTTGCGTGACCTGGACCAGTCGTTTTTCCAGCGACCCGGAGCGTTGCGCGATAAGATGAAAGTTACGGGGAAGGATATCGCGATACGCTTTCTCCGCTCCTGTCGGAGTGTAGCAGGCGATTTCCTGCGCATCGTGGCCAGCCTGAGCGATGGCTGTCGCGGTGTCGCGCAGGAAACAGATGTTTATCGCGGCTGCCTCCTCAGGCGTGAGCGGTGGGGTCAGCCGGGTTTTTACCTGCCCGGCGCGGGGCGCTTTTGTCATGATCGCGAGTGCGCATCTCCCTTCAGTTGCGGAATCCCATTCGTTAGGCGTAAGAACGCGGTGCTGCGGGCCCACGTTTTTTAAGGCTGAGTTTTTCACAAGCTGAGATAAGAATTTATTTTAGCCGTAAAAGTATTCTTATTCTTATTCTTATTAATAACTGCCGGTCTTTGGCGTTTTCGGCGACGGGCAAAGGAACTTTAGTGGCTGTGAGTAAACAATGGCTGCGGCGGTAGAGTCGTTCGGGATAGCGGCGGTTTATTACAATGTGTTGGCGCTTGTTCGAGGTTATTGGCTTGTTCTTGCGCAATTATTTCACATTGGTCGGCTTCCATAACAACGAGCAGCGAGCAGCGTGTGTTGAGCGTTGACCGGAGGAATGACCGGCGCTAAGCGCATACCTGGTGGATCTTCTTGAGGAATTGCAAAGCCATTTGGTCTGTGGCGACGGCGCCATGGGTACGATGCTGCTCGACGAGGGCGTTCCATTCGAGCGTTGTCTGGAGGAGCTATGCCTGAGTGAGCCGGAGCGGGTGCGCAAGATTCATGACGCGTACGTTGCGGCAGGTGCCCGGGTGATTGAAACGAATACCTTTGGGGCGAATGCGGTCCGGCTGGAACGTTTTGGCTTTGGCGAGCAAGCCCATGAAATCAACGCGGCGGCAGCGCGCCTGGCGAGGGAGTCCGTACGCGGTAAAGATGTTTGCGTGGCGGGCAGCATTGGTCCGCTCGGAGTCACGGCAGATGAAGCGAAGGAAAGAGGGATTGATCGCGGCGCGATTTTTGCCGAGCAGGTGTCTGGTTTGCTCGATGGTGGTGCGGATGCGATTTTTTTCGAGACCTTTCTCGATTACGAAGAGCTGGAGCTAGCTCTAAAGGCGAAGCTCGAAGTCTCCAGGGGGCCGACGATTTGCTCGCTGGCTTGTGAGCAGGAGGGACGTCTCCCGTCGGGATTGACGCTGGTGGAGGCATTTCGAAAGCTGACTGCACTGGGCGCGGATGTAGTCGGGGTGAATTGCCTGAATGGTCCACAGGCGACGGTGCACCTTCTTGAGCCCGTTCCCTTGGAGTTTCTGCTCTCGGCCTATCCGAATGCAGGTTACCCAAAATATCACGATGGCCGATTCATCTATTATTCGTCGCCTGATTATTTCTCTAGGCTGGCGCGTGAAATGGTAGCTCAGGGAGCACGGTTAATCGGCGGCTGCTGCGGAACCACCCCACGTACGATCGCGGCGATAGCGGCAACTCTTTCGGAGCTTCAACCAGCACGGACCAAGGCAGTCGGCGTGATCATTGAAACATCCCAGGCGGTTCCAGCGAAGCGTGTTGTCCCAAGCGAGGAAAGCTTGCTCGACAAGATCGTTGCTGGGCACCGGGTCATTATCTGTGAACTCGATCCGCCAAAGACACTTGCGTTTGAAAAATATTTCGCTGGCGCCCAGGCCTTGGTGAAGGCTGGGTGCGACGCGATTACTTTGGCTGATAATTCGCTCGCCATTCTGCGCGTGAGCAATCTCGCGATCGGTGCGATCTTGAAGGAGCGATTCGGAATCACCCCGCTTCTGCACGTGAGCTGCCGCGATCGCAATGTGCTCGGATTGCAGAGTGCGCTTCTCGGCATGGCGGCGCTCGGGATGCGGCATGTCTTGCCGCTCACCGGAGACCCGGCACGGGTGGGCGATCATCCAGGAGCGGCCTCGGTCTTCGACGTGAATTCGGTTCAGCTGATCGGGATTGTGAAGCGGATGAACGAGGGCTTTAATCACGCCGGCAAATCACTGAATGCTGCGACCCAGTTCGTTATCGGGTGCACCTTCAACCCAAACTCGAGGAATCTCGATGCGCAGGTTTCGCGACTGGAAAGGAAAATCGCAGCGGGCGCGCAGTATGTGATGACGCAACCTGTCTTTGACCTGCGCGTGCTCGATGAGATGACGCGGCGGACGAGCGGATTTGGCGTGCCGATTTTCGCCGGTGTCTGGCCGCTGCTAGGTGGACGGCAGACTGAATTCCTGCACAACGAAGTACCGGGGATCCTGGTGCCCGATGAGGTGCGGAGCCGGATGGCTGGAACTGAAGGTGACGAGGGAATGGCGCGTGGACTGGAAATCGCGCGAAGGATTTCGCGCGCAGCACTGGAGCGCTTCCCGGGTGTTTATCTCATAACTCCGTTCTTGAAATACTCCGTAACGGTGGAACTGGCGACGTTTGCGCGTGGCCTCTGAACCAGTCAAGTTGCGTTAAATGTCGAAGGTGCGGCGCGCAGTTTATTTTCAAGTCGGCGGGTTGATCCTGGTCGGGACAATCTTTGTCATCGCCAGCCGCTTTTTCCCAATCGCGGATTGGGTTGCGCAAGTGCAACAAAAAGTAATGCATCTGGGCGCATGGAGCGCACTGTGGTATCCGCTGCTCTACGCGTGCTGCAACGTGCTCTTGCTTCCTGGAGGGGTCCTAAGCGTCGGCGGCGGATTCTTTTTTGGGCTCTGGTGGGGATTTTTTATCGTGCTGATCGGCAACGTGACCGGCGCTGCGATTTCGTTCTTCATCAGTCGTTGGATCGGACGGCGTTGGCTGCGACGCAGGCTTTCCCGTAATCCGACCCTGGGCGCGATCGAGCCGGCGGTGGAGCGTGAGGGGTGGAAGATTATCCTCCTCAGCCAGCTGCATCCGCTGTTTCCCACCAGCCTTTTGAATTATCTCTACGGCCTGACAACGATCCGCTTTCGAACTTGCATTTTGTGGGTCGCGATCGGGCAGGCACCGGGTCTTTTCTTGTATGCCTATATCGGGACTCTTGGGCAGTTAGGACTGAACCTGATCCGGGGAAAGAGTCACCCAAGAGTGGTCGAGTACTGGGTTTGGGGCGGCGGACTAGTCCTTTCAGTGATCACCCTACTATTACTGGGCCGTATTTCGCTGCGGCTTTTGCAAGAAGTAGAGCGGGGGGCATCCTTGCGCAGAGGTAATGTGATACAAGTCGCTGGGGAAAAGGTTGTTGGCTCAGAAGAATGGGTATTGAAGTAGAGTCGGATTTGCTGTTTCGGCAGGCTCGGATTGCCCGACAGGAGGTTTCCGCGCCGTATGCTTGTCCTACGGTCGGAGCGGCTTTGCCGACGGATTCGGGTTCGGTCTTTCCTGGCAGAAATATTGAGAGCACTTCGGCACGGGCTGTTCGGGAGCGTCGCAAATGGCGAGTCTCCCCGCAGCTGCCTGAGGCTTTCGATAGTTGTCCAGGGGCGTAAGGCTTTTTTCCACATGGAACATTTCTTTTTGGAGAAGAGTTATGATGTAGTCGTCGTGGGGGCTGGTCATGCTGGAATCGAGGCGGCTTTGGCCGCATCTCGTCTCGGCGCGGAAACTCTTCTCCTGACCCAGAATCTGGATACGGTTGGGCAAATGTCCTGTAACCCGGCTGTCGGGGGGTTAGCCAAGGGACACATGGTTCGGGAGATCGATGCATTGGGCGGCGCCATGGGGATCAACAGCGATGCAACGGGGATTCAGTTCCGCATGCTCAACAGTACCAAGGGAGCGAGCGTCCGTGCGCCCAGGGTGCAATGCGACAAGAAGGCTTATCAATTTCGGATAAAGGCGCTTCTCGAGCGGCAACCCGGGCTGGATTTAAAGCAGGGCGGAGTCGTCAGGATTCTGGTCGAGAAAGGCCGGGCACTGGGAGTGCAGTCGGATTTCGGGTTGGCGGTGCGAGCCGCCAGGGTAATTATTACTGCCGGAACCTTCTTACGTGGCCTCTTGCATGTGGGGGATCGGAGTCAGCCTGGAGGAAGGATGGCTGATAGTTCCTCACCGTTGAGCGACAGTCTAAGACAGCTGGGATTCGTGACCGGACGGTTCAAGACGGGTACGCCTTGCCGGATTAATGCCCAATCCATCGATTTCTCGCTGTGTCGTGAGCAACTGGGGGATGATCCTCCCAGTCGATTTAGCCATCTGCCTGCCGAGGAAGAGTTCGGCGACGAAGAGTTTTTGACTCTGAATCGGTTCAGGAATGGCAGGTTCCACGTGGAACAAATGCCCTGCTGGATCACATCAACCACCTCCGAAACGCATGAGATCATCCGCCGCAACCTTCATCGTTCGCCTCTCTTCAGCGGCAGGATCGAAGGGACCGGGCCCAGATATTGCCCTTCAATCGAGGATAAAGTGGTGAAGTTCGCTGACAAATCACAGCACCAGCTCTTTCTTGAGCCGGAAGGAAGGCAGACAGAAGAATTCTACGTGAACGGGATCTCTACCAGCCTTCCCTACGAAGTGCAGATTGAATTCGTTCGTTCGATTCCGGGCTTGCGCAATGCTCAAATCATGCGGCCAGGTTACGCCGTTGAATACGACTATTTCCCCCCGACCCAGCTCCATCCGACTCTCGAGACCAAGCTCATTTCGGGGTTGTATCTTGCCGGGCAAATTAATGGCACCTCCGGATATGAAGAAGCCGCAGCCCAGGGATTGGTCGCAGGTGCAAACGCAGCGTTGAACCTCGCCGGCAGGTCGCCCCTGATGCTCGACCGGAGTGAAGCTTACATTGGGGTGCTGATCGACGATCTTGTCACCCAGGGCACCCAGGAACCATACCGGATGTTCACGAGCCGCGCCGAGCATCGTCTTCTTCTGCGCCAAGATAATGCAGACCAGCGATTGACCTTCAAAGCCGCAGCACTCGGACTCGTGGGCGCAAGACGGGTGCATCTGCTCGACGAGAAATTACTCCGACTGCAGAGGGCAAGGCAGATTTCGATCTCCCTCCACCTTGGAGGGAGGCTGCTCGCCCACGCAATGAAACAACCAGAGTTTCACGCGGGGATGCTGCCAGCAAATTTGCATCAGGAAATCGAACCTGAAATATGGCAATTATTGGAGACCGAACTCAAATATGAAGGTTACATCCGTCGCCAGAATGACCAGTGGCAGTCAGTTCGGGCCGCTGAATCTTTTACCATTCCGCCCGAGGTCGACTACGGGTTGATACCCGGACTTCGCAACGAGGCGCGCCAAAAATTATCCAGTCTTCGCCCCGAAAGCATCGGCCAGGCCGGCCGTATCAGCGGCGTAACTCCCAGTGACCTTGGCATCCTTACGATATGGCTCCGAAGAAGGGCGACGGACAACGTATTGTAAATGTCACATCTGCAGCTAGTTAATTATGTTGTTGCCGGGGTCGCTGGATATTTTCTGGGATCGTGTCCGAACGGGCTTCTCGTCTCGCGCGCTCGGGGCATCGACATAAGAAGACACGGCAGCGGTAACATCGGCGCCACGAATGTGCTCCGGGTGCTCGGGAAGAAATGGGGTTACATCGTTTTCGCGTTGGACGCGCTGAAAGGCCTTTTGGCTGTGAGACTCGCGTTTTGGATAGCGAGTCTTCTCCAAGGAACCCCTCGACACGAACTCGTTGGTATTGCCGCAGGCGTGGCCTGCATCCTGGGCCACACCTTTCCGGTTTGGCTTCGATTTCGGGGTGGAAAAGGGGTTGCCACTTCAGCCGGCGTCCTGCTTGGGCTGATGCCGATTGCGGTTGTCTCGGTCTTCCTGGTTTGGCTTCTTCTTTTCAAGACGACTCGCTATGTATCGATCGCTTCGATTGGCGCCGCTCTTTCACTCCCGCTCTTTGTGATGTTATATCTGCATTTCAACATGCTGACCGGCGCAAGCTTGCTTCCATTTTCGGTCCTCATCGCGGGCGTCGTTGTCTGGCGGCACCGTTCCAACATCCAACGCCTCTGGCACGGGCAGGAAGAACGCTTCAGTCGAAGATGATCGTTAGGCGGACCGCCATCCTCGGTACCGGCGGCTGGGGCACTGCGCTCGCCGCGCTCTGGGCCTCGGCCGGGAACGAAATCACCTTGTGGGGCCATACGCCGGAACGGGTCCAGCAGATCGCGCGCAGTCGCCAAAATCCCGATTATCTTCCCGGGGCAGAGTTGCCGCCTAACGTTTGCCTAACGAGCAGGCTGGCCGATTGTGCGGCGGCGGATTTGATCGTCTTCGTCACCCCATCGGTGGCCCTGCGGGAAGTCGCGTCGCGCCTTCGCGAAGAAATGGATAACCCCTCCGCGATCCTGATGAGCTGCACCAAAGGGATTGAGCATGGCACCGGAATGCGCATGAGTGAAATCCTCGCGGCAAAATTCTCCGGCAATCCCATCTCCGTTCTCTCTGGTCCGAACCTTGCGGTAGAGATCGCCCGCGGCCTGCCGAGCGCGACGGTTCTCGGTTGCCGCGACCGCGCGGTCGCCGAGCAACTTCAGGCGATGCTCGGAAGCGCCCGTTTTCGGGTTTACACCAGCGATGAAATTGTTGGGATCGAGCTTGGCGGAGCTTTGAAGAACATCTTCGCTATCCCTGCCGGCGTGAGCGATGGCTTCGGTTTTGGAGACAATTCGAAGGCCGGGCTCGTCACCCGCTCACTCGCGGAGCTGCTTCGTCTGGGCGTGGCGATGGGAGGCGACGCCCGGACCTTTCAGGGGTTGAGCGGCGTTGGAGATTTGATCGCGACCTGCTTCAGCCGGCACAGCCGAAACAGAAGGCTCGGCGAACAACTGGGGCAGGGAGGGAGTCTGGAGGAAATTACGCGCGGGATGAAAACCGTGGCCGAAGGAATTCCCACCGCGCGCAGCGCTTTCGAATGCGCGCGCAAGCTCGGCGTTGAGACGCCGATCATTGATCAAGTTCACGCTGTCCTGCACGAGGGCAAGTCGCCGGCCCAGGCGATGCACGAATTGTTAGGCCGCGATCAAAAATCCGAGCGGAGTTAATTTTCTGTGGTTAGGATCTGCGCCGCCAGTTCTCCAATTACGGCGGGAAAGAGTTCCCGCTCCGCCTGCTGGATTCGCTCGTGCAGAATCGCCGGCGTATCGTTGGGCAAGATCGGCACCTCCTGTTGCGCGATGATTTGACCACTGTCCACGCCGGCGTCGACATAATGAACGGTGCAGCCCGTCACCCTCTCACCGGCCGCCAGCGCCTGAGCCCACGCATCGCGTCCCGGGAACTTCGGCAGAAGCGAAGGATGCAGGTTGATGATGCGGCGCGGAAACGCCTCCAGCATCGGCGCCTTGAGGACGCGCATGAATCCTGCCAGGACCACCAATTCCACTCCCGCGGCACGCAGGAGCCTAACGAGTTGTTCCTCTGCTTCGGGTTCGAGTTTGGTCCGAAATTCTCCCGGCGGAGAAAAGACAGCCGGCACTCCAAACTGACGGGCGATGGCAAGAATGCCCGCGTTCGCCACGTCGGAAACGACGATCCGGCATTCAGCCTGCAAGTGGCCGGAGCGGATTTGCTCGAGGATGGCGCGGCAGTTTGAGCCCTTTCCAGATCCGAGTATTCCGAGAGCGAGTGGACGCATGCCTTCAGCGCCGCATCCGCTCGATCAAGCGCGACGTCGATTTATCGGGAACGAGCGGCAGCGTCCTGATTTCGGCGCTCACTTTTTTGAGCGCAGCCATTTCCTCCGGATCAAGACTCTCCAGCGTATAATCGCCACCTTTCACATAGACGGCCGGTCGCACCGCCTCGATTACCTGTGTCGCCCGCAAGGTCGGAAAAATCGTGACAAAATCGACGCAGCCGAGCGCGGCCAGGACTTCCGCCCGATCTTCCTCGCAATTGAGCGGCCGCCCGGGCCCTTTCAACGCCCGCACCGACTCATCGCCATTCACCGCCACGACAAGGACGTCGCCGAGCTCCGCCGCCTTTTGCAAGTAACGAACGTGGCCGACATGCAGCAGATCAAAACAGCCATTGGTCAGAACCAACCGGCGTTGATCGCTCCGGATTTCCTCCGCGCGCTTCATCAGCTCCGGCAAAGTCAAAATCTTCAGATTCGTTTTCGGCATCGGACCGGGTTCATTCTCGCCAACTGAAACCGGCGGTCAATCCACCGTTGTCGTTAGGCGAGAAAGCGCGGTACGCCTAACGAAGCGCCGGGCGGCTTCGCAGGACCCGCACTTCCGGTTCCGCGAAGGCGGGCCCATCTTCGCCGCCGAAACGCGCTTCGTTGCTCGATAGAACAAGCTGCCAGGCCCGTTCACCGTCGAGCTTGGGCATGCCGTGGCCGTCCGTCAAATCCGCCAGGACCAGCCATTGTTCCGCTCCCGATTTTCCGAAAACCAAACGCAGGATTCCATCGAGCGGCGGCAGAACCTGAAAATTGCCGCGCGATCGATCTCGCAATGCGGCAGACTCGCGCCGCAGCCGAAGGAGCTCGCGATAAAGTCGCATTACGGGCGCGTGTCGTTCGTCTCGTCCTTCGCTCCAGTCGAGCTTTGAGCGCAGAAAAGTTTCCTTCGCCTGTGGGTCCGGAATTTTTTCCCTTGCTGCCGGATCACGAAAGGCGACAAATGCGCGGAATTCTTCGCGCCGTCCCTCAGTCACCTTGCGGCCCAGTTCCAGCTCATGGTCGGTGAAATAGAGAAACGGCGTGGAAGCGGCCCATTCCTGTCCCATGAAAATCAGCGGCGTGTACGGGACAAGGCAGAGGAGCACTGAGACCGCGCGAAAGGCCGGCGCCGAGATCAACCGATTGAGCCGGGCGCCGAACGCGTGATTCCCAATCTGATCGTGATTGCTGATGCAGAGAACGAATTTCTCGGGCGACAACTCGTCCGCTTCTCCCGCTTGGCCGAGACGCTGTCGGGTACGCTCCTCGCCCGCCAGGAGCCAGCCATGCTCAAGCGTCGTTGCCAGTTCATCGACTGTTCCTCGATACCATTTGAAATAACCCTCGCGCGTTCCGGTCAGCATGACGCGCACAACATGATGAAAGTCGTCCGCCCAGATCGCGTCCAAACCCATGCCGCCTTTCGCCCGCGCCCGCAGGAGTCGCGCTTCGTTCCGCTCGTCTTCCGCGATAACAAAAGCGCCTAACGACTGCGCATGCTCCGCGATCTCGGCCGTGAGATGTTTCTCCGAGGCGTCGACGATGGCGTGGGTCGCATCGAGCCGGAAGCCGTCGATGTGAAACTCCTCCCGCCAGTAGGCGGTGTTCTCAACAAAGAAATCTCGCACGGGCTGGAGTTCAAAATTGAACCCGTCACCCCAGGGCGTCTTGTACTTGGGATTGAAATAATCGCGGCTATAACTGCCGAGATAATTGCCGTCCGGCCCGAGATGGTTGTAGACCACGTCGAGGATCATGGCGAGACCGCGGGCGTGAGCGGCGTCAACCAGCGCTCTGAAGTCGTTAGGCAGACCGTAGGCGCGGGCCGGTGCATAGAGCGAGACCCCGTCGTAGCCCCAATTTCGATCGCCCGGAAAATCCGCCACCGGCATGATCTCGACCGCCGTCACTCCGAGATCGACCAAATGATCAAGCTTCTCCACCGCGGACCGGAAGGTTCCGTCGGGTGTAAAGGTGCCGATGTGCAGCTCATAGATGATCAACTCAGAGAGCTTCGGCGCGACCCAGCCCTGGTCCCTCCAGGTGTAGTCGCGCGGATCGATCACCTGCGCCGGGCCATGCACGCCTTCCGGGTTAAAACGCGAAGCAGGGTCGGGCCATTCGTTTCCATCGAACCGGTACTTATAGCGATCGCCGGCCTTTCCCTGGGAATCGATCCCGCTCCAGTAACCACTGGGCTCCGACCCTAACGAGACCTGGCGTGGCGCGTCGCCCGCCGCGTTCGAGACGGCGACCGCGACCTTCTTCCCCGGCGCCCAGGTTCGATAGTGGACTCCGCCGCCGGCCATGACATCAGCACCTTGCGATCGATGGCCTGAAAACACGCCGGTTCGTTACTCGTTAGGGCGAGAGAAGAACGCCGTCAGGGGGCTGGTTGCCGAGGCGGTCGAGCGGACTTCGGCCAGGCCGATCTCCCACGCCTCGCGGCCACTCTCGACCGCCTTGCGAAAGGCGTGCGCCATTCGCACCGGATCGGAGGCGATCGCGATGGCGGTGTTGACCAAAACCGCGTCCGCGCCCATTTCGAGAGCTTCCGCTGCCTGGCTCGGCGCGCCAAGACCGGCGTCCACCACAACCGGAACAGTGGCCTGTTCAATGATGATTTCGATCTGGGCCCGGGTTTCGATTCCGCGATTGCTGCCGATGGGTGAACCGAGCGGCATCACCGTCGCCGCTCCCGCGTCCTGCAGACGTTTGGCCAGCACCGGATCGGCGTTGATATAGGGCAGGACGGTGAAGCCCTCCCTAACGAGTATCTCCGCGGCGGCCAGCGTCTCAACCGGATCGGGCAGGAGGTAGCGCGGATCAGGGTGAATCTCTAGCTTCACCCACGAGGGCAGTCCGGCGCTGAGCGCAAGCCGCGCCAGCCGGACGGCTTCCTCGGCATTCCGCGCGCCACTCGTATTCGGCAAAAGGAGAAAGCGTTTCGAGTCGATGAAATCGAGAATGTTGGCGAAGGGATCGCCCCGGCCGGAGAGATCGGCGCGCCGCAGCGCGACCGTGACAAGCTCCGTGCCGCTGGCTTCGAGGGCGTCGCGCATCAACTCGTTGGAGGCAAATTTCCCGGTGCCAACGAGCAATCGCGAAGTGAATTCGCGATCGGCAATTTTAAGCTTGGAAGGTTTGTCCGACATTGCGATCAATCTACAGCGCCCTTCCCATGCTTGTCATCCTTAGGCTGGCGGAGCGCGCCGAAGGATCTCACGGCAGGTTCCTCGCGGGTTCAACTCATGGGTCGTGTCACTACCGATCAAATGGAAGATCCTTCGCCTTGCCGGAGACGACAAAACCACTTGTACTTCGAACGCCCATGCCCTTAATTCGTCCGTGACTCAATTCGATTTTCACCATGGCGATTGCGTCGCGGGAATGGCTCAATTGGAGGCCGCTTCAATCGATCTCGTGGCCACTTCGCCGCCCTATAACCTCGGGATTCGCTACGGGAAATTCGCCGACACGGCCGATCGCGCAGCGTATCTCAACTGGTGCGAAGAATGGGCCGCGCAAATCCGCCGGCTGCTTCGGCCTAACGGATCGCTTTTCCTCAACATTGGCGCGGTGCCGTCCAATCCGATGCTTCCGCACGAGCTGATTCTGCGGCTCCGCAAGTTCTTCGTCCTGCAAAACACGATTCACTGGATCAAGGCGATTACGATTCCGGACGACGCGGGCGAAGAAATCTCGCGCGGCCATTTCAAGCCGATCAATTCGCCGCGATTTCTGAACGACTGCCACGAATACATTTTTCATCTCACGCCGGAAGGGAAAACCCCGCTCGATCGCCTTGCGCTCGGGGTGTCTTACGCCGACAAATCGAACATTGCCCGCTGGAGCCACACCGGTGGGCGCGACCGCCGCTGCCGCGGCAACACCTGGTTCATTCCCTACGAAACTATTCAGCGCCGCGCCCAAGAGCGTCCACATCCTGCCACCTTCCCGGTGCAACTGGCAACGAACTGCATTTTGCTCCACGGCCTAACGAGAACTCGACGAATGCTCGATCCGTTTCTCGGGATTGGAAATTCCGCCGTCGCCGCCCAGCGCCTTGGCCTAACGAATTTCATCGGCTTCGAAATCGACGAAGAATATTTGGCCGAAGTTCGGCGGCGGTTGTAGACGCTTCGCTCCGCGAAGCGCGAGAGTTGATTTGAATTCGCAGAACAAAGCGGCTACAAGGGGCGGGCGTCGTCCGAGAATTTCTCCAGCGGCTTGACCAGGTTTCCGGGCAGCGGCCGGACCCGTTCAAAGATGCGAGTGGCGAGCGGCTTCGCCACCGGATAACCAGCAAAGATCATCTCGAGACGTGCGTCGAGATTGTCGATGTAATTAAGCGCAAACGCTTCCGGAGTTTTCGGATAGATGGGTGAACCGAATTGCGGCTCGCCGTGGTGGGACGCGATCAAGTGCAGCAAATGCAGCCGGCAATCCTCCGTCGACGGCGAGAGTTTTTGCCATTCTGCTGCGCGCTGATCGGCTTTGATTTTTTGCCAAAGCGAATTGACCACCTCGAGACCGATCCCGATGTGGCCGACCATTTCGCCCAGTTCGTCGAATGGCATGCTGAATCCGGTCTCGGGCAAATAATTTTCCCAAAGCTTGCCGGCATCGTGAAAGAGAATGCCGGCAACCAGCAGGTCGAGATTCAAGTTTGGATAGAGCGACGCGATCTGGGTCGCAACGCGCATCATCTGGGCAGTGTGCTCGACCAAGCCGCCGCGCCGGGCGTGATGATAGGTGCGTGCCCCGGCGGTGTTGCGAAAGCGTGCGCCGTGTTGCGCGATGAATTCGGCGCAGAGTGCGTAGAGTCTCGGATCGCGGATCGCGGCCGTGGTCGCGACGATATAATCCCAGTCGGCCGCTTGTTTGGCGCGCAGATCGGGTGGTCCCTGCAAGAGGCGGGTTTGTTCCTCGGCCGTGAGCGGGCGCACTTTCCAGCGGCGGACGTCGAGCCCGTATTGTTGGTGCTGGTAAAACTCGCCCGTGATCTCGACGAAATCGCCGCTCCGCATCGCGTCACACGATTTGTAATTCGGACTGTCGCTCCAAACGCGAAGCGTCATGCGATCGCCGGCATCGGCCAGGAGAAGTTCGCAATACGGTTTCTGTTCACGAGTGAGCTTCGCCGCGACCGACTCCAGCTGGACGTGGACGCGCGCTTCGAGTGGTCCTTGCGCGACTGCCTCGCGAATTTTCTGCAGGGTTAACAATTCAAGCACGGTAACAAAGTTCGCATTTCTGATCGGCAGAAGCCAATGGTCTAGAGCGCCTTCACCACGATCCAGGTCTCGGCGTGCGCGCCGGTGGCGGGATTGCGAAGCATGATCACGTGTCGCCCTTCCGTCAGCCGCGCGAAAGGGCCATCGGTCGCGACCGCGCAGCGCAAAGTCGCACTTTCCCAGACGAGCGGGCCGGACCCAGTGCTCTTGAGCGGGAGCCGATCGCTCTCCGGCAGGTCGGGATCGAGGTAATAGATCGAGCCCGGCAGTGGCGAGACAAGGCGCAACGCCTCAACCTTCTGATCGCCGGGCGCGATCTGGTTCGACAACTCATTCTGCGAACTGGCGAGCCACTCGCGATATTCAGGGCCGAGTTTTACGCGGCCGGCGCTGTCGTAATCATCCGGCGATTCTGGCGCAGGAAGCCTGCTCGCGAGAAATTTTTCCCGCACGAGTCCCGGTCTCGGTCCGGCGGCGAGTTTGCCGGTCAATGGAATAACGGATCGTTCGACCACTTCCTCAGGCTGCGGGTACCAGGAAGTCCCAAATTCCCGATGGAGATGATCGATAACCTCATGCAGGATGGGCGCGGCGCCGCTCACTCCCGAAACGTTGCGCATCGCGCTGCCATCGAAATTTCCGACCCAGACGCCGGCCGTAAATTCCGGAGTGAACGCAATCGCCCAGTTGTCGCGGAAACTGGTGCTGGTGCCGGTCTTGACCGCGACCGGAAAATCGAAGCGCAACCACGAATCGGAGCCAAAGGTCAAGGAGCGGGCCGCGTTATCGTTCAAGATGTCGGCGAGAAGGTAACAGGCCCCGGCATCTCCAATCCGCCGGCGTGGCTGCGAGGGTTCGTTCTGCAAAAGGCGGTAGGGCTGGTACTCGCCGAGACGGGCGAGCGTGGCATAGGCGTCTACCAGTTCGAGCAGGCGCACACTGGCGTTTCCGATTGTCAGGCCAAGTCCGTAGGTGGCGGCCGGGCGATCAAGGGTGGTAATTCCGCAGTTGCGCAACAGCGTTTGCAAGGATGCCGCGCCACCGACCGACGCCAGCACTTTGACCGCGGGAATGTTGAGCGAGTTCGCGAGCGCGACGCGCAGTCGCACCGGACCATAACAAAAGTGGTTGTAGTTTTCCGGCCGATAAATCCCGGTTGATGTGGCGAAAGCCACGGGCACATCGGCCACCACGCTGGCTGGGGTGGCGCCACTCTCGAACGCGAGCAGATACGTGAACGGCTTCAGGGCCGAGCCCGCCGAGCGCGCGGCCCAGGCGCCGTCCACCTGCCCAGCCACCGGCCCGAAGTAGTCTTCCGAGCCGACGAGCGCGAGGACGTTCCCGGTCCGGTTTTCGATCACAACCACGGCGCCGTTTTCGACGTGCTGATCGCGCAGCTTTTCGAGGTGATGCCGGAGGGCGCGCGCACAGAAGTTCGTTAACGGGAGATCGAGCGTGGTCTTCGCTTCCGTGCCCGCGCGCAGCGAGCGTTCTTGCCTGACGAGATCGACAAAATGCGGCGCATCGAAGTTTGCCGGCCGCAGCGCGAGATGAATCGACTCAGAGGAGGCGCGGTCCCATTGGGCTTTGCTCAGAAGACCTTCTTGCCGCATTCGCTCGAGCACCTGGCGCTCTCGATGCAAGGCGCGCTCCAGATGGCGGCGCGGGTTCAGCCGTGACGGCGCCTGGGGCAAACCAGCGAGAAAGGCGCACTCGGCCAGGCTCAGGTCGTTAGGCGGTTTTCCAAAGTAATAGTGCGCGGCGGAAACCACCCCGATACAAGAGTTGCCGTAATCGACCCGATCCAGGTAGGCCTCGAGGATTTGTCGCTTCGTCCAGGTTTGCTCGAGGCGCAGCGCCTGCGCGGCTTCGACGATTTTTGTGCCCAGCGTGCGACGATGACCCTGGGCGATTTTGATCAGTTGCTGTGAAATCGTGCTCGCGCCGGAAACGATTCGCCGTTGCCAGATGGCGTCGCCGGCGGCGCGGGCGATCGCCAGAGGATCGATGCCATGGTGCGACCAGAAGCGTTTGTCTTCGGCGCAAATTGTCGCGGCGAGAAGGCTGGGCGGCAGTTTGTCGATCGAGATCAGTGTGGTGAAGCGGTTGCCATCGAGGAGCGACTCGCGCAGGAGAATGCCGTTGCGATCGGTGAACCGGATACCGCTCGAAGGCGGCTCTCTGAGGTTCGCTGGCAACCGGACGAAGCGCAGCGCCTGCGGAATCGTCAAGCCAATCGCCAGGAAAACGAGCGCCGCGCTTGCGATCCCGCGCCAGCTCCGCGGCGCGCTCATTCCAACGCCTTGCTCCTGATCCTGACGGCTTCGCTCAGACCAAAACGATCGGGATGATACATCTCCTCGATCCTGGCCGGCGGCGCCGTGACATCGCCCGCGGCCCGCACCCGTGCCAGGTAGTGGAGGGTATAGGACCCAGGCGCGAGATGATTGCAGAAGAAAAGCGCGCGGTCGCGGCGCAACTCGCGATAATCGCTGATCCAATCCTCGCCGACATCGCTCAGGCCGCGTAGCGCCTGAGTTTTGAATTCCGGATTGACCGCTTCGAAGATTGCCGGGAGCGCATCATCGATCGCGACGAAATGCGCCGGCTGCCGGACTTCGATCTGAAGCGTGACCAGAACACGATCACCTACGCCTAACGAGTCGGCTGCGGCAAGCGATCCGTCGTTCATGACCTTTTGATACCTACGCTGGAGGAGGAAGCCACGATCCTGACGCGGTTGCAGGCCGACCGGTGGCCGCGCTTCCATTTTCACCTGCGTGAAAAGCAGACGGGCCTGCGGATTGGTCAGCGTAAGCGGCACTGGCGACGCGCCGGGCGCGGCCCTGGCAATCGGCTGCTCCTCCGCGAAAGCCCGCTTTCGTTCATCGAGCTGGAATGGGTGACGATCACCGTTGTAATCAACCGACCCGCTCGCATTCCTTTCGCCGGTCTCGACCTGGGTTGCGTATTTCGTCAGGCCGAGCAGCGCCCAGGCGTTGCTCTGCGTATTTTCCCAGCGGCCATTGTGCTGCCCGCGCAAGAGCTCCGCGACGAGCGTGTCGACTTCCGGGTCGGCGGGACGAAATTGCGACCAGGCCAGAAGGCGCACGGCCAATTCGCGTTCCGCGCTGCCAAAATAAACCTCGCCCTGCGGCTCCATCGGTGACTGCGGATTGATCAGTTCCTCGACCATCGCTGCGGGTCCGTGACTTTCGAGGATCGCGAGCGCGAGAAGAGCCCGGCTCTCCGCGGAAAGACGCGCCCGCTTGTTAAAGAAAATTTCGTGATAGGAATTCTCCGGCCGGCCGGCGAGCGCGAGCGCATAGAGCGCCAGGCAGCGGTCGGAGAGTTCGAAATTGTCCTGCAATTCGCCGGAGTCGCGCAAGGCGTTGCTCAGGTAATCGGCCAGGCGCGTCAGGGTGGAGGCGGGAACGGGCCAGCCACTGCGTTGCGCGAGCGCGAGCGCGACGCCGCCGTAGGCGCTGGCCCACAGGCTGGGTTCGCGATCGTGCGGCCAGAAACCAATCCCGCCGTCTTCCGTCTGCATTTCAAGCAGGCGATTAATCCCGAGCGTGATGGCGCGCGCTGCCTTGTCGTTAGGCACATCCAGCTCCGGCACCACCGTGCGCAATTGCGGCGCCACGATCCACGGGAGCATGTTCGAGATCGTCTGCTCGGCGCAGCCGTAGGGATAATGCAGCAGGTAGGCGACCGGTTCGACCAGACCAAGAAGACGGGTGTTAGCTACGCTCACCTCCAGGCGACCGGTCCCTTCGAGAAATTGCGGGTTGGCCGAAGCGAGCAGGTCGCTCTCCGCGGCCTGCGTCCGGCCCGTCAGGATTTCCTGCAGGAGCGGCGCGGCCAAACCGACCGGCAGGTTGCTTTCGACTGCATCGGCGATCGGCGCTGGCTTGATCTTGAGGCGCGCCGTCCAGATCCAATGGGCGTTCCCGGCGTTTTGGAATCCCACCGGGAAATCAATCGCCCGGGAAGCGCCGGCCGGCAGCGTCAGGCGCCTGACGAGTGGTGTTTGCTCTCTTGTCTTGTCGTCCAGTTGCAACGTCACTTCCGCTTCGCCGCTCGCAGCTGAGCGATTATGCAGGATGGCGCGCGCGATCAGTTTGTCGCCGACCGTGGCGAAATTCGGGAGCGCCGGCTCGAACATGAGCGGCTTGTTGACTTCAAAATTAGACTCGCCGCTGCCGAAGCGATCGGCGCCCGCATTCACGACCGCCATCAAACGAAAGCGAGTGAGATTGTCGGGTGCAGTGAACTGAGCGGCGGCGCGGCCGTCCGCTCCGGTGCGCAGGTCGGCTTTCCAGAAAGCGGTCCCGAGAAAATTCTTTCGCAAGGCGCTGGGCGCGGACTCCTCGCCGCCGCCACCGACGAGGTAACCTTTGTTGGAAAAAGTCAGTGCCGTTGCGTCTTCGGGAAAAAGATTCGGTAACGAGAGACCGGTCTGTACGCGGAGCGGCTGCGTGTCGTAGAAGAAAGCGCAGGGGTCTGGCGTTTTGTAACCCATCAGGGCCAGCACACCTTCGTCGACGGCGTAGAGCGCGACGTCGGCGCTTGCGACCGGACGACCACCGGAGTTTTTCACCATCACTGTCGTCGTCACTTCCGCGCCCGGTCGGTAGGCTGGATCGCCCGACTCGATGGAAACCGCCAGCCGGGTCTCCGCCCTGACGACATTGAGCTGCGCGTAACCGACGCGGTACTCCGGCGTCTTGATTCGACGCGGGCTTTGTGCTCGGCCGCGCAAGGCGAGGACCGAGACGAAAACGTCAGGCGCATCCGTCTTTTCGATTGGGACACGGACGACCGGCGCGTTGCCCTCCAGTCTGGTAAGAAACGCCCGGCGCACCCGATCCTGCTCGATCGTCACGAGGGCGGTGCCGTTGATCGGCGTCTTCACCAGGATGTTCGCCGTCTGGCCCGGGGCATAAGAGGCTTTGTCGGGGACGAGATCGACCTGCGCTTCGTTGCGATAATCCCAATCGGTCTTCTGCGGTTCCGTCGCAGCGACGGAAAAATCGAAACTGGTCTCGACCGGATGGCCGGCTTCGTCCTTTGCCAGGGCGCGCAAACGATAACTGCCAACTTCGTTAGGCGTAAACTCGGCCGCGCCGGCCGGCGCCACTGCCCAGCGCTCACCGGATTTCTGCAAAGGCAGCGCAGCGACCGAATCGTCGAAGACCGGAGCGAATCGGGTCTCGGTGTGATAGTTGAGAGCCCCGCCCGCACCCTGCTCGCGCACGGTGTGAAAGTTACGCTTCTCGATTACGACCCGGGCATTGACCTGGGGCGCGCGCGGTTTTCCATCGGGCTGCACCGCGACGAGCTTGATTGGCAACGGATGTCCCGCGACCAGAACATCATCCGGCCGCTGGAGCCCAAGATAAAAATCGGAGCTTTGCCTGAGGAACGAGCGTCGCTCGGAGATTGTCGCCTGACCGAGATCGGTGATTTCGACCAGCAGGTTGCACTGTCGCGGCTGCGGTTGGGCGGGGTTGGTCGAAACTTCAGGCGCGATATTGGCCGTGCCGTCGTCCGCCAGATGCAACTCGCCCTGGGCCGCGAATTTCGTCGTGGCTTCCTCCTGTTCTTCGTCGCCGTTGTCGGCCTGCGGTCCGAAGACAAATTGATCGAATCCCGGCGGGTGAAAGCCGGCGTCGCTTCCCGAGAGCGACCAGCGGAGGAGCGCGTTGGCGAGCGGTTTCCCGTGGTAGTAATTGGCGGTGACATTTGCCCTAACGACCTCATCGGCGGAGTAGGAATCTTTTGCCATGAGCGCGATCTCAAACGGCGCCGGCTTGTACTCCTGCACCTCGACACTCAGAGCGCGGGTGGTGTTGTGTCCGAAATCGGCCAGCGCGGTGTAGCTCCCGAGCCGGCCGTTCGGCAACGCGATGTCTTCCGCAAACGTGCCCTGCGGCGAAAGCGCGACCTGCTTTTCCCAGATCTTCTGGTCGTCCGGATCGTTCAGACGGAGCTGGAACGAGAGCGGTCTCGGCAGCGCCAGCCCAGTGTCAGTGCAACTGCGCACGATACCCTTGAGGTGGATGGATTCTCCCGGCTGATAAAGCGGACGATCAGAAAATAGAAAGACCGGCTCAAGATTGCGCGGCTCCCAATATCCATAGGGAATCTTGAAAGCGTAAAGCGGCACGTTGCTGACCGGATGTGGACCAAACTCGAGGACGTGAAAATCGTCGCCATTCTCCGCCATCAACCATTGGCTGCGAGCGTCGCGGTGGAAATGGGCGAGCCCGGCGTCGCTCGTCTTCGTGGACAGGAGAGTTTCATTGTCGTTCGTCAGAAGACGCATTGTCACATTCGCCAGCGGTAGCCCGGTCTCCTCCGAAAAGGCGTAGATCCAGGCGTCGGCGCCGTTGAATTTCCAGACAAGGCCGATATCGGTCAGTTGCACAATCGCCTGGGTGCCGACCGTCTTCGCCTCCTCGCCGGATTCGCTGATTGACCCTTCGGCAGAAAGAAAAACGACACCCGTCCGGCGGCCGCCGAGAATGTGATCCCAGGAGAGCGAGACGGTGCGCGCCTGGTCGCGCGGTGCAGCGGTTTCCACCGTTTCCTCAAAAATGGTTTTGCCGGGGACGAGCTCGAACGGCAGACCGCGATAGGGCTCGAGATCGCTCGAGCTCGCATTCGACTTCCTCGCATAACCGCTCTTGTAACCGGCCAGGGCGAAGACAACCGAAGCGCGATCGAGCGAGCGCGCCCGCACCGAGGCGGCCGGCAGGTTGATCGACTCCAATTCGAAGGTGCGCCGTCCCCCGCTTAATTGTGTCGTCGTTAGGGCGGGAAAATAGAGGCGGGGCGGAAGCGGGACGAAACTCGCCTTCTTCGTGAACTTCTGCGCGAGTGTGAACGGCTCCTCGGCCGGCAGGCCCGGGTTCACTGTCACGGTGTATTGCTGGTCGAGTTGGAAATCGCCGTGCACTGCAATCGATGAATCGCCCAGATCGAAATGCAGGTTGGCGGGTGCGGGCGCGACGGAAACCCACTGCGGCGCCTCCGCCTCTTTCAGCAGGGGCGAAAGGCTCTTCGTGAACCCGACGCGGATCCGCTTTCCGCCCTCGAGGGTGTTGTGGGCCTCGACGCTCTCGACTGCGAAAGCGAGTACCTTGCCGATCTTGATTTCGAAATCGGACGGCAATTTCTCCGGACCATCCCCGGCCGGGAGCCCTTTCTTCAGGATGCAGCGCCAAACGGCGCCCGGAGAGAGCGGCGCGGCAGATCGGATAACGACGCGATTCGGCACCGGCTCCTTCTCGTCATCGGCCGAATCATTCTTCGAAGAGTCGTTAGGCGACGTCTTGAAGCGATCGCGCCAGGCCTTTTGCGTATTGGCCGGTCCCTCGAAGTCACCATCCTGCGCCGTCGCCGGCGAGGTCAGCCCGCCGATCGAGTGGCCGGCGGCATCCCGGAACTCGACAAAGGACGCCAGGGCTTCCGATTTTACCCGGACGTTGAACTGCGCGACGATTTTTGGGCTCGAAGGCGCATCCTTCTCCCGAAAACTCGACGGCGAAACATCCGTGACCGACATGGGGGGCGTCTGCACCTGCGCCTCGAGTCTGGCGTCGGATGGTTTGCCGTCGGCGGTCGTTAGGCGTGTGGCGAGGCGAAGTTGATAAGTGGTCGCGAGGGCGAGCGGGGCGCTCGGCGTAAAGACGCCGCTTCGCTGGCTCAACCAGACGAAGGAGCCGGGCAACGCCGGCGTGATCACAAGCGGCGAATTTTTCGCGATGAAGCCGACGCTCTGGGGCAGAACCATCGCCTGGTCGAAGCGCAGTTCAAAGGTACTCGAGGGCGAAACGACTCCCGCGCCCAGAACAAGCCGGACGCCACGCGATTCGTTAGGCGCGACCGCCCCCGCCGCGCCCGCGACGCTCAAAACGCCGAGGAGAATCAGGGCCGCTCGCAAGTTCGATCGAGGAAGTGTGTGCACGACGGGAAAAACCGGCGGCCATTGTAGCGCACGGCTGGCCAGAAGCACGCTCATTCGGGTCCGGTTCGCCCGCGGGTAGCGGGCCTCGCTTGATTTTTTTCCCTGAGGCTTCCGGTGGCCTCAGGCCGTCAGGGTTTGGCGATGCCAATCACGCCGCAGGCGACGCGGGCGCCCGCATTGCCAACCGGTTGCGACTTCAGATCGTCGGCTTTTTCATGCACGATGACAGCGCGACCGATGATC
>JBOHXL010000006.1:0-7277 GCA_050736975.1 Chthoniobacterales bacterium | reverse complement strand
AGGTTTGCCAAAAACGACCAGGCGTTGCCCGGTCAGAATCATCTTCTGCACATCATGCAGGTTGAACCAGCGCAGGGTCAGCGGCTGGCTAAGGGCATGGGCCCCGTCCTCCTGCAAGATTGCCTCAAAGATCTTCTTCCCGCGTCCAAAGCGGAGAAGCCGCGTTTTCATCACTTCGCCGCAGAGGCAAACCGGCTGATCGCTTTCCTGCCTTGGGAAACTGGCGAATTCGCGCCGGTCTTCGTGTCGTCGCGGATAATGCGTCAGCAGATTGCCGACCGTCTCGATTTCAAGGCGACGCAACTGCGTCAACCGCGGACGGGGAATCCACTCGATCTCGCTTAACGAAGTATCGGCTTGCCACGCCATTCCAATCCGACTCTAGATGCGTCTGGACGTGTGGTCGACGAGCGGCGCGTATGCGATACCAACTCGATCATCCGTCCGATCTTGCCTAACGAAATACTGGTCTGCTGCATTTCCCGAGGGCTAGACGGTGAATCGGACATCGCACCGCTTGTCTCAGATTGCGCCCGTGGCGCGCAGAGCTTCTACCTGCAGTTGCAGGCGAATCTCGCCTTCGTATTCGTCAGCGCTGATGCGAAAGGCAATGTCCCAGGGAGGCTCGGGCAGCGGTTCGTCAGCGCCCCCGAAAAAGATTGCGCGCTGTGAGCGACCATTTTGTCGTAAGCGGAGGAGCAGGTGCTTTTCCTTCAAGATCACGGGCGACCCGGCCGGCTCGACTCCGCGGGCGAGGAAAAGCGGCTGCGGGTTGCCCTGGCCAAAGGGCTGGAGCAATTCATGCCATCGCAGCAGCTCCCACGTGAGTTCGCGCAAGGTTAGTTCGTCATCCAGGTAGAGGCACGGCTCGAGAGGATCGTCCCCAAGCAGGACCAGACAGCTCTCCTCGAAAGCGATGGCGAACGCGGAAAGGTTTTCCTCCCGAATAGTCAGGCCGGCCGCCATCTCGTGTCCGCCAAATGTTTCGAGACGATCGCCGCAACGGCCAAGCGCCGCGACCAGTGACAAACCGGGAATGCTGCGCCCGCTCCCTTTTCCAAGACCTTGCTCGTCAAAGCCAACAATGATCGTCGGACGATGATGATTCTTTGCGAGGCGCGAGGCGACAATGCCGAGCACTCCTGGGTGCCAACCACGCTGACCAAGCACAATCGCGCGTGTATCGGAAAGATTTTTCGCGGCGATTTGCTCTTCCGCGGCTGCGCAAATCTGGCGTTCGACATTTTGTCGGTCCCGGTTTTGCGCGTCCAGCTCGCTCGCGAGAACGGCGGCTTCGCCGGAATCCGTTGTAAGAAGAAGGTGGAGGGCCTTTTCTGCTGTCGTGAGGCGACCGGCGGCATTCAACCGCGGGCCGAGCCGGAAGCCGATGTGTTCGGCAACGATCGGCGGCCGGACGGCCGCGACATCCATAAGCTGGCTCAGGCCTAACAATCGGCGGCAGGCTAGCTCGCGCGCACCGTGATGAACGAGAATGCGATTCTCCGCCTTCAGCGGCACGATGTCCGCCACGGTGCCGAGCGCAACCAGGTCGAGGCGTCGACGCAGATCAAATTTCGGCAGCGGTCGCGTCTTGAGCAGAGCGTGGCAGAGCTTGAAAACGATCCCGACGCTGCAGAGATAGCCGAATGGAGAACCAGCCGCTTTCGGGTTGACGACCGCAATACAATCCGGCAGCGCACCTTTTGGCTCGTGATGATCGAGCACAATGACATCGGCGCCGCGTCCGCGAATCTCAGCGACCTCGGCACATGATGAAGTCCCGCAATCGACCGCGATGAGCAGTTGCGGGTGATGGGTTTGCCAGCAGCGATCGACGCCTTCGCGGCTGAGACCGTAGCCCTCCTCCATTCGCGAAGGGAGAAAAAGAGCCGACGCAGCGCCGTAAGCAGAGAGCATTTCATGCAGGAGCGCGAGAGAGGTGACGCCGTCAACATCGTAGTCGCCGTAGAGCGTGACGCGCTCGCCCTGGTCGATGGCGCGCAGAACCCGGTCGACCGCGGCCTGCATGTGGGGGAGCAGGAATGGATCACTCAGATTGCGCAAACGCGGTCGGAGAAAATCGGTCGCGTCCTGATCGGTCAGCAATCCCCTGCGCTGCAGAAGCCGTGCAACGCAGGGCGAGCTACAGACGCCATCGGAAAAGATCGGTGCGGCGCCGTCGTTAGGCGCAATGATCCAGCGTCGCGCGCGTTTCATTGCGGGATGCGATCGCGCGGCGGGCTGGCGCCAGCTAGATGAGCGGCGGCGGTGGTGGAATGAGCGGCAGCAATTTTTGCCTGGCGCATAACTCAGCAAATTTTCGGAAGCCCTTCTTCTCCTCCTCAGCAAACGTGAAACGCAGGCATTCACGGAAGTAAAATTCGCAGAAGGCGCGCTTGGCTTCCGGCTGGGCCGCAATCACCTCGTCGAGCCTGGCACGGTTGTTATTGCCTAGCGAGCGGAGAGCGGCGGCAATTTTCTCCTTTCCCTCGCAAGAGGGATGAATCAGCCAGAGCGCGTAGACAAAGGGCAACGCGGTCTGCCGGTTCCATTCCTCACCCAGGTCCAGGAAGCGATATCGCTCTTCGGTTTCCTTCCGAAATCGAATCGCCTGGTCGCCAATCAAGAGTCGGCCACGAACGGGGTTAATTTCCCCGTGCGAGACGAATTGCGCAGTCACATTCCGCTCGGACAACAGACAGCGAAGCAGATGGGCCGAGGTCGTGGAAGCGGGATCGAGGACAATCTCGCGCAGCGCTTCGATTTCGCCGCGGTGCACGAGGATTACGCTGTAAACGGGACCGGAGGATGCGATCGCGACTTCGTCGACAGCGAAGTAAACCGGATTGCGCAAATACTCGAAGCTCGAAACGAGGGCTGCGTCGAGCTGGCCCGCAGCCAACTGCCGGCAGAGTACGGATGGATGATCGAAGATGACATCGCCGTGCCAACCGTGAATCAGCGGACGCGCGTTGAGATACTGGACGCAACCCAGGCGGACGGGCGGGAGATCGTTAGGCGCAGACAAGATCGACCGCTGACGGCCGCGGCGCGGTCACGCCGGCGGGCGTAAGATGGTTATAGTAACTGTCGCGCTGCACCGGCACGCGGCCAGCTTCGCGGATGACATGCCGCAAGGCCTCGACCGTCTGTTCCTCGGGCGTTTTCGCGCCGGCCATGTGGAAGATTTTTTCCCGCATGATCGTGCCGTGCAGATCATCAACGCCGTAGGCAAGCGCGACCTGCGAGAGGGGCAGGCCGAGGCTCACCCAGTAGGCGGTGATATGATCGATGTTATCGAGATAAATCCGGCTGACGGCGAGATTGCGCAGCTGCTCAAAAGCGGTCGCGCGCGGGACGTGCGCGAGGATGGTCGTCTCCGGCTCAAAGGCAAAGGGAATGAAACCGGTGAAACCGTGGGTTTCATCCTGCAACTCGCGGAGTTGGCGCAGATGATCGACCCGCTGCTCGTTGGTTTCGATGTGACCGTAAAGCATCGTGCAGGTGCTGCGACCACCCATGCGGTGCCAGGTGCGGTGAACGTCGAGCCATTCCGCGGCCGTCTCCTTGCCGCGGCACAACTCGTCGCGCACACCGGGGTCAAAGATCTCGGCCCCGCCGCCGGTGAGCGAGTTAAGACCCGCCTCGCGCAGGATGCCCAATGTTTCCAGGATCGAGGTTTTGAAAATCCGGCGCGCCAGATGGCGAATCTCAATCGCGGTGAAAGCCTTGATTTGGAGCTGGGAATCAAGGGCCCGTAACCGCCGAAGGAGATCGAGATACCACTCCTTGCCTAACGAGGGATGCAGTCCCCCGACCATGTGCACTTCGGTGATGCCGGTCGCGAGGGCTTCCTGGACGGCGGCGAGGATTTCCTCGATCGAGTTCTCGAAAGCATGCGAGTCGCGCTTCTTCGCCGCGAAAGCGCAGAACTGGCAAGAGAGGACACAGATATTGGAGTAGTTGATGTAACGATTGAGGATGTAGGTGGCGACGCTGCCGTTCTTGCGCTCGCGCACGGCACTGGCGATGATTCCGAGGGCGTTTAATTCCTTCGAGCGAAAAAGAGTGAGCGCGTCTGCGTCGCTAATTCGCTCATCGCGCTCGATTTTCTCAGCGACTGACCGGAGCGTTGGTGGGATGAGCGAGAGTTTCATGCAAGAATCTGCGTTCTCTGCGGGTAAAGTTTGGCGGCTAATGATGCACAGCGCCGGGCCGCCGCGCAACTAAAAGCGCCCCGGGGAAAGACAAAGAGGGCGAACCCGACAACAAGGTACGCCCCCTCCAACCCACAACAAACTTGATTCTAATTATCGCGCTCGCTGGCGGTGGTCATGAAGCGCACCTTGTTCGGCGGCGGCGCCACGCCCGGTTTCGGATAATCACTTGCGAGCTGGCGATCCGAGGTTGGGACGAGACGCACTGCACCCTTCGCGTTGTTCCGCCAGCCATTCGGGTCGGCGTATTCCTCCCCGCTGTTGTGCAGGCCCGAGACCTGGTCTTCGAGGCCAGTGCCGTAGCGTTGTTCAAGAATGGTCGGAGTGACGAAGACCAGCAGATTGCGCTTGGTACGGGCATTGAGATGCTCCTGAAAGAGGTAGCCCAAGATCGGAACGTCGCCCAGGATCGGCAGCTTCGTCGCGCCCTTAGTCGATTCATCCTGGAGCAAGCCACCGATCGCGAGGGTATCGCCGCTTTTGATCAGAACATTCGAATCCAGGCTGCGGGTGTCGATGATGGGGCTCGCCACTGTCGCGCCCGCGAAAACAAAGGTTGCATCGGCCACCTTGTTACTGATCTCTGGCTTCACCATCAGGGTGATGAAATCGTCCTTGTTGACCGATGGCCTAACGACGAGAGTGTTGCCGAATTTCTTGTCCTGAAACCCACCGAACACGGCCGTCGCGGTTTGTTCGTTGAAGTTGAGTTGCGGGACCGGCTGGTTGCGAATGATTTCGATTTTGGCCTGCTGGTTATCGGCCGTCACGACTCGTGGGTTAGCCAGGAACTCGGCATCGGAATCCTCGTTCAAAGCGCGCAGAGTAAGAGACATTTGTGGGACGGAGAGAATCGCAAATTGTTGCGGAATCAGATTGCCAAACCAACTGTGGGCCGTCTTGGCGAGGTCTGTCGTCGGTATCCCGGTTGGGTCGATCGTCGTTGATTGAGTTGTTGTGCCCACAGCGCCGTATTTCACCGTCTGCGGAGCAGTCGAGCTCCCGACCACCCCGGCCCAGTTAATCCCGTAGCTCTGCTTCGGATTCGCATTGACCTCGACGAGGCGCGCTTCGATCATGACCTGCTTGGTGGGCTTGTCGATTTGCACCAGCATCTTGCGGATGTTGTCGATGTTGCTGCGAGTCTCGCGGAAGAAGATGGTGTTCGTCCGCTCATCCACTTGCGGCGCGTCTTTGCTGGCAAGCTGCGAAGCGAGCAGCGGTGCCACATCCTTCGCGCGCGCGTAGCTGAATTGATAGCTGTCGCTTTCGGTCGGCTCCGCCGTGCGCTCGACGGCAGTCTTGATATAATAAACGTTGTCGATCTTATCCATGAAGAGCCCCTTGGCCTTGACGATGATCGCGATCGCCTGCAGGGCGGTGACATCTTCCAATCGCATGGTGACGGTGCCGGTAACCGCGTCGCTCACCACCATGTTGATCTTCGCCTGCCGTGCGAGGAGGCGCAGGACCTGGCCAACGTCGTCACCTTGGAATTCACGTACGCCAACGCCGCCGTTTTCGGTTTCCGGGTTCATTGCGGGCGTAGTCGGCGGCGCACCGGTCGGCGGGGCTTTCGAGGGCACCGAGTTTTGGGCGGCGGCCACTGTCGTGATGGATTGGACGTCAGCGGGGGCACGAGTCGTCGTCGCGGATGCCTGCACCAGAGTCATTGGCGCGGGTTCGGTATTGGGCTGGGATAGGGTGCTGCTTGGCAAAGAGTTGGCTGCGGTCGTCGTTTTCGCAGATTCTGGGGCGCTTGTCCCAGCGTCTTGAGCGAAGGATGCCGACGCGAAAGCCAGGAGAACAGTGAGCGCACGGATAAGTAGTTTGCTGGATTTGGACATAGTGATTAAGGCAAGGCTGTTTCGACTGCGATGAGGTAAAAGCAGGAACCAGACCAGCCCCTCCTGACTTCCCGAAGTGGGCCGCGCACCGTCCTCCCGCAGAAATCGCCCTGACGTTAGACAACCCGAACAGCAGCCGGATCAGTCCGGGAATTTCGTCCACCTGGTTATCGCTTCTACCCGGGGGCAGAGGCGGTTTCTAACCCCGCGGGCGCGAAAGGAAAGGTGATCCCGAGGAGCGACGCCCGTTGCTCAGGCGACCGCCGCCGGGGCAAAGCCGAGTGCGGTCTTGCTGAAATCCGCCACCGGCATTTGCCTAACGAGCCGCACGATCCCGTCCTGCCACTTGCGGCTGATCTCCTGCAGGTAGGGATCGTTCTGCTCCAGACGAGTGCGCATTTTCACCTGCAACGAATCCGTCTTGTAACAGAGGATGTCGATCGGCGGGCCGACCGCGACGTTGCTCTTCATCGTCGCGTCCATCGAGATGATGGCGAACTTCAGCGCGTCCATCAGCGTGCTTTCGTAGCTAAACCCACGGTCGAGGATCGGCTTGCCGTATTTCGATTCGCCGATCTGCAGAAAGGGACAATCCTTGCTCGCATGAATACTGTTTCCCTGCGGATAAATCGAGTGGACCTCCGGTGCGAGCCCTGCGATCTGGCCACCAACAATCAGATTAATGTTGAAATCGAACCCGTCGGCTTCGAGCGCAGCGCGATCGCGTTCCTCCACCTCCCGCACCTTTGAGCCGACGTAGCGGACGGTTTCGTAAAGTGTCTCGCGATTCAGCAAATGTTTCCGCGCCGGGTGGCTTTCGTGGAGATGCAAATCGTCATCGATCAAGGCCAGGGTCGCCTGAGTGAGCGAGAGATTGCCCGAACTCATGATGCAGATCACCCGATCACCCGGCTTTTCGTAGACCCGCATCTTGGAGCGCACTGTGATGTTGTCCATCCCGGCGCTGGTACGCGAATCGGAAAGAAAAACGGCGCCCTTGCGGCAGAGCATCCCGAGGCAATAGGTCATGATTCGCCCGGCTTACTGCTGCTGACGACGCGTCCTTTCACGCGCCGTATTCTCGTGTGATGGGTCAACGGATAGACGCGACCGTCACTTCCGCGGAAGAAGGCGCTTAAAAGCCAGCTCACAATGCTGATCAGGATCGCGCCCCAAAACGCGCTCCCGAAATGATCGACATGAAATCCATGCA
>JBOHXL010000005.1:0-3623 GCA_050736975.1 Chthoniobacterales bacterium | reverse complement strand
GGTGCTGCTGAAGGACCTGGAGATCACGCACAAGTACATGCAGCGCGTCATGGGCAAGAGCGAAGACCGGCGCTTGAAGACCCGGGCGTTTTTGGCGCAGGCGCATCTATTGACGGCCGGAATCTTGAGTCAGTCGCGAGTGTTTTTGGAAGTGATGAGGAAACTCCATGATCGATGCGGACAAGCGCAAGGCGGTATTCCTGCTGCACCAGGAGGGGATCGGCCGCAACCAGATCGCCCGCCAGCTCCGAATGAGCCCGAACACGGTTCGAGTGATCATCGGCCAACAAGGCGAGATGCCGCTACACACGCGCTCCGACAAGATCGAGATTGATGCGGACCTGTTGAAGCGGCTTTACCAGGAATGTGACGGATTCGCTCAGCGCGTGCACGAGAAACTGGTGGAAGAGGAACACCTTTCGATCCAGTACTCCACATTGACGCGCTTGCTACGCGAGTTGGGCATCAGCCGAAGCCGCGAGGCGCGGTGCGACCGGGTTCCGGATTCTCCGGGTGCCGAGATGCAGCACGATACTTCGCCCTATTCCGTGAGGCTTGGCGAGGAACGGGCCAACGTGATTGCCAGTCTGTTGTACTTACGCTACTCGAAGCGGCGGTACTTGAGGTTTTATCGCATGTTCAACCGTTTCCGGATGAAGTGCTTCTTCGATGAGGCTTTGAAGTTTTGGGGGTACGCCGCGCCTGTCTGCATTATCGACAACACGAATCTGGCGCGTCTGAGAGGGACGGGCAAGGATGCGGTGATCGTGCCCGAGATGGAAGCCTTCGGCAGGCAGTATGGATTCCGCTTCGTTTGTCATGAAAAGAATCACGCCAACCGCAAAGCCGGCGAGGAACGCAGCTTTTGGACCGTGGAAACGAACTTTTTGCCGGGCCGCCATTTTGAAAGCCTGGAAGATATGAACCAGCAAGCCTTCCAGTGGGCGACCATCCGCATCGAACATCGGCCTGTGGCCAAGTCGCGGCTGATTCCGGCCAAAGCCTTCGAGCATGAGCAGCAGTTTCTGGTGAAGCTGCCCGCCCATCTTCCGTCGCCCTATCTGGTCCATGAACGGGAAACCGACCAGTATGGTTACGCGGCCTTCGGCGGCAACTACTACTGGGTGCCGGGGACGGACCGCGATGCCGTGAAGGTTTTCCAATACAGCGATCGCTTGAAGATCTACCAACACCGCCAATGCCTGGTGGAGTATCGACTGCCTGCCGATGCTGTCACCAACGCGCTGATCAGTCCCGAGGGAATGCCCAAACCTCCTCGTCAGCCGAAGAATCGCAAAAGACCGACCCAGGAGGAGGAGAAGCGATTGCGCGCGATATCGGAAACGGTGGACCGGTATCTGAAGTTCGCTCTCCACGCTGGCGTGCAGCGGCACCGGTTCCTGCGCGAGTTATTCGCTTTGTCGTGCGGGATGACGCGCTCGCTGTTCATTCAGACCATCGAACGCGCGCTGCGCTACCAGATCACCGACATCGACACGCTCCAACGCATCGCGCGTTTGTGTTTGACCCAGGACGATCGTCCGCTCCCCGGCGCCGACGTGGATGAGAGCTTCCGCCAGCGCGACGCCTACCAGCAAGGCAGCCTGACCGATGCGCCGGATTTTTCCCTCTACGACAAGATGCTGGAAGACAACGAGGATGACGATGGATGACGAGTGGACCAAGACATTGAAGTATCTCCGGCTGCCGGGCCTGTTGGCTCATTGGGATGAGTATCTGACTTTGGCCCAGAAGCAACGTTTTTCGCATGTCCGGCTGCTGCAGTATGTGCTCGAGGAAGAGTTCAAGATCCGCACCGACAATGCGCGCAAGCTGCGGCTCGCCCGCGCGGCTATCCCGGAGTTGTTCCGGATGGAGACCTTCCCCTTCGACCAGCAGCCGAAGCTGGACAGAAAACGCATCCTGTCGCTATACGATGCCTTCGATTTCATCACCAAGAGTCAAAATTTAATTTGGCTCGGCCCCACCGGATGCGGCAAAACCGGATTGGCAACTAGCTTCCTGGTCCAGGCGATCCAGCGTGGCTACACGGGCCGCTACGTTCTGTTTGCCGAATTGATTGCGGAACTGTTTCGATCCGTCGCCGATCACTCCGAATCGCATATCCTCAAGCGATACCTCTCTTACGATTCTTTACTCATTGACGAGATCGGGTATGTGGAAGCGGAACCCGTGCAGATCGGTTTGTTCTTCACTCTGATGCAAAAGCGGCACCGCCGAAAGCCGACATTGATTACGTCGAACTTGGGATTCGGCGAATGGCGGTCGTTTCTGAAGAACGATCACCTGACCGCCGCTCTCATTGACCGGCTCACCGAGAACAGCCACGTCATCAATATGAAAACTTGCGTCAGCCTGCGACCGAAGCTCGCTGCCGACTCATGAGGTGGGATGAGATTCGCGATCGGCTCCACCAACTCCGCGCCATTCCGCTGGAATCCGTCCTGATTGCCGTCGGCGCCCAACGCGACCCCCAGGATAAGGCCAAGTGGCGCACCGCCAGGGGCGCGATCTCCGTCACCGGCATGAAGTTCATGAACTGGAATCAAGGCCGCGGCGGCGGTGGCGCCATCGATTTAGCGATGCACCTGAACGGTCTGGACTTCAAAGCCGCCGTCGACTGGCTCCGCCGCCGCTTTCCGCTTCGGGATGATTCCCCCTCGCGGCCACCTCGGTGCCCCTTAACATTGCCGCCGCCGGACCCGGGCAAGCTCCGCATCGTGAAGCGGTACCTCGTCCAGGACCGTGGCATCACACTATCTCTGGTTGATTCTCTCGTCGAATCCGGCAGACTCTATGCCGACACGCGTGGCAATGCCGTTTTCCTACTACTTGGAAAAGAAAACAGGCCTGTCGGCGCCGAACTGCGCGGCACCGGACCGGAATGCTGGCGCGGTATGGCGCCGGGTTCCCAAAAAGATCTCGGCTACTTCTCCATCCATGCTCCGCAGCCGACGCTGATCGTGCTCTGCGAATCCGCCATCGACGCCATCAGTTGCTTTCTGCTGCATCCCTCTTCTCTGTGTGTATCCACATCCGGAGCTCGGCCCAATCCCCGCTGGCTTCCCGCACTCCTGTCTCAAGGCGTTCCCGTCTACTGCGGCTTCGATGCCGACTCCACCGGCGACACCATGGCTCAGCAAATGATTGCCGCCTACTCTGCTCTCCGGCGTCTCCGTCCTGCCCAACACGACTGGAATGACGTCCTCAAGCACCATCTCCCCCTCCACCTTCCCTCACATTAAACCCTCCGCTGCCACCATACCTACTGCCGCGATTTGCACGACACTGCAACACCAGCACTACTTGGAAAGAAAACTCTGACTACATGGTCTGAATGGCTGGATCAATTTACCTGCGCCGAATGAATCGATTTACCGAAGCGCTATAGCCGCAGTGAAGAAAGTCTGTCGAGCCTACTGAAGGAGTGCCTGGATAACCGTCAGCGCGCCGCCGTCGAGGCGGTTTGCACGGACATGCACCAACCCTATGTCAAAGCCGTTCATGACGTGTTACCGAAGGCCGAGGTGGTCTACGACAAGTTCCATGTTTTGCAACACGCCGCGGACGCGCTGGATGAGGTGCGGCGTCAAGAATTCTTC
>JBOHXL010000004.1:0-1655 GCA_050736975.1 Chthoniobacterales bacterium | reverse complement strand
CGAGAAACGAAAGCGCGTTGAGAACGAACGCGGCATTGCGGCCCAGGAATGCGGCCACCAGTCCGCCGAGTCCGGCCCCGATCATCAAATTTACCGACCAGGTCGCCGACGACAGCGTATTCGCTACCAACACTTCTCCCGGCGCGGATATGTTCGGAATCACCGCATTCCGCGCCGGCTCGAAGAACGCCACCATGATCGTTTCCGCCAGCAGCAACGGGTAGACCAGCCACACCGTCGATCTCGAGCGCACGAACAGCATTGCGAGCACGACCACCATGCGAACCAGATCGGCGGCAATCATCACGTGCTTGCGCTTCAACCGATCGTTCACTACTCCCGCGATTGGTCCGGCAAACGTCTGTGGCAAGACCTGCAACACCAGCGCCAATGCGACCGCGCTCGCTCGTCCAGTAAATTGCAACAGCAGCGTGTAGATGGAGAGGGTGTAGAACCAGTCCCCAATCTCGCTGGCAATCTGCGCCAGCCACAGGCGCCGGACATTGCGGTTCCGGCGCACCAGCCGCGCATACGAGGCTAGCGAAATCGACGCTATTTCGTGTTCCGGTTGCAGTTCCATGAGAATGGTTAGGGTACGTGGAAGGAATCACGTTGGGCAAACTTGAGGTCGATTGAGGGAGATTTACGACTTCAGCTTTATCTTCAAATCCGCGGCGATTTGTTTTCCATGAAAGCGCCCGTTTTCGATGAAGATTTCATTCGTGCGCGAGCCGGCGACGATCACGCCCGCCACATAAATCCCCGGCACATTGCTCTCCAGTGAGACCGGATCACAGACCGGGCGGCACTGCTGCTCCGACAACTCGATGCCCATGCTGCGCAGAAAATCGTAGTCCGGATGGTAGCCCACGAGCGCCAGTACAAAGTCATTTTTCACCCGGATCGGCCCGCGGGGCGTGTTGATCACCACGTGATCGAGGCCGATTTCCTGCACCGTACTGTTGAAGTACGCCTCGATCTCGTTGGCTTTGATGCGGTTTTCGAGATCGGGCTTGATCCAATACTTCACGTGATGATGAAGCTGCGATCCGCGATAGACAATGGTAACCCGCGCACCGTGCCGCCACAAATCGAGAGAGGCGATGGCCGCAGAATTTTTCCCGCCGATCACCAGGACGTCGGAGTCGTAATAAGGGTGCGGCTCGCCGTAATAGTGGGAAACCTTGGGCAACTCTTCCCCGGGAAGATTGAGCTGGTTGGCCAGATCGTAATATCCCGTCGACACGATGACTTTTTTTGTGCGGTAATCGTGCGGGCGTCCGGCGCGGTCGGTCGCGGTCATACTGAAGCTTCCGTCCTCGCCCATCACGGTCTTGACCCACTCATACTGGCGAACGTCGAGATGATAATGCTCGGAAACCTTGCGGTAATACTCGAGCGCCTCTTCGCGGGTAGGCTTTTGGAGGGCCGTCGTGAACGGAATGTCGCCGATCTCCAGCAACTCCGGCGTGGTGAAAAACACCATGTTGGCCGGATAGTGAAACAGCGAATTCACCAGGCATCCCTTGTCAACGATGATGACCTTCAGCCCCAGCTTTTGCGCTTCGATGGCGCAGGCCAGACCTGACGGACCGGCGCCGACAATGGCGAGATCGAGTATCACAGTTCCCAATACATCCCTTCCGCAACAATAT
>JBOHXL010000003.1:0-1718 GCA_050736975.1 Chthoniobacterales bacterium | reverse complement strand
AAGCTCAACGGCCCGGATCGCCCCGCACCACCGGCCACTACTTCCGATTTCTTTGTTTCAGAAAGGAAGTCAGCTCTGGCTTTCAAAATCCAGAAGGGCGCTTTTCACCCAGGGATCAGCGCAAATTCTGCGGCTATTGCGCGGCTGATTGTTCCGGAGGATGTGCTGCGAAGTATTGACCGAGATGAGAGGTGAGCTGCGCCAGGCCGGCGCTCACGTTGCGGTCCAGCGCCTCGACGACATCAGAAACTTTCTTTCCAGTCACCGGCTCATCGTGCGCATAGGAATCGGACCAAATCGTGGCGTTGGTTTTGGGGTCAAACAATTCCATTTGGAAGGAAAAGCGGGCTGAGAGGACCGGCCCCTCCACTTCGTCAAGGGCCCGGAGCTGGCCGCGGACGATGTAATCACCGCGCACATTGCTTCGGAGGCCGGACACCGACCGGTACGTTCCTGTCGACTGCAAGGAACGAATCAGCATGTCCTGGATCATGCCGGCCGGCGGTTCCGCCCATCGCTCGTATTCGTAAGTGCCAAGCTGAACAGGCCCACTTCCGTAGACAAGGCGGTCGTCGCGATACAGGTGCGAAGCGGTAACGCGTCCGACGAGAAGGGTTACGGGAAAGCGCGCCGGCGAGGACTCGGGCACCGCAGCGGGACCGGTATCCAGCACGTAATATTTCACGGGCCGCGAAGCGCACGCCGCGGTCATTCCCGCGGCCACGATAATAAGCAAGGCTTGTTGCACCTGGCGCGTCGTCACTCTTCGTCCCTCCCTATTTGGGCGGTGCTTGGCCCGGCTTTCGTGGCTTGACCCCGGACGAGCGAATCAACGTGTAAGGCCGCGTCTTGATCGTCTCGGTGAACGAATTCAAATTCTCGGTCACGTGGCGCAGATTGTCGATAATTTCGTCGAGATTTTCAGTGTTCGTGTCCAGCGAGCGATCGAGTTGGCTCGTCAGTGTTACGGTTGAATCTATTGTCTGGAGAAGATCTCTCACCGCCTTGTGGAGATCTGGGCGGTACTCGGAAATCGCGGCATCCAGGTGAGCGAGCGCGTCGTTAGCCTGCGCGGAAGTCTTGCGGAAATCATCGATAAGCGGCCCGAGTTTGGCGCTCGATGCATTTACGTTATTCAGCGTCGAATGAATCGCCGGACGGTTCTCGTCGAGCATCCCGTGAAGGTCCGCGAGGCTTGCGGAGATGTTGGCGCGGTTCCGCGCGTCCAGCAGATCATTCACGCGATCGATGGTCTCCCTTAAAGCCACCACGCGATCGTTCAAATTCCCCAGAAGTTCATTCGCGTTTGGACCCAATTGGGCGATTAGCGCGGTGACGTCGGAAAAGCTGGTGTATTCAAGTGACTTGAGCGTGGAGCCGCTCGGCGCCTTCGGCGCGGCGAGTGTGCCCGGCACGATTCCAAGAAAATTGTCGCCCAGCGGGCTGACGCTCGTGATTTCGGCGATGCTGTCGGTCTTTACCGGGACGGTGGGCTGCAGGGTAAAGTCGATTTCCATCCGCGTGGCATTCTGCGGGTCGCTCTTCACTTCTTTCACGCGCCCGACCGCCGGGCCGCCGGCATAGCGGACTTCAGCGCCGGGGCTGAGTCCGCCCGCATTCTTGAAATAAGTTCGGTAGGGGACATTGCCGCGGCCAAATGTTCCCGAAAGAAGAAACACCGTCACGGCGAGCAAGGCAGCGGCCACTAAAACGAATAT
>JBOHXL010000002.1:0-24776 GCA_050736975.1 Chthoniobacterales bacterium | reverse complement strand
CTCTCTTACTACATCGGCCGGAATGAACTTCTTTACCGCTCTCCACTGCTCTTCGGTTAGGTCCATCCATAACTAATTATACCCCAAACTCTTGCGTACAAGTACTATTTATGAGATGCCTTCTAGATCAAAAAAGAAAGCTCACGAGATGACGGACAAGGAACTACTCCACTCAGTTTTTCCGAAAGAGGTCGTTAGGCACATCCAAAAGGTGGCCCGCAAACATCGGAAACCAAGCAAAACAATTTCAATCACGCGACCAAATTAGCACCATGGCAAACCTGTGTCAAGGGGATAATCCCGAATGATTTCGATAAGGTCAACACTACTCCGGTTACCGTCAAAACTGGTCAGGCTGACCCAGAATGGGAGAAGGTTCGGTCGCAAGAGCCGAGTATTTGGAAAGATGCTAAACTGAAAGCGGCGGCAACGGAATTTGCTGAGCTAGTGGAGGCTCAACGGGCCGCGTTCTCTGGGAAGGCGGCAAATCCTGATTTTGAATCCAAGGCGCTTAATTCAGCGATCATGTCTTCGTGGGCGTTTGTTGCGGGAATGTTGCATGACAACAGCACCCGCTTGAAGCGTCACTTCGCTTTGAAGACACCAAAGAGTAAAGACCCGTTAAATGCCGCTGCACTGGCGAGAGGAAGGCACAAGACTGATGCAGATAATTACCGTGGGCTCGGATACCGGACGGATTCGAAAGAGCGCGGCCGGTTCGTCGAATTGTTCTACCTTCAGGCGGAGAGCGGTGCCGGCATCACACCATCACTAATCGATCTCGCGATCAAACAGTATCACGCCAAACTGGCCCAGCTGGAAGTCGCGGCTGCGAAAGACAAGGCCAGCGATGCCGGAAGTTGACAAGTTTTCACGCTCGCTGCTCGAAGAAGCGAAACGATTTCTTGAGAAGGCTCACGAAGAAGAAGCGGAAGGTCAGACCGCCTTTCTCCACGCCGCACTATTGCTGGCATTCTCGGCCCTGGAGGCACACTTGAACGCCGTAGCGAGTGATTTTCTAACGCGGAAGGACCTTTCAATACTAGATCGATCGATTCTTAGCGAGCAGGACTTCAAACTTGAAGGCGGGGATTTCGTCCTAAAGGAAGGATTGAAGATGTATCGCTTGGAAGATCGGTTCGAGTTCATCTACGCTAAATTCTCTTCTTCCAAGTTAGACAAGTCTGCGAGCTGGTGGGCTAAGCTGAAAGGAGCCTTGCATCACCGGAACCAGTTAGTGCATCCGAAGGAAGCGACCAAAACGACGCCTGAAATTGTCGAGGGCGCTTTGACGGGGATTATCGACGCCATCGATGCTCTATATGCGGCCGTTTATCAACGACCGTTTCCAGCGAAAACACGCGGCCTCCAGTCAACTCTGAAATTCTGACTTATGTCGTGAGGGCGTCGGGGTGAGTGTCCTTCGAACCGCCAATCGCAAAATACGAAGCGGAGTTGGACAGGGCTATCCTCATGACACCCTAATTGGCGGACGCTGCGCTCATTGAATGAACTGGATCGTCATCGGATAGCGGTAGAATTTTCCTTCGCTCGCCTGGATGGAAGCGATGATGACGAAGACGGCGTTGAGGACCCAGAGGACGGCGAGGAAGACGAAGCCGATCAGGATGAGGCAGAAGACGGCAGAGACGACGTTGTAGATGAGCATCGAGATTTGGAAGTTGAGCGATTCCTTGCCGTACGCGTCGATCTCGAGTGAGTCGCCGCGCTTGGTGCGGAATGACTGACCAATGGCTCTCTTGGAATTCGCCAAAGAGGATGTTATCCTGATCACGAAATGAAGGCCGTGCTCGATCCAAAAGCCAATTACGTCGTCAAAAACGGCAAGCGCACGGCGGTCATTCTACCGATCGAAGAATACGTGGAACTTCTGCAGGATTTGGACGATCTGGCGGTGATAGCGCGGCGGAAAAACGAGCCGACCATTCCGCTCGCAGAGATCAAACGCCGACTGAAGCGCAACGCCGCGCTACGCCATTGAGTTTCGCCGTTCGGCGGACAAGGGCCTGCGGCGACTTGGTTCGGCGACACAGCGACGGGTGGTTCGGGCCGCGGAAAACCTCGTGACGAACCCACGCCCGTCCGGTTGCCGGAAGCTACAGGGAAGCGAAGACGCTTTTTCGCATTCGCGTGGGCGATTATCGGATCGTCTACACGGTCGACGATACCGTCCTTATCGTAGCCATCGAGCGCGTCCGCCATCGCCGCGAAGTCTATCGCTTAGGCGATCCCCACTTCTTACTGAATGAACCGGATCGTCATCGGGTAGCGGTAGAATTTTCCTTCGCTGGCCTGGATGGAGGCGGATGATGACGAGGACGGCGTTGAGGACCGCGTTTCGCCGGCCAGACGGGACTAAGCCTTTGCTGTTGGTGATTGAATTCGTTATGATGAAGCGTGCTCGATTGGAATGCATGTCCCGTGGTGGATCACTCTGACGATGCGCTCAGTGGCGCATGGGTTTTCCGGAAGACGCGCGTACCGGTGAAGGCGCTCTTCGAGAATCTGGAAGACGGCGCGACGGTGGATCAGTTTCTCGAATGGTTCCCAGGCGTTGGCCGCGAGCAGGTCACGGCGGTTTTGGAATTTGCCGAGGCTAGTCTGACCACGGCATGAGCTGAAATGCGCGTTCTCTTCGGTCAGGGAACGCCGGTCCCGTTGCGAGATTATCTGGGCGGTCATGAAGTCGTGACGGCCTTCGAAGCCGGCTGGTCCGAACTCTTAAACGGGGAGTTACTTTCGAAAGCCGAAGCGCAGTTCGATGTCTTCGTGACGACCGACAAACAGCTTCGTTATCAGCAAAATCTCGCTGGTCGGAGAGTCGCGATTTTGGTCCTGCCGCATGCGAGCTGGCGCAAACTTGAGCCGCGCGCCAAGGAGATCGCAGCGGCACTCTCGGCCCTGAAGCCCCGCGATTATGTGGAGTTCCAAATCGCCTAGGCGCCAGAACCTGCGCCCGCGCCCTTGCCGGGCCCGTTTCGCTTATTGAATAAACCACAGCGTCATCGGGTAGCGGTAGAATTTTCCTTCGCTGGCCTGGATGGAGGCGATGATGACGAGGACGGCGTTGAGAACCCAGATGATGGCGAGGAAGACGCTGCCGATCAGGAGTTGATCGAAGAAGGATTTCGGCTAGGTAGAATCTCGATGAATTCTACCTATTCAGTGACTCAGGCGCAGACGAATCTGCCCCGGCTGCTCAAGGAGGCAGCGAATGAAGGGTCAATCGCGATCACGCGGCACGAAGAAACGGTCGCTTACCTTGTCTCCCGTAATCGCATGGATGCGATCATGGAAACTCTGGAACTGCTCGGCAATCCCTCGGCCATGAAAGCGCTGCGGGACTACGAAGCGGGAAAGACGAAGTTTTTGCCGCTTTCGGCGCTCAATGGCGACAAAGGTTGAACTATCAGAGCAAGTCGTCCGCTACGTTGCGCGTCGGGCTCGGGAGCCACGTCGGCAATTACGCGCTGCGCTGCGGGCGTTGACCAAAGAACGCGGCGATATTCGAGCATTGGAGGGTCGACTGGAAAACTATTATCGACTTCGCGTCGGCGGTTATCGGGTCATTTTCGCCTATTGAACCGTGGGCAAACAGCGGACGATTCAGTGCATCTTCGCTGAGCGACGCAGTGTGGTTTACGAAGTCTTCGAGCAGCTGAGGCGGCAGCTTCTCGAAGGCGAAGAAGATTAGCCTGGCGGCTTTTTTTCTTCGGCCAGCCTGATGCCGAGATCGCGCAACTGTTTTGCATCGACCTCGGCAGGGGATTGCGACATGAGATCCTGGCCGTGATTGTTTTTTGGGAATGCCATGACTTCGCGGATACTCTCTTCGCCGCAAATCAGCATGACGAGCCGGTCGAGTCCGAGTGCGATGCCGCCATGGGGCGGCGCGCCTAATCGAAAGGCCCGCAGCAGATGGCCGAACATGATTTGCTGGTCTTCCTCGCTCACGCCGAGAACGGCGAACATTTTCGCCTGCAATTCCGGTTCGTGGATTCGAATGCTGCCGCCGCCAATCTCGACGCCGTTGAGAACCACGTCGTAGGCCTCGGCGCGCATTTCTCCGTAGCGTTTTTCTTCGAGCAAGGGCAGGTCGTCGGTGTGCGGGCGGGTGAAAGGATGATGGACCGCGTTCCACTTGTTTTCCGTGGCCTCAAATTGCAGGAGCGGGAAGTCGGTTACCCAGAGGAAATCGAGTTCCTCCGAATCCTTCGTCAGGCCCTGAATCTCTGCGACGCGCAACCGCAGCCGACCGAGCACTTCGCAGGCGATCTCCCATTTGTCGGAGCCAAAGAAGATGAGATGGTTCTCTTCGAGCGCGAGCTTCGTTTGAAGGGCTTTCCTTTCCCCTTCAGAGAAGAATTTCACGATCGGCGATTTCCATTCGCCGTTCTCGATTTTGATGAAGGCAAGCCCTTTGGCGCCGAAGTTTTTCGCGATCGCGGTCATCTCGTCGACCTGGCCAATCGTGATGCCAGCAAATCCTTTGGCGTTGATCGCTTTCACCACGCCGCCGCTCTCGATCACGTTGCGGAAAAGTTTGAAACCGCTCCCGCGAAACTCTTCGGTGAAATCGACCAACTGCATGCCGAAGCGCCGGTCGGGCTTGTCGCTCCCGTAGGTGCCGACCGCCTCGCGATAGGTCATACGCGGGAAGGGCGTGGGAATGTCGATCCCGCGCGCGGCTTTGAAAATCGAAGCCAGCATTCCCTCCGTCAGCGCGCAGATGTCCTCCGGCCTAACGAATGAGGCTTCGATGTCGATCTGGGTAAATTCCGGCTGGCGATCGGCTCGCAGATCTTCGTCACGGAAGCATTTTGCGATCTGGAAATATTTTTCCACCCCGCCGACCATGAGGAGCTGTTTGTATTGCTGCGGGGCCTGCGGGAGAGCATAGAACTTTCCCGGCAACAACCGGCTCGGGACAAGGAAATCGCGCGCCCCTTCCGGCGTGCTCTTGGAGAGGATCGGGGTCTCGACTTCGATGAAACCCTGCTCGTCGAGATAATCGCGGGTCGCCTTGGCCACCCGATGGCGGATGCGCAGGTTGCGGGACAACTGCGGGCGGCGCAGGTCGAAGTAACGATAAGTCAGGCGCAGATCTTCGTTGCTGACTTCCGCGTCGAGCGGGAAGGGAAGAACCTCGGCGCGGTTCAGGATCGTCAGGCGCGCGGGCAGGACCTCGATCTCGCCCGTGGCGAGTTTTTGATTTTCCGTTCCCGGCAGGCGCGGGGCGACGCGGCCTTCCACCTGGATGACGTCTTCATCGCGCAAATGATGCGCCGCCTGTGCGACCTCGGCATTTTCCTCGGGACGAAAGACGACCTGGGTCAGGCCTTCGCGATCGCGCAGGTCGATGAAGATGACGCCGCCGTGGTCGCGCCGGGAATGGACCCAGCCGGCGAGTTTGACCTGCTCGCCGATATTGGCGGCGCGAAGAGCGTTGCAGTGATGGGTGCGATACATGGTGGCGAGCGGCGGAGTGTCAGTTTGGGCGAAGGGAGGAATCGCGCAAGTGCGATCCCGATGAACGCCGGAGGCTAATTGCGAGGTCCTTGGCCGCGCTTTGCTGGCTCAGGATGACAACGCTTGCTGAACGCGCGGGAGCAATTCCTGATGCGGGACGAGCAGTTCTTCGCGTGTCGCGAGCGTTTTCATTTTTACGGAGGGCCATTCGTCGCCGTAAAGGAGCGTGATCTTCGCGTTCATCGCCTCGGCGGTTTGGAATTGTTTGCCGACTTTGGCCAGTCCGAGCGGGCAGTCGACGCGCCAGCCGGCATCGCGGAGCTGCTGTAATTGCCGGAGCGCATCGGGCCGACACGTTTCCTTGGCGACGATCAGGTAAATATCGAGAGCGCTCTGCCGGCTGACGACATTCGCCAGCCGTTCGAAAACGGCCGGCGTCTCCTTGATCAGGTCGCCCAGGACGACGTCGCCCATCGCGAAACCGATAGCCGGGAGCGAGACAGCGCCGTCGCTTAGTTGGGAAACGAGGTTGTCGTAACGGCCGCCGCCGGCGATGGCGCGCAGCTCTCCGGCGCGATCGAAGACTTCGAAGACCACCCCGGTGTAGTAGGCGAGCCCGCGGACGACTGAGAGATCGATTTTGACGTAATCGGCCAGTCCGCGATCGCCGAGTTGCCGGACGAGATCTTCCAATTTTTCACTTTGTCCGCCGCCGTCGAGAACTGCAAAAACCGGTTGAGCGAGCGCGCCCAGTCGCTCGGCGGTTCTCTCGCGCGGCTCGCGCTCACTCTTGTCGATCACCTGGAGCAGTTCGCTCCAGCGGTCGTTAGGCACGTTCTGCTGGCGGAGCAGATTGGTCCAAAACTCGCGGTCGCTCAGCCTGACAACCACGTCGTTTGGGCTGAACCCAAAGGCTCGGAGCAGATCGATCGCGAGCGCGATGATCTCCACATCGGCCGCGGCGGAGGCGTCGCCAATCAAGTCGCAATTGAGCTGGAAATGTTCGCGCAACCGGCCGCGCTGTTGCTTTTCGTAACGGAAACATTGCGGGATGGAGAACCACTTGAGCGGTTTGCGAAATTCCCTTTCATGCGCCGCCACGACCCGGGCCAGGGATGGAGTCAGTTCGGGCCGGAGCGCGACTTCGCGGTCACCTTTATCGGTGAAGTTGAAAAGCTGGGCGACGATCTCGGGTCCGCTCTTTTTTGTGTAAAGACCGGTCGGTTCGAGGACCGGGCCGTCCCATTCGATGAAGCCGTAGCCGCGACAGACTTCGCGCCAACGGGCGAAAATCGCGTTCCGGAAAGCACAATCGTCCGGCAAAAAATCTCTAAAACCGGGAAGTGGCTGCATGAAAAAGAGATAGGACCGGGCGTTACTTGACGATGCGTCCACGCGTCGGGGACTCTGCGAATTGGGGGGAAATGAAGATTGAATGGAGAGACTCGGAGCTCAGCACGACGGAGATGATCCATTCAACCAAAGAAAAGGACAAACATGAAACAGAATAGATTCATAAAATTGTTGGCCGCCGGAGCAGCTGGCGCGCTCGCCCTCGGAACGGCGGTTGCGCAGGACACGAGCACAACAACCACAACTACGGCCGGGGCAACGACCGTGAGCACAAGCACCAGCACAATGGATGGGACGGGGACTATTACGACCTTCACCCCGAGCTCGGACTACATCACCTTCCGCACCGAGACGAGCACGGAGCCGGTGAAGTACTACACTTCCAAGGAGACGACGGTGGTGGATTCCCAAGGCAACCCGGTCGAACTCTCGATGCTGCGCCCGAACATGCCGGTGCACTTCACCTATATGAAGCACGGCGATCGGATGGTGGTGCAAAAGGTGACGCTCGAACAGCCGATCACCTATTACAAGAAAGAGACCACCACGACGACTACGACCCATCCCTAACGAGTTGGTTTTGTCGTTAGGGTAATTCTGAAGGGCCTGCGGAACCCGTGTCCCGCAGGCGCTTTCATTCCCAGTGAAACGGGATCGTTAGTCGCCGTAGCCGCCGGGGAATTTTTGGTGCCAGCGCCAGGCGCTTTCGACGATTGCGGGCAGGTTCTCGAACTGCGGTTTCCAACCCAGTTCGCGTTTGATTTTCTCGGAGGCCGCGATCAAACGTGGCGGGTCGCCCGGTCGACGGGGCTTCTCGATCACAGGGATTTTCTTCCCGGTAACTTCGCGGCAGACCTCGATCACTTCGCGCACGCTCGAGCCGCCGCCGGTGCCGAGATTGTAGAACGCGCTCTCTTTCGCACCGAGCGCCAGGATGTGGGCGCGCGAGAGGTCGAGGATGTGAATGAAGTCGCGGATGCAGGTGCCGTCGGGCGTTTCGTAATCGGTTCCATAGATTTCGACCTCTGGTTTTTGGCCGAGCGCGACCTTGAGCACATTTGGGATGAGGTGCGTCTCGCAGCGATGATCCTCGCCGAATTTCTCCGTCGCGCCCGCGGCGTTGAAGTAACGCAGCGAGACGAACTTCAGCCCATGGATCTCGTCGTACCAGCGCAGGACCTTTTCGAACATGAGTTTGGATTCGCCGTAGGGATTGATCGGGCGCTGGGGCAAGCTCTCATCGATCGGGACGCGCTCTGGCGGGCCAAACGTGGCGCAGGTCGAAGAGAAAACGAACCGGCGCACGTTCGCCTCGATCATGGCGTCAAGCAGGTTGAGAGCGGCGCAGACGTTGTTCCGAAAGTATTTCGAGGGGTTCTGCATCGACTCCCCGACGAGCGCGTTGGCTGCGAAGTGCATCACCGCTTCGGGCTCTGTTTCCTGGAGCGCACGGCTGATTTCCTCCCGGCGCGCGAGATCGCCTCCGACAAAAGCCGCCCGCTCATCGACGGCGCGCCGATGGCCCTCGCTCAGGTTATCGAAGACGATGACCTCGTGGCCTTCGTCGAGCAGTAGCTCGACGCAGATGCTCCCGATATAGCCTGCACCGCCGACGACGAAGATTTTCATCCGCGGAAGGTGCGGCGGGCATCGCCGCTGTCAAAAGAAAGTCCGCCTAGAACTGGCGGACGCCTGACTCTTCGGGCTTTTTCGACAGGGCGAAGATCATTTGGCGGACCCGCCGGTTGTTCCTGCGCGTCTCGAGCACTTCCAGGCTCTTCTCCGTCGAACCCCATTCGATGACATCGATGTCGACTGAGCGGACGCCCCACTTGTTCATGGCGAGGCGGTTCCTCTTGTAAAGATCGATCGTGCCGGTGCCAATCAGGGCGCTGCCGTAGTCATCAATCTGAAAAACCTCATCCGTATCGACGATTCGGAATTTCGTCCCGAGCGGCCAGCGCGACCAGTCGGCTGCGGCGCTCATGATGTTACCGCAGGAAAGCCGGCAGCCGACGGCATTGCGGCTACCGCCCGCCTCGGTGTGGGTGTAGGCGGTGGTGCGCACCTTGCAGATGCGCCTGGGCGTGGAGTGCATGTTGGCGGTGTTTCGCTGGGTGGCGCAACTCATTCCAAGGAGAGCAAAGGCGGCTAGCAATGGAAGTCGAAGGCAGGGCTTCATTTCGGCTAAGCGGCCTGCTTAGCGGTTGAAGCGGGGGATGGCAAGCAATAATTTCCCCGTCGAACCATGCCCACCACCGCTGCCAGCCGCGTCGCCATTACCCCAAACGTGTGCCTCGACGGGCGGCTGGCGCTGTTTCACGAAGCGGAAAAGTGGCTGGCGGTAGCCGATTTGCACTTCGGTTACGAACTGAGCCAGCGGGCCGCGGGGCGGCTCGTGCCGCTCTGGGGCATGACCTCGATCGAGGCTCGCCTGGCCGAGTTGCTCGATGAATATCGGCCGCGCCAGCTCATTATCGTGGGCGATTTGGTCCACGACCAGAACTCATCTACGGCCGCAGCGGAGTTGCTGGCGCGCCTGGGGAAACGCTGCCGGGTCATCGCGCTGGCCGGGAATCACGATCGCTACGCGCCACAGATTGAGTTTGCTCCGCGCTGGGAGACGCCGGATTTCGTTTTCCAGCATGGACACGCCGAAACTGAGGAAACGGGTCGGATCAGGGTCATCGGCCATCATCATCCAGCGGCGTGCATCAGTGACGGAGCGGGATTGCACGTGAAATTCCCGGCCTTCATCGAACAGGAAAAGCGCTGGATCCTGCCCGCGTTTTCGCCCTGGGCGGGCGGAGTGGTATGGCCTGAGGACACGGGGAGCCGCATCTGGCTTTGTACGCCGCGCCGGGTCCTGCGGGTCGATGGAAATCGCGCTGCCGCCTAGGCGCGCGATAATTCCGTTGTGCAATGCGGGCAGCGCGTGGCCTTGATCGGGATCGTCATCGCGCAGGCCGGGCAATCCTTCGAGACCGCCGGCGCACCCGGGGCCGGGCGTTTCATTCTGTTCATCGCTTTTACGACTAGGAAAATGCAGAACGCCACGATGATGAAATTCACCACCAGGGTGATGAAGTTTCCATAGTTCCAAGTCACGGCTTTGTCCGCCGCGGCCAGCGCCGGGGTGGCGAAGTTGCCTACGCCATCGGCGCCCGCTTTCAGCACGACGAACTTGTTGGAGAAATCCAAGCCACCGGTCAGCAGGCTGATGGGCGGCATCAGGATATCCTTCACCAATGACGTGACAATCCCGCCGAAGGCCGCGCCGATGATGACACCGACCGCCAGGTCGACCGCGTTCCCTTTGATCGCGAATTCTTTGAATTCCTTGAACATAGTGCCCCGAGGATTCTAGGTCGCGACGACGCTGACAAGCTTCTTTTCCACGACCACGACTTTGCGAACCGTCTTCCCGGCGATGAACTCCTGAACGCGCACGTTGGCCAGTGCGATGGCCTCGAGCTCGGCCGTCGTTGCGCGGATCGGCACCTTGACCCGATCGCGCACCTTGCCGTTCACCTGGAGCGCGATCTCCACCTCGTCCTCGACCAGGAAGGCGGCGTCAAACGATGGCCACGGGTGATCGGTCAGGTCGGCTGGTTCGATCGGAAACTTTTTCCCGAGCGTTTCCCAAAGCTCCGAGGTGAGATGCGGCGCGAAAGGATTCAACACCAGCAGCAACTGGCGCAGAGCCGCGACCGGCCGGGCTTCCGCGGTGGTAAAGGCGTTCACGAAAATCATCATCTGGGCGATGGCGGTATTGAAAGAGAGCGTCTCGATGTCCTCGCTTACCTTCTTGATCGTGGCGTGAATGACTTTTTGCTGTGCGCGCGTCGGCTCCACGACGGCCAGGGCGGCCGAGAGGATCCATTCGCCCGCCTGATTTTCCTCCATCAACAGCCGCCAGACCCGCGCGAGAAAGCGCGCCACGCCTTCCACGCCCGTCATGCTCCAGGGCTTCATCTGCTCGAGCGGCCCCATAAACATCTCGTAACAACGGAAGGCGTCGGCGCCGTAATCCTCGATGACATCGAGCGGATCGATCACGTTGCCCCAGCGTTTCGACATCTTGCGCCCGTCTTCGCCGAGGATGATGCCCTGGTTCACCAGGCGCTGGAATGGCTCGGACGTCGAAAGATGACCGAGATCGCAGAGCACTTTGTGCCAGAAGCGGGCGTAAAGAAGGTGGAGCACAGCATGCTCGGTCCCGCCAACGTAGAGATCGACTCCGCCGCGACCCGCGGCTTCCAAGGGCCCGTTTATGGGCTCCGGCCGGGTGTTTACGGACGACGGCGCAACGGTGCCGGCCTTCTCGGAAACGGGACTCATTCCGCCGGGAATTGGTGCTCCCGCCATCCAGTAGCGCTCGGCCTCTTTCCCGACAAACCGCTCGTCATTCCGCGGATCGCAAAAGCGCAGATAATACCAACAGGAGCCGGCCCATTGCGGCATCGTGTTCAACTCGCGCGTCGCGGCCTCGGAGTAGCGGACCCATTCCTTCGCCCGGGCCAGCGGCGGCTCACCCGTGCCGGTCGGTTTGAAGTCATCCAACGGCGGCGGGACCAGCGGCAGCTCCGTCTCCGGGATGGCCTCGTGTTTCCCAGCGCGCCAGACAATCGGGAACGGCTCGCCCCAATAACGTTGCCGGGAGAAAAGCCAATCGCGTAATTTGTATTGCACCGTTCGCCGGCCGAGGCCGTGCTCCTCCAGCCAGGCGGTGATGCGCTCTTTTGCTTTCGGCGTCGCCAGACCGTCGATGAGCGGGGAATTGATCGCCACGCCGTCGCCGATGTAGCCGGTCGGCGTTTCCCCGCCCGGCGGTTGAACGACGTCGATGATCAGCAGATCGAACTTGCGGGCAAACTCGAGGTCGCGCTCGTCGTGCGCCGGTACGCCCATGATCGCGCCGGTGCCGTAGCCCATCAGCACGTAGTCAGCGATCCAGATCGGGATGCGCTCGTTGCTAGCGGGATTGATCGCATGAGCGCCGGTGAAAACGCCCGTCTTCTCCTTCGCGAGATCGGTCCGCTCCAGGTCGCTCTTGGCGGAGACATGTTGCCTGTAAGCGGCGATCGCTTCCCGCTGTTCGTTAGTCGTTAGCAGATCGACCAGCGGGTTCTCCGGCGCCAGCACCATGTAGGTGGCGCCGTAAAGCGTGTCGGGCCGCGTCGTGAAAACACTGATGGTAGCGCAAGCTTGCAGCTTGCTCTCTGCCGGAGGACGCAAGCTGGAAGGTTGTGCCACCCTGAACCGCACTTCCGCTCCCTCGCTTTTCCCGATCCAATTCCGCTGCAAAAGCTTGATCCCCTCAGGCCAATCGAGCGGCTCCAGTTCGTCGATCAAACGCTCAGCGTAGGCCGTGATGCGTAACATCCATTGCCGCATTGGCCGCTTGACGACCGGGAAACCGCCGACCTCGCTCTTGCCGTCGATCACCTCCTCATTCGCCAGGACCGTGCCGAGCTCGGGGCACCAGTTCACCGGCACCTCGGCGACGTAAGCGAGCCTCACGCTGTCGGGATCGTCGCCGCCAGCATACGTTTCGATCGGCTCGGCTTTGCCCGACTCCGGGTTAAACCAGGAGTTGTAGATCTCGAGGAAAATCCATTGCGTCCAGCGATAGAAATCCGGGTCAGCCGTGCTGATCTCGCGTTCCCAATCGTAGGAGAACCCGATCCGTTTCAACTGCTTCTTGAAATGGGCGATGTTTTCGCGCGTCGTGATCTCGGGATGTTGCCCGGTGCGAATGGCAAACTGTTCCGCGGGCAACCCGAACGCGTCCCAGCCGATTGGATGGAGGACGTTGAAACCGCGCAGACGTTTGTAGCGGGCCACGATATCGGTCGCCGTGTAGCCCTCGGGATGTCCGACGTGCAGGCCGGTGCCGCTCGGGTAGGGGAACATGTCCAGCACATAGTATTTCGGCCGCGCCGGGTCGAAGCCCGGGTCGCCGGGATTGGGCGCGTGAAAAAGCCGGCGCTGCTCCCAGAGGGCCTGCCACTTGGGCTCCAGAATGTCGAAGGGATACGGTTTGCGGCGTTCGCTCATGCTATGACGAGTAGTCGGACGGATCAGGAAAGCAGGCCGTAACCAACCCGCAAGGGTGAGGCCAGGCTTTCCAAAAAGGGATCGGGGAAAAGTTTGCCGGCCGCTCGGCTTTCTCTACTTCCTGCTTTCCTTATTTCCTGATTTATTTCTTCGGTGATCCATTTGTTGCTCTCAACCCGAAACGCGCATAAGGCGCGCGAGTTTCGCCAAATGCTTGGCGCGCGCGTTCGCCTGACGGATCTCTCGCAACATCCGGAAGTGCCGGAGGTGATTGAGGATGGCCGCACCTTTGCCGAAAACGCGCGGCTCAAGGCCACGACCGTCTCGTGGCTCCTGCCCGGCCTCGTCCTGGCGGGCGATTCCGGGCTGGAAGTCGATTCGTTAGGCGGGGCGCCCGGCGTTTACTCCGCCCGTTATGCCGGAGAAGGCGCGACGGACGCGGACAACTGCCAAAAATTGCTCGCGGCCATGGCGGACGTTCTACCGGCGGCGCGCTCCGCGCGCTTTCGTTGCGTTCTCGCTTTGGCGCGCGGGGGCGCGGTGATCGCGACCTTCGACGGCATGGTCGAAGGAGAAATCGTATCCGCCGAACGAGGCACGGCCGGCTTTGGTTATGACCCGCTCTTTCAGCCTGACGGATTCGATCAGACCTTCGCGGAGCTGCCGGCGGAACAGAAAAACTTCCTCAGCCACCGCGGCGCCGCGGTCGCGCAACTGCGCGATTTTTTCAAAACGGTCCGCCTCTAGCGGCCATGAGAAACGCACGCCTCATGGCGTGGCAGCGCGTGCCAGATAATACGCGGTGACCGCGCCGACGATTTGCAGGCTTTCCGCGCTCAGTTTGTCCATCGTGTCACCGGCGGTGTGCCAGGGCGGATAATCGAAGTCGATCAGATCGATCGTGGGAATGCCGATCGCATTCAGGGGGGAATGGTCGTCGAGCACATCGTCGGTGTAGTAGGTGAAATAGTTGCGCACCCGCAAGGCGTCGGCGGCGGCAAAAATTCCGGTCGCCAGTGCCGGTGGCGAATCGAGCGGGAGCGTGATTGTCAGGTCGCGATCACCCATCATGTCCCAGACAACGCCGCTCTGATAAGCGTGCTTGTTTTTTGATTCCTCCAGTTGCCGGGCAAAATGGCGACTGCCGTAAAGGCCATCGGTCGCGCTGAATTCTTCGACCGCTTCTTCGCCGTCGAAGAAGACGAGGTCGACCCGCGCGGCCAGTGCCGGATGCAGGCTGAGCACGCGCGCCATCTCGAGCAACGCCCCGGTGCTCGAGCCGCCGTCGTTCGCTCCGACGAAAGTGAAGGAATCAAAAATCTTGGTGTCGTAGTGCGAGCAAAGGAGAAAGCGCGGTTTGCGGTCCGATCGCTCGCCGCCGTAGGTCGCGATCAGGTTGACAAAATTGACCGGGCCACGCGGCGTTTCGTCTTTGAACGATTGCTCCCGAACCTTCCAGTCAACCCGCTCGAGTTCCTGCGTGATGTAGGCGCGAGATTTCCCAAGCGCTTCCGAACCGGCCGGGCGCGGCCCGAAATCAACCAGCGCCTGGACCTGCGCGAGCGCCTTAGCGCCGGAGAAATCCTTCCACGGTTCGCCCACCGCCACGGGTTCGTGTCCCTGCACAAAAACGATCACGAGGGCAAGGAGGAGCGCGCCACCCAGGAGGAGAGCGATGCGCACGAGCAGCGATTTCTTCTCAGGCATCGGGTGGCAGACCGAGCGCCCTAACGACGCGGTCGAGGTCGTCGTTGCCGTAATACTCGATCTCGATCCGGCCGCGTTTCTCGCCGGGATGAATCGTCACGTGCGTGGCGAGATGCTGTTGCAGCCGATTTTCCAGATCCGTCACCGCCGCGGAACCAACTGTCGCCGCCTTCGTGCGCCGGCGCGGACCGATCTTGCCGAGTTGGCGCGCGACCATTCGTTCCGTCGTGCGTACGGTCGAGCTTTGCCGCAAAACCTTCTCCGCCAACAGCCGCTGTTCGTCGTGGGCCTTGAGGCCGAGCAGGACCTTGGCGTGACCGACCGAGAGCAGACCTTGCACGACCCAGGTCTGGACCTGCAGATCGAGATCAAGCAGCCGCATCGAGTTGGCGACCGCCGCCCGGCTTTTCCCGACCTTTTGCGCGATCTCATCCTGGCGCATCCCGAACTCGCCCGCGAGACGCGCGTAGGCTTGAGCTTCCTCGATCGGGTTAAGGTCTGCGCGTTGCAGATTTTCGATCAGGGAAAGCTCGAGTACTTCCAGATCGGTCGCATGCCTGACGATCACGGGCGCTTCCGTCAGCCCGATTTCTTTGGCCGCGCGCCAGCGGCGTTCCCCGGCGATCAGCTCGAAGCGGCCGTTCATTGGCCTAACGATCAGCGGTTGAATGATGCCGCGCTCCCGGATCGAGTCGATCAGTTCCGCTAGCGCCTCGCGCGCGAACTCGCGCCGGGGCTGGAGCGGGCTCGGCACGATGCTGGCAAGGCTGACCTGCTGCACGCGTTCGCCGGCTTCCGGTTCGGGCGCGCGCAAGGCAGGCGCGGCGCTGATGAGAGCGTCCAAACCTTTGCCGAGACCGGATTTTGCCATCGCGGGCTCAGGCTATCGGAAGCACCCGCGCAACGCAAACGTTACGACTGCTTCGATTGCGCCGCGCGGCGCCTCCGGTTAGCGTCACCGCCTATGTCGGCCCGCGGCGGACGCGTTTTCACTCTCGGTCATTCGCCCGATCCGGATGACGCCTTCATGTTTTACGCCATGGCCGAGCACAAGATCGATCTGCGCGGCTATGAGTTTGAGCACCGGCTCGAGGACATCCAAACACTGAATGAGCGCGCGATGCGAGGTGAACTCGACATCTCGGCCATCTCGATTCACGCCTACGCCTATGTGAGCGATCGTTATGCGCTCCTTCCGTGCGGCGCGAGCATGGGCGACGGTTACGGCCCGATGCTGGTCGTGACCGACCCCCGGGCGCCGACGGCTGTCGCGCCTGACGAATTGCGAGACTGGCTGCGCGGCCGCCTCGTCGCCGTCCCGGGCAAAATGACGAGCGCGTTTCTCGGCCTTCAGCTTTTCCTCGGTGAATTTGCGCACGTCGTGGTGCCGTTCGATCAAATCTTCGACGCCGTGAAAGCGGGGCGCGCCGCTGTCGGCCTGATCATTCACGAAGGCCAACTCACTTATGCGAGCGCGGGTTTCAGGAAGCTGCTCGATCTCGGGCAATGGTGGAAGGAACAGACAGGCCTGCCGCTGCCCTTGGGCGGAAACGTCCTGCGCAGGGATTTGCCACCGGAAGTGCAACGCGATCTTTCCCAAATTACGCGCCAAAGCATTGACTACGGTCTCGCCCATCGCGAGGCGGCGGTCCGCCATTCGTTGCCCTATGCACGCGACATGGACGCGGCCCTGGCCGGGCAATTCATCGGCATGTACGTAAACGAATTTACTCGCGATTACGGCGAGACCGGGCGCGCCGCGATCCGGGAGTTTCTGCGGGCCGGAAGCGAGCGCGGATTTCTTCCGGCTGCGGGTGAGCTGAAGTTTGTCGACTAACGACCGTCGCTAAGACTTGTCGGTCTTTTTCGAGTGCGGGTGAATCGTCTTCTCGACGAAAACGGTCACCCGATGGAACTCTTTTTTGAAGCCGGGAACGAAGCCACTGGTCCCGTACTCGAAGAGCACGACAAAGCTGAAGGTGAAAAACACAAACAGCACGAACCAAAAAAGACCACGGATCAGGCTCACGCGGCGGAAGCTAACTTAGCGGCCCGGCGCGGTCAACGCCCGAGGCTCTCATTCGCCAGAGCCTGCGACTCATGCTTCGGTAGCGCCATGCGCGTTCCCTTGCTCGATCTGAGCGAACAATATCGAACCCTGGCGGAACCGATCCGGCGGGAGATCGACGAAATCCTGCGCACCCAGCGTTTCATACTCGGGCCGAAAGTGGAGGAACTCGAGAGCGCGCTGGCGAAGTACTGCGGCGCGAAACATGCCATCGGTGTTTCCTCAGGCACCGACGCGCTGCTCGACATCTTGATGGCGCTCGGACTTGGACCTAACGATGCCGTTGTCACCACCGCCTACACTTTTTTCGCCACCGGCGGATGCATTGCGCGCCTCGGAGCGAGGCCGGTCTTCGTCGAGATTGATCCGGCTACTTTCAATATTTCGCCTGCGGCGATTGCGGGTTTTCTGGAAAGTTGCCAGCGGAACGCGAGCGGTCAGTTGGTGGATTCCGGAGGGCGAATCGTTAGGGCGATCGTCCCGGTGCATCTCTTTGGCTTGTGCTGCGAGATGGATGCGATCAACCAGCTCGCGCGGCGTTACCAGCTAACGGTGATCGAAGACGCGGCTCAGGCGATCGGCGCCGAGTATCCGGCCCGGGATGGCGGTTTTCGCAAGGCCGGCACCATGAGCGCTGCCGGGTCTTTCAGCTTTTATCCATCGAAGAACCTGGGTGCCGCTGGAGATGCCGGACTGATTGTCACCGACGACGACAAACTGGCGGAACTCTTCCGGAGTTATCGCCAGCACGGGATGGAACCGCGCTATTTCCATCACGTGATCGGCGGCAATTTCCGGCTCGACGCGATTCAGGCTGCCATCCTCAAGGTCAAGCTGCCGCACCTCGACGACTGGTCGGCGGCGCGCCGCAGAGTAGCGGATTTTTATCGGGCGGAATTTGCGGAGCGCGGCCTGACGAATCGCCTGACCCTGCCGGCCGAGCCCTACCGCGAGTGTGGCCTGACGAATCATCACATCTATCACCAATACGTCATCCGCGCGCCGCAGCGGGATGCGCTGCAAAAACATCTGAGCGCCCGCGGCATTGGAAGCGCGATTTATTATCCGCTCGGCTTGCACGAGCAGAAATGCTTCGTCGACCTCGGTTATCGCATGGGAGACCTGCCCGAGACCGAGCGGGCCGCGCGTGAAACGCTCGCGCTGCCCATCTATCCGGAAATCACGCCCGAGATGCAGCGCGCCGTGGTTGACGCCATCGCGCAGTTCTTCAATTTATGAGTGCCGGCCTCAATTTCGTCCATCAATTCATCCCCGGATCTTCGGATCGCACCCTGCTGGTTTTGCATGGCACAGGCGGGGATGAACACGAGTTTTTGCCGATAGGTCGTGAGCTCGATCCGGCGGCGGCGCTTCTCAGTCCGCGCGGTCAGGTCTCGGAGGGCGGTTATCTGCGATTTTTCCGCCGTCTCGCAGAAGGCGTTTTCGATCTGGAGGATTTGAAACGGCGCACCGATGATCTGGCCGATTTTATCGAGGCGGCGGCGCGGCATTATGGGTTTGATCTCAGCAAGCTGGTCGCAGTTGGTTATTCGAACGGCGCGAACATCGCCGCCAGTATCTTGTTGCAACGCCCGGGCATTTTGCGAACTGCCATTCTGCTGCGCGCCATGGTGCCGTTCGAACCGGAAAAGCTGCCCGACCTCTCCGGGGTGCGGGTCTGGATTGCCGGCGGGAAGCAGGATGAAATCATTGCCCCGGACGAAACCCGGCGCCTGGCCGACCTGTTGAGCAGCGCGGGCGCGGAGGTAACGGCGCGTTTCTTTGATGCCGGTCACGGCCTGACGAATTTTGAACTCGTGCTTGCCCAGCGCTGGCTATTGTAGTCTGGGTCGGTGACCCCCGGCAGATCTTACCACGCGCGCTACGGCCGAGGTCTGCGCCCCGGCCACAACTGCTCTTCACGGGAGCTCGGCCGGCGGCTTGAGCTTGCTCTCTTCGAGCGCGGCGCGGTCCCACTTCCCGAGAAGCGACGCGGCGTCGTAAGTACTTTGCGCAAACGCAAGGAGCGCATCATCCGGCGAAGGCACCCTGCGAACGGCCTCGTACGGCAGAATGAATTCGCGCAGCGCGGCGTAGTAACTCGCTTCCGCCGGTTGCACTTTCGCCCCCGCAAATCCCGCCGGCTCAGGATACGCGTAGGAGTAATAAACCGGAATCGGACTGGCGACACTGCCCGGCCAGAAGCCGACACTGCTCACCTCCTGCGCGTAGGCTTCGCGCGTCACTGTATCTGGCAAATGCGGGATGCCGCCTGGATGTGACGGCGCGGGGCGTCCCGAAAAGCGTGTCACGGCGAGATCGAAACTGCCCCAGAAAAAATGCACCGGACTGCATTTGCCGCAGAAGCGGGAACGAAACTTTTTCAGGACGCGATCCGATTGCAGGAGGACGCGCCAGAAGCGATTGGCCTGCGCGGGATCGTAGGTGCGATGGGTCTCGTCGTGATCGAACGGAATCGGCTCGGCGATTTCGTTAGGCATGAGGTCGATCTTTGCCGCTAGTCCCAGTTCGTGCAGGGCCGCCATGACCGCCTTGTAAAATGTCGCGACCGATTGCGCCTCGAGCGGGAGGACGCGCAACGCGCCATCACTTTTCAGAATGCGCAGTTCATGACTGATGAAATCGAACCGGATCTCGAAAGTGTGGAAGCCGTGCGGGATGGGCGAAGTGGTCAGGCCACGCGCCGTGAGATAGAGCGTGACGTGCCAGGAATGATTGATCCACGGAGTAAGAGCGAGGCGGATTTTGCCCACAATCTGGGTCCACATATGAAGCGTCTCGGCCGTCGCCTGCCATTCTGCGAAGGGCAATGGTGGCCAGAATTGTTCGCGATCGACCTGCGAAAGCGGCGGAAGAGCGGGCGGCGTGTTCATGGTATCGGCGGCATCCTACCCCACTTGCAAAACAGTTGCGACCGCCAGTGAGTGAGCCTATATCAGACGCTCGCGGCGCGGGTAGGTACCGAAGTGGCCAAACGGGGCGGACTGTAAATCCGCTGGCTTACGCCTTCGCTGGTTCGAATCCAGCCCTGCCCATTCCGAACCGGGCCAGATGGCGTTTGCTCCGAAAACGGCTTGGTCACTTGGCAATGAAATCATCGCTGCTTCAAACTCTTGAGCAGACATTCTCGGGTCGCTTTGGTGCCGGGCCGCAACACATCGTGCGGGCGCCCGGGCGTGTGAATCTCATTGGCGAACACACCGATTACAATCAGGGCTTCGTTCTCCCGTTGGCGATCGATCGCGCGACCTGGATCGCGCTGCGGCTGCGCGACGACGACAAGGTGCGGCTCCATTCGCTTGATCAAAATGAAGCGACCGAATTCCGCGTCGCCAATCTCGCGAAAGCCCCGGGATCGTGGAGCGAATACCCCAAGGGTGTCGCGTGGGTGTTGCGCGAAGAGGGTTACGATCTGCGTGGTTGGGAAGGCGTTAGCATTTGCGATGTCCCAATGGGTGCGGGCCTTTCTTCTTCCGCGTCATTTGAGTTGGCGGTGGCACGCGCGTTTGCCGCAGCCAGCGGCTTCACCTGGCAGGCGGAGAAAATGGCGTTGCTCTGCCAGAAGGCCGAGAATCAATGGGTCGGCCTGAATTGTGGCATTATGGATCAGATGATCGCGGCCATCGGCCGCGAGGATCACGCGGTGCTGATCGATTGCCGCGACCTCGCATGGGAAGCGGTGCCGCTCCCCGCGAAGTTCTCCGTCATTGCCATGGATACCGCGACGCGGCGCGGCTTGGTGGATTCGGCTTATAACGAGCGCCGGGCGCAATGCGAAGCGGCGGCGAAATTCTTTGGAGTCAACGCACTGCGGGATGTGAGCCTGACGGATTTCAACTCTCGCGCCTCACAACTGGATGAGACCACCCGCCGGCGCGCTCGCCACGTGATCACCGAAAACGATCGCACCCGGCGCGCGGCCCAAGCGATGAAGGCCGGAGATGCCGCGCAACTCGGCAAGTTGATTAATCAGAGCCACGAAAGTTTGCGCGATGACTTTCAAGTCTCAAACCTGCAACTCGACATCATGGTAGGACTCGCGCGTGACACCGCAGGTTGTTTTGGTGCGCGAATGACCGGCGCCGGCTTCGGCGGTTGTGCGGTCGCCATGGTGAAAGAGGAAGCCGCGCCAGCGTTCCTCGAAAGTGTGAGCCGGCGTTACAAGGAAGCCACCCGGCTGGAGCCCAAGCTCTATCTCTGTCGCGCGGCGAACGGCGCGGCGTCTATGCTTTAGAGCGTGTTATGAACTTGCGGAGACTGTAGCCGCTTCGCTGTGCGAAGCTTGGGTGTGTGCATTGCAATGGCAATTGGGCAGCCGCTCTCGCGTCGCCCACAGGGCGACGGCTACAGGGCTGCGGTTGTTCCGTTTCTTCGCAGTCCCTTCCAAGCCGGGTAAATCCGAAGAAGGCCGCTTGAGTCAGACCTATGCCAGCCAAGATAGACACCGAAGACTTGCAGGCCTGACAGTTGCACGGTTTGGTCGGCAGTAAGGCGCGCCAGTAAGCTGCGGAACTGGGCAACGTCGTCAGCGTCCCTGGCATTAGAGTTATTCTGCCAGCCATGAATGTAAGTCACGAGCAGGATTGGTCGGCCGGTGTCGCGAATCGCCTGGACAGTTTGTCTCGATCCCAGAAATCGCCCTGCTCATCGAACTCGATGAAGCCGAGGCGATAAATGTCCTTGGCCGCCCCGGCCGCCTCGGTCGGCGCTTCGCCGGGATGGCAGGGTTGATTTGCCGCGCAACCGGCAGGGAGAAAAGCCAGCACCCAGCGAAAGACAGGGAGCGCGCGGTTTTGTTTCGGTCGAGAATGCATTTTAAGAGGCGTGCTTCTCCGTCGGGCGTATCAAATGGCCGCACCGCAGTCAATCCAGCAGCCGAAATCGGCTGGCTGATGCCGTGCTCTGGGCGGTTGAAAAATGTGTCGCGTTTCGCCCGAGGATGATTTATGTGATGCAACGCATAAGCTTTGTCGCCGCATTAACTATGATCAAATTCCTGGTTGGCATCATCATTGGAATCTGCCTCATCCTGCTGGCGGATTATCTTTTTATTACGCACGGCGGCATTCAGATGTCGACCGCCGCCCGGCCTCTTCCGATGGAGCAATATCTGGCGAACCGAGCTATCTCGGCCTCCATCGGCAAGAACGCACAGGACCAATCTCCGCTCCCGTCGGACGAGACCAACCTGCTCGCGGGCGCGCACATTTATCAGCAAACCTGCGGCGGTTGCCACGGGCATCTCGGGCAAGGCGCCTCCGGGTTGTCGAAGAGAGTTTACCCGCACATTCCGCCGCTTCTTCCGCCGGCCAAGGGTGTGACCGACGATCCGGTGGGGGAGACTCACTGGGTGGTCAAACACGGCATTCGCTTCAGCGCGATGCCTTCGTTTGATGGGAAGCTGACCGATAACGAGATCTGGCAGGTCGCTCTCCTCCTGCACAACGCCGATAAGTTATCGGCCCCGGTCCAGGAGGCGCTTCGCCCCAAAGAGTAGGCAAAGTTCGCTCGATTGATCTGCTCCCGAGGGACGCGCTTCGGCACGTTCGCTTTTCCTTTAAGGTTTAAGTAGCCAATCGCCGATCTCGCTCAGTTTTGTGCAGCCGCAAAGCAACATCGCTTCATCGAGTTCGCGCCGCAAGATTTCCAGGACTTGCAAGGCGCCCTCTTCGCCGCCGACACACAACCCCCACAAGACCGGACGTCCGACCAGCACCGCCCGCGCCCCGAGCGCAATTGCCTTGAGCACGTCGCCGCCGCGCCGAATCCCGCCGTCGACATAAATCTCGCAAAGATCGCCCGCGGCCTCGGCCACATGAGGTAACACTTCAGAGGTGGCAGGCGCGGTGTCGAGCTGGCGACCACCGTGATTCGAAACTATCACCGCCCTGGCACCGTGCTGTGCCGCCCGGCAGGCATCATCAGCACGGCAGATTCCCTTCACCACCACCGGCAATCGCGTTAATCCGCACAGCCAATCCAAATCATCCAACCCTAGGTCGGATTTGAAATTTGCTCTCACATAGGCGGCCAGGGCGGAGCCTTGCACCTCGGGAAAGTTACCCTTGCCTAACGGGGAAAGGTTTTCCACGACCAGGCCGTCCGGCAGGCGAAAGCGATTCCGCGCATCGCGTTCGCGGGTGCCGAGGCCCGGTGCGTCGACCGTCAGGACAATCGCCTCCGCCCCGGCGGCTTCGGCCCTTTGCACCAACGCGCGCGTGATCTCCCGATCCTTATAGACATAGAGCTGGAACCAGCGCGGACTAGCCGCCTCGGCAAAGACTGATTCCATCGCGGTATTCGAGAGCGAACTGAGGATGAACAAAGTCGCAGCCGCCTTGGCGGCCCGGGCGGTGGCGATCTCGCCCGCTTCACAGGCCAGCTTATGAAAAGCAGTCGGCGCGACCAGGATCGGCATCGAAACCGGCTGACCAAGGACGGTCGTGCTCAGATCGCGCGGGCCGACTCCGGCCAGGACCCGGTAATAAAGTTTCAGACGCAACCAACCATCGGTGTTTTCCCGCAACGTCACCTCGTCCAGAGCCCCGCCTTCGTAATAATCACAGGCGTCGTGTGAAAGTTTGATCTGCGCCGCCCGCGCGTAATCGGCGACATTGAGAAAGAGATCGGTCTTCATCTTATGCCGGCGGCAAGGCCTTGATTGGATGCATGCCCATCCGCTCCGACTGCTACTGTCCCGAAGACCCGCCCCACTTCAAGTCTCGACCTTCACTGCCCGCCGTTTGCCCCGGCAAGACCCAGACATCGACCCCCGTTTTGATCTCTCAGGACGTCGAAAAGATTCTTGACGTCCGTTGAATATTTTTTGAAAAAGGTCTTGACGGCGGTTTTTGCGCCTGCAAAAAATCGCCAAAGTTATGAAATCTATTCCCTCCAGAATAGCCGGGCTGGCTTTTGTGGCCAGCGGTCTCGATGCGGCGTGGAAGACCTTCAGCAAAAAAAAGGCCGCGGCTAGACAAGCTGCTCGCCAGAAGTTAGCAACGGTGGCGGTCCTGTGTTTTGCTCTCGCGGGCGCTACCCCGCTCAAGGCCCAGAATAGTTCCACATTGCGCTGGTGGCACAACGTCGATAACGGTTACTCGTTCGGCGAAACCCTGGGTGTCCATCCGACCTTTGTCGTCACCGGAGACCGGCCCGAGTACGAAGGTTATTACGATATGAGTGGCCCCAACTTTGCAAAACGGATTTACATCAATTCCGCCAACGAGGCCGCGTTCGGCCCCTTTGCCGCCAGCGCCGACGTCAATCACACGCCCTTTGAATTTGTCGCAAATACGATCGTAAGGGAAGGAGGCAACACACCTCCCATGAGTATTTCTGGCGGCAGGGTGATGCAGTGCGGAGATGTTCCCTATCACGACGACGATGGGCAAATTCCCAACAACGACCCGGCAACAAACTGGACGCCTACCACCTACTACATCTCTTTTAACTCTGGGATGAACTTGACAGAGAACGACAGGAAAGCTGGCGGCAACCAATGCAGCGCCCCGCCTCCCATGGCGCAATACAGCGTTCACTCGATGCTGGTAAGCCTCAACATCGAGGATCGTCCGATTCGGTATAGTCCTCCGCGAGGGCCCGCAATTGATTTTATTGTTACCTACAACCAAAAAGAAACGCCAATCGGCGGTGCGTTTACCTTTAGCAATTTGGGGCCGAACTGGTCTTTTAACTGGCTCGCGTACGTCATCGATGATCCGATCACGCAGCTACCAACTACATCGGTCAGGATTTCTCGCGGCGGCTTCGAGGCTTATGTTTTCAATTCAGTCGCACAAACCTTTCTGCCTCATCCGCAGAGCCACGCCACGCTGGTCAAGACAGGCGCGGCAACCTATGAACGGCTTTTTCCGGATGGTTCAAAGGAGGTCTACGCCTTCAGCGACTCCGCGACTTCTTTTCCGCGGCGGATTTTTATGACGCAAGTGATTGACCCGGCAGGCAACGCTGCCACGATTGCCTACGATACAAGTTTTCGCGTCACGACGATAACAGATGCGCTGGGGCGCGATACTACGATCTCCTATGAGGACTCAAGCGACCCACTCAAGAT
>JBOHXL010000001.1:0-21045 GCA_050736975.1 Chthoniobacterales bacterium | reverse complement strand
GGTATGTCCTGACCAAAAGCAACATCGACTCTCTCGCCCTCGGCACGGTGGATACCACCTTCGAAATACCGGCGGCCGGCGGGCGAGCGCGAAACGTCAAAGTGACCTCAAACACCGGCGGGCGATTCGACGAAATGATTGCGCTCAAAGCGATCGAACAATTGCGCGCCCCGCCCGTTCCGCCGGAGATTTTGGCGCAATTGCGCCAGGATCACTTCGTCTTTGACGAGTCGTTCACTATTTTCGCCAATCCGCCCGCATTGCCACCTCGGGGACAAATTCAAATCAAGTGGCCGGAAGAAAATTCGCAAGCCGGTCATCGTGATTGATCCGGCAATTGCCCCCGCCCTTGCCAGTGCCAGCTTAGGCGCATGTCGAACCGAATCCTGGGTGCTGCGCTTCTTCTTTTTCTTTGCCTAACGACTACCGCGCCGGCTCGCATGGCCGTCGGCGCAAAGCGCGGCATCACGGAAAAGGATCTCTTCGCTTTCGTCTGGGTCGGCGACCCGCAGGTCTCGCCTGATGGCGCGCGGGTTGTCTATGTGCGCGTGACGGTGAATGAAAAAAAGGACGGCTACGATACCTCGATCTGGCTGGCGCCGACCGCGGGCGAGGAAGCGCCCCGGCAATTGAGCAGCGGTCCGCACGACAGCGCGCCACGCTGGTCGCCCGATGGCAAATCGATCATTTTCAGCCGCACCCTGGAGAAGGAAGGCAAAAAGGAACCGGCACAGCTTTGCCTTCTCCCGATGGGCGGAGGAGACGCCTTCGTTTTCACCGATCTGCCAAAAGGCGCCAGCAACCCCCAATGGTCGCCGGACGGCAAGTCGATCCTGTTTACCAGCACCTCGAATCCGGAAGATCTCGCGAAACAGGCACGAACGAAAAAGAAGGAAGAGGTCTTAAAGGAAGCGCTGCTCGCGGAAGGCACACCGTCGCCCGCCGCAAAGAACGATCTCAAGAAAGCCGGGGAAATGGCAGAGCCGGAACATGAGAGCGATGTGCACGTCATCACGCGCGCAGTTTATCGCAATGACGACGAAGGTTACCTCGATCCGACGCGGCCCGACCATCTTTGGATCGTGCCGGCACCGGACAGCGCGGGCGAAAAGGTCGAGCCGCGTCAACTGACCAGCGGTCGCTTTGACGAAGGCAACGCCGCGTGGTCGAAGGACGGCACGCAAGTTTATTTCACGTCGTGGCACGTCGACGAGCCCTACTACGAGCTGCCGAAAACGGAGCTGTATGCGATTCCGGCGAAAGGCGGTGCCGCCAAATTGTTCAACACGATTCCGATGGGCATCCGCAGCATGACGCTGAGCCCGGATGGAAAACGCGCCGCCTTCATCGCATCGACGGACGAGCCGGTGAATTCCTATACCCAGCCTGATCTTTGGACGATCGACCTGACGGCTAATGCCGAGCCGGTCAACCTGACGAGCGGCTTCGATTTCGACGCCGGCGACAGCGTCTTTGGCGACAATTCCGCGCCACGCGGCTTCGGTCGCAATGCGCCGATCTGGGCGGCGGATGGCAGGAACATCCTCGAGATTTATGCGAAGGAAGGGCGAACGCAGTTGGCTTCGTTCGATGCGCAGAGCGGCGCCGTGACCGATCTGACTCACGGCGACCAGGCTGTCATGCGCTTTTCCGCGGCGGCCGACGGCCAGAAAATCGTTGTCCTCATTTCCACCCCGACGCGGATCAATGATCTGTTCTTTCTCGATCAAGCCGGGACCGCGCCGCGACAGTTGACGCACTCGAACGACGCGCTCTTCAGCCAACTGAACCTGACCGAGCCGGAAGAGATTTGGTACGAGAGCTTCGACGGAAAACGCATCCAGACATGGGTGCAGAAGCCGCCGGGATTTGATCCGACAAAAAAATATCCGCTCATCCTCGACATTCACGGCGGCCCGCACGCGGCCTACGGCTACATTTTCGAGCACGAATTCCAATGGATGGCGGCGAAAGGCTACGTCGTACTTTATCCCAATCCGCGCGGGAGCACGGGCTACGGCCAGGCGTTTGGCAACATCATCCAATACAAATATCCGGGCGACGATTTCAAAGACCTGATGGCGGCGGTCGACGAAGTCGTCAGGCGCGGCGGGATTGACGAGAAGAAACTCGGCGTGACCGGCGGGAGCGGCGGCGGTTTGCTGACGGACTGGGTCGTCGGACATACCGACCGCTTCGCGGCGGCGGTGGCGCAGCGCGACATCGCGGACTGGGCCAACTGGTGGTACACGGCCGATTTCACTCTCTTTCAGCCGAACTGGTTCAAGACGCCGCCCTTCCGCGACGAGGAAGGCAATTACAAAGAACGTTCGCCGATTACCTACATCAACAACGTCAAGACGCCGCTCATGCTGGTGCTCGGTGAAGACGACACCCGTACTCCGCCCGGGGCGGGCGGCGAACAGATGTTCCGAGCTCTCAAGTTCCGCAAAATTCCGACCGTAATGGTGAGGTTCCCGCACGAGACGCATGAGCTCTCGCGCTCGGGGCAGCCGTGGCACCGGGTGGAGCGCCTGCAGCACATCATAGGCTGGTTCGATCACTGGCTGAAAGGCGTGCCCAAACCGGAATACGAAGTCGCGCCGAAGGAAGAAGTTTCCCATTCCCGGGAGTAAGATGAGGCCGTAACTCGCGACTCATACCGAAGCCGACGGCGGCCGGCTATTGGAGATTGTAGGCTTCGACCAATGCCACACCCGTCGTGCTGTTCACTCCGCGCACGATCGCGGTATAGTTACCAGGCGCGAGCGTCGCTTCGATGGCTGACTCGCGGTCGTCAGTCGGAGCAAGTTGGGCCGCAGTTATCTCGGTTTCCTGGGCGTCCTTCCAGTCATTGTCGTAGCCGATAATTTCGCCGTTGACGTCATATAAATCGAGCGTCGGATCAGCCAGGGCGTCACTTACCCCCATATCTGTCAACGAGGGACCTATCGCCCGCACAACGACGGTGGAATTCCCGCCGCCGCCGCCGCCGACAATGAAGCCGCCAATCATAACATCGTCTGCGGTCTGGACCAGCCCACGCGTGCTGATGTTAGCCAGTTGTGAGTCGGCCGTTGCATCAATATCGTAGGCCTCAACCAAGCCTACTCCGGTGCCGCCATTGCCTCGCAGGATAACGGTGTAGGCATCCGGAGCGAGAGTGGCGACAATCGCCGATTCGAGAGGGTTAGTCGGCGGAATCCCGGTAGCAATGATCTGCTGCTCCTGAGTATCCTGCCAGTTATCGTTTGTAATCACTGTACCGTCAGGCTCGTGTAACTCTATCACTGGATCAGCCAGCGCGCCCGGCACACCCAAGGCGGTAAGTGAAGGACCGATGCCCCGGAGCAGGACTTGCTTCGGTACGGTTCCCGTGATGATGAATCCGCCGATCAGGACGTTGTCTCCGGTCTGGACATTCAGCCGAGTCGAGATATTGAGAAGCTTCGAAGCTGCTAATCCGGCACTGCTGGAAACCGGATCAACTGCGATCAGCAGGTTAGCCATGCCTGAGCCGGATGGGTTGGTCGCGGTGATGGGAACGGCGGAAGCGCCAGCGGTAGTGGGAGTGCCAGTGATATAGCCGGTAACACTATCTATCTTTAGTCCGGCGGGAAGGCTCGTGGCGTCAAAGCTGGTAGGATTGTTAGTCGCGTTAATTTGATAACTAAAAGCTTCGCCGACGGCTGCGCGCACCGTGGTCGGGCTGTTAATCACCGGCGCGCCGGTGATCACGCTCGTGATCATAACGGTGACACCGGTCGCATCGGTCGTCAGCGCAATCCCTGCCTGACTCGGCGGAGAGATCGTGGCAAAAGAGCCACTCTTCGAAGCCGCGCTCAGGAGTTGAAAGGTCTGGCCGACGGTTGGAGTGAAGCCTTTCACCAGTTGCACCTGCAAAGTTCCACCCAAAGTAGCGGCACCAGTCACTTTAATTTGATCGAAGCCGCTGCCGGCTGTCGTGCCACCTATCTCGGCGGAGTAAGTGCTGCCGGCATCCTGCTCGTAATCGCCATCGATGGTCAGGACGCCGGGTGAGTTACCGGGAAAGATTTCGCCGCCGGCTTCAATGACCTTGCCCGTGATTTTCCCTGCGCCGCTCAGGATTCCCCCAGTGCTTACCCTGACACTGCCAGCCGGCCCAAAAGCACCTGGGCCGACCGCCATCATGCTCGTGCCATCAATCGTAACGGAGCCCGCTGGGAAAATCGTCATCCGATCGCTGACGCGCATCGTGGCGTTATTTTGCAAAATCAGCGTGGACACCGGGTCCGTCGCGGTGAGTCCTCCGAGGTAGAAGTTGACAGTGTTCACCCAGGCGGAGCTATCGACCGTGATCGTCGCCTGGCCTCCCTCGGCCGCCGGCGCGGTCACAAACGCCGTCGTGAGCGAGGCGCCGTAGCCCGCGTTGAAGGTCGCTTTTCCGAAGCCGCCGATCAATTCCGGGCCGTTATCGACAAAGCTGGTACCGAGGACTTGGACCTCGCCGGTGCTGCCATCGCCATTCGCGATGACGAGGTGTTTGTTTTGATTGGCAGCAAAATTGACCACTCCGCCGAAGCCCACGCTGAAAGCTCCGTTTCCGTCTTCGCCCACGACCAGCGCCTGCGGCACCGTCAAACTGCTTCCCGCGTCCTGCACTTCTAAGTCGCCCGAGCTGCCGGCGCTGGATCCCACTATTAGGTCGACCGCGGCCGTTTCCGTTATCTTGCTCCCGCTCCGCGCGGTCAGCGCGCCGGTACCGGTATCGCCGACCTTGAAGGCCACGCCCCCCATGAAACTCGCTCCGTTCGTCAAGGCCGCCGAGCCGCTCGTGCCGGCTAATTTCCCAATCGAGACGCCGGCTGACTTGCTCGCGTCGATGAGCGTGCCAGCGCCATCGGCGGTCAAGGTTCCTTTGGATCCTCCGTTCACACCGACCCCCAAGACAGCACCGCTATCGATCTGTAGGTGCGCTCCGCCGGTCATGTTGAGGGTGCCGCTGCCGCTCTGGCCGATTCCCATTCCCGTAGTCTGCACTTCCCAGAGTGTTCCGGTGCCGTCGAGAGTCACATTGCCGACCGAGCCGGCCTCCGAGGCGATGATTGCGTTGCCGGAATCGACCACGGTGCCGCTATCAATCCCCAGCGCGAAGCCCGGTGCCGGGGCGATGTTGCCGACGAACACGGTGCCGCCAAGTGTTATCTTGGTCATGGGGCCGCTCCAATGTCCGCCTCCACCGACATTACCCACGCCGTCGAGCACCAGGTCTTCGCTCGCGATCAGTGCACCCCCGCCGGTCAGGTCGAGGAATCCCCCGGTCACGTCAAAATCCTGATCGACCGTGAGTGCGGAGCCGGTGCCATCGACCGAAACACTCACATCCATTCCATTTTGGATGTCCGTGATCTCGGCCGTGCCGCCGGTTTGCAAAGTGAGATTGAGATCGGTCGCCTGCGACTTTACGACGAGCGAGCCGTTGCTGGAGACGACCCCCTGGGTCCCCGCGGCGATCGTCGTCGCCGTCTCTGAGCCGCCGCCTAACACCGTGATATTCTTGCCGGCATCGTTCCCCGTCGAAAGATGGCCGCCGTCGACATCAATGAATGTACTGGTGGTGGCGTTACATGTTCCAAGCCCCTTGAGCGTAAATCCCGACGCCGTCGTAGCGGTGAAGATGCCCGTAACGGTGAGCAACCCACCGCCGCCCAGCGTCATGACTGAGCCGCCACTAGCCGTCACGTCCCAATCGTTGAGCGCGGCCGTATCGCCGCCGCCCGGAGGACCCTGTGGCGGGGGCATGTTGTTGGTATGGTCGTACCAGTCCGTGCTCGAAAAACTGCCGTTGGCCGTGCGGGTGTAATCGTCCGCCCACACCAGCGGGATCAGGACAAAAAAAAGACCGGCTGCCAAGCCGGAGCGGGTGACCTTTGTTAGGAACATAGATGCCTTTCGTCAGAGGAAGCCCGGATGATGCAAAATCACCCGGTAAAGACAAGAAAATTTCGCCGCCGTCACCCCAGTCGCCTCGGCGCGCGCTTGTCACCGAGGCCGACCTTTGCGAACGTCAAATTGATGATGCGCATTCCGAAGCAGAATTACGACGACATCGAGCGCATCATCGAGCTGGATTTCGTTAGGGCAACAGAAGCCGCGGCGCTGAACTCCCTTTCCTGGCTCGGGCGCGGCGAAAAAGAAAACGCCGACGCGGCGGCCTGCGATGCGATCCGCGGGATGTTTGATCTCATGAACATCTGTGGCGAAGTCGTTATCGGTGAGGGAATCAAGGACGACGCGCCCGGCATTTTCAAAGGTGAACAACTCGGCATGTGGCTGCCCGGCGCGCCGCAATTCGACATCGCGCTCGACCCAATCGATGGCACGACCAACATCTCAAAGGGCATGCCGAATTCGATCACCTGCATCGCCGCGGCCAGTCCGGAAGCGGGAGTGAAGGTTGCGCTGCGCGATATCCCGTCGTTTTACATGCTGAAGCTGGCCTACGGTCCCGACGTCATCCGGAGCACGAAGATCGCCGGCATTGCCACCCTTAAGCTCGAGAGCCCAATCGAAGAGACGCTCTTTACCGTCGCGAAAGCGCTCAACAAACGCGTCCAGGACGTCGTCGTCATGATGCTCGACCGACCGCGGCACAAGGAGATCGTGGCGGAAATCCGGCAGGTTGGCGCGTCGTTGCGGATGATCAGCGATGGCGACATCGCGGCCGCCATGGCGCCGTCTTATCCCGAGAGCGGGATCGATCTTTACACCGGTATCGGCGGTTCACCGGAGGCGGTGCTGGCCGCCGCCGGGATCAAATGTCTGGGCGGCGACATGCAATGCATGATGTGGCCGCGCGACGAAAAAGAACGCGCCCAACTCGTGGCCGATGGTCATGGACCGGATCTCAGCCGCGTCTTTTTCGCCGACGATCTGGCAAACGGAAAGAATATCATTTTTTGCGCAACCGGAATCAGCGACAGCGCGCTTCTGCGCGGCGTGCAGTCGCGGGGGCCAAACGCCATCACCCATTCGGTCCTGATGCGGGCCAAGAGCAAAACCGTGCGCTTTATCCGCGCCTCGCACGATTTGCAGAGCAAGACGATTCGGCTCCGCTCCGACAACCGCGAACATCGAATCTAAATTGTAGACGTTTCGCGCGACGAAACGTCTGCATTCTTCAATCTCGCGCTGGACAAGCGTGAAAGGGCCTGTTCAAATTCAGATAACGAAAGCCGCTTATGAGACACGTAATCAAGACCGAGCTATCGCCAGATAATGGCGCAATCATCGACACGAAATGGAAAGTGGGCCCGCTGGGCTACCACGCCCACGCCGCGGATCCGGGGCACAGTCAGCCTGTCGAGGGAAACTTCCGGCTGCCCGAGCTAGTCGTTTACGATCACATCGGCTTCAAGGGCGCGTATGCCCGGACCAATTTGAGTTTTCATTTCCTCGGTGATTTTTGGAACGACCGCATCAGTTCGCTCATCGTGGTCAGCGGCATCTGGCGCTTCTACCGCGATGAGTACTACAAGGGCGACCACTGGGATCTCGGCCCGGGCTTTTACGAAAGCTTCTTCACCGCGGCCGGACCGGACGACGTGGTCAGCTCCTTTCAAGCGATTGGTCTGACCTGACGCCCGCCTAACCAGGGACGAAAAGAGCGAGGCGATCCGAGCGTTCGGTCGTCAGGGCCGTCCTCGCCTCTGAATGCCATCGCCCACCCGCCAAGAGCGAGCTTCTGAAAACTTGATCGCGTCACGTGCGGAGTCGACCGCTCTCGTTTAGATTGCACCCGATGGTCGCGCTCAAGGAGGAACCACTGCAGGAAAAAATCCTTGCCGGCGGACGCATCTCGGCTGCGGAAGCGCTCGAGCTTTACCGCTGGCCGCTCGCCGAACTAGGTGCTCTGGCCGACGCCCGACGCAATCTGGCAAAGGAAAAAAGCTACAATGGCCGCGGGCGCGAAGTCGTCACCTATATCGTTGATCGCAACATCAATTACACCAACGTCTGCAACGTCTATTGCAAGTTCTGCGCGTTTTATCGCACCGAGAAGGACGAGGACCATTACGTCCTGACGCTCGATCAGTTCGACCAAAAGCTCGATGAGTTGACCGCGGCCGGCGGGGTGCAAATCCTGATGCAGGGTGGCCATCATCCCAAACTGGGCTTCGATTGGTACCTCGATCTGCTCCATCACATCCGGGAAAAATATCCGCACATCAACATTCACGGATTCAGTCCGCCGGAGTTTCATCATTTTGCGGAAACGTTTGGCATGCCGCTGCGCGAAGTGATTTCTCGTTTCAAAGAAGCCGGGCTCGGCTCGATCCCGGGCGGCGGCGGCGAGATCCTGGTCGATTCTGTCCGGCAACGAATCGCGCCCTTGAAATGCAAGAGCGACCAGTGGCTCGAAGTGATGCAGGTGGCGCACGAACTGGGATTGAAATCGAGCGCGACGATGATGTTTGGCCACGTCGAGACGATCGACGATCGGATCGAACATCTGGGGCGGTTGCGCGATCAGCAGGACGCGAGCGGCGGGTTCACGGCCTTTATCTGTTGGACTTTCCAGCCTGAAAACACGGTCCTGAAAGTCGCGCACCGGACAAGCTCGGCCGAGTATTTGCGCACTCAGGCGCTGGCCCGGATTTTTCTCGACAACTTCCCCAACATCCAGAGTTCATGGGTGACGCAGGGACCGGAGATCGGCCAGATCGCCCTGAAATTCGGGGCGAATGACTTTGGCTCCGTCATGATGGAGGAGAACGTCGTGAGCAGTGCCGGCACCACCTTTCGCCTCGATGCGGAAAAGATTGAGGGGTTGATTCGCGACGCGGGCTACCAGCCCCGGCGTCGCAACAATTGGTACGAGCTCCTCTGATTTCTGATTGTTGCCTGCTAATTTCTCCGAATACCGTGCGCTCTTTTCCGATCAGCCAGGTGGAGATCAACGCCCTGCAAACCATAAATTCCACATTCCTGCCTTGACGTTGCGGGCCGCATTACCCATCTAATACACGCCAATTCACCGCTGACCGCGGTCTCGCCGTCGTGCTCTTCTCTATGAAAAATTTCACCTCATTCGGTCGCCTCGGCGCGGCTTTCGTTTCGTTAGGCCTGCTCACCTTCTTTTCGCAGGTCGGGCGGGCGCAGGGGGTGGAAGGAGGAACGATCACTTCCATCGATGTGCGCTACGTCGGTCCGGAAACGATCTCGAAGGACCGAATCCTAGCGAACATGAAGACGAAAGTCGGTGCGCCCTACTCCGAGTCGACGGTGGAAGACGACATCCGCGCGCTCTACGACACGGGGAAGATTCAAAACGTCCGCATCTTTGGCGAACCCGCCGGCAACGGCGTGCGGGTGCAGGTCATCCTCGCCACTCGCGCTCTCGTGACAGAGATCGAGATCGACGGCGCGCGGAGTTTCAAGGCAAAGAAGCTGCGGGACGAAATCAAGTTCAGGGTGCCTGCACCCGCTAATGCGGAAAAACTGGAGGAAGGGCGCCAGAACATCATCGATTATTATCAGCGCAAGGGCTTCCCGGGCGTGGATGTAAAGTTGCAGCTGGTGACCGACGAAAGTCACGGCACGGCACGCGCCGTTTACACAATCAACGAAGGCGAAAAGGGCGCCGTGCGCGAGATTCTCTTCCAGGGCAACAAGCACTTTAGCGATCGCGCGCTGCGTCATCAGATGAAGACGAAGGCGCAAACCCCGATCGCATTCTTCGACAAATCGGGCCGGCTCGACCAGTCACAATTGCAGCAGGACCTCGATAGCATTCGTGAGTTTTATCAAAACCACGGCTACATCGACATTGCCATTCCGGAAGTGCGCCAGGAACGAATCGGGAAAGGTTTGCGCCTGGTGATCGTGGTCAACGAAGGCGTGCAATACCACGTCGCAAAGGTCGTTTTCCACGGCCAGGAGGCGGCCTCGGAAGCGAGATTGCGCTACCTCATCAAGATGAAACCGGGCTCGATCTACACGCCCAAGGGATTGAAAGACGACACCAAAGCAATCATCGACGGCTACGGCGCAGGCGGCTATGTGGACGTGGACCTTTTGCCGCAGGGCACCCCGGCCGGCCCGGGCTTGGTCGACCTGACATATAACATCACGGAGGGAACGCGCTCCTTTGTCGAGCGGGTCAACATCAGCGGCAATGTCCGCACCAAGGACAAGGTGATTCGTCGCGAAATCGCGGTCTTGCCGGGGGATATTTACGATACGGTCCGGGTCGACATCAGCAAGAAGCGACTCGAGAACCTGGGCTATTTCGAGAAAGTGGAGACGTACCCGGAAGATACCGGGATCCCGGGGCGAAAGGACCTCCTCGTGCAGGTGGAGGAAAAACGGACTGGTTCGCTCAACTTCGGCGCGGGCTTTAGCACGATTGATAGCCTGCTCGGCTTCGTCGAGTTGACCCAGGGAAACTTCGACCTGCTAAACTATCCCAGCTTTACCGGCGGCGGCCAGAAATTCCGAATCCGTGTCCAGTACGGAACGGAGCAGCGCAGTGCGATTCTTTCCCTGACCGAACCGTATTTCCTTGATCAAAGGCTTTCGTTAGGGGGTGATCTGTTTTACAATCAGGCCAATTTCCTCAGCTCAATTTACGATCAGCGCAACTATGGTTTCGCGATCGATACACGGAAGCCGCTCTCCCCATTTGCTTCGGTCAACCTCGAGTATCGGTTACAGGAAATCGACATTTTTAATGTCGCGCTAGGTGCGTCCCCTTTGATTTTAGCGGAAGAAGGCGACAATCTGAAGAGCGGGTTCACCAGCACTCTGCTCCTCGACACACGCGACAGCGTTTATCTCTCCCGTCACGGGTATCGCGTCACCTTCACTCCGAATGTCGCGGGCGGTTTTCTGGGCGGCAACGTCCAGACTTATGGATGGGACCTCGAGGGCGCACGTTATTTTCTTTTTCCCTACGACATTATCCTCACGCTCGACAGCGAAGCGGCCGTCGCCGACACCTGGGGCAGCGGCAATCGTGTGCCGATCTTCGATCGCCTGTTCCTGGGCGGCGCGAACACTCTGCGCGGTTTCGACTTTCGCGATGTCGGACCCAAAGATATGAACGGCGAGCCACTCGGCGGCAAGTCGCTCTACCGTTTTACGCTGGAAGCGACCTATCCGATCATCGAGCGCGTTCGCGTGGCGGCGTTCTACGACATGGGCTTCGTGCACGCCAAAGCCTATGACTTCGACACCTCGCACCTCGCATCCGACGTTGGGGTCGGTCTGCGCCTCGATTTGCCGATCGGTCCGCTCAAGATCGATTACGGCATTCCAATTCAAAAGGACAACAACAAAGGCGGAGGTAAGATCCAGTTCAGCGTGGGCTATCAATTTTGAACGAAAGGTGGCACTTGCAGTCTAAGCCGTTCCCAACTACCAGTCTCACCCTACAACTATGAAAAAGCTTATCCTCGTGGCCGTTCTTTCCGCTTTCGCGCTCCCCGCCGGGGCCTTCGCGCAGGGCTTGAAAGTGGGCACCATCGACATGAACCGCGCGTTCAAAGAATATAGCAAGACCAAGGACGCCGAGAAAAAAATCAACGACGCCAAGGACGCTGCCAAGAAGGAGTACGATGACCGCGCCGATGCCTACAAGAAGGCGCTCGACGAGATCAACAAGCTCAACCAGCAGCTCGAAGCACCGGCCCTGAGCGCAGACGCCAAAACGCAGAAGTCCAAGGATCGCGACGAGAAAATCGCCAGCATCAAAAACATGGAGCGCGAAATCAATGATTTTCGTCAGACGCGCGAGAAACAGCTCCAGGAGCAGGCCGTGCGGATGCGCGACGGGATCGTGAAAGAAATCACTGACGTCGTCATGGCCAAGGTTAAAGCCTCCAACATGGATTTGGTTTTTGACATCTCGGGCGTGAGCCTGAATGGCGTGCCAACCGTGATGTACGCCAAGCCGGAGATGGATTTCACAGACCAAGTCGTGGCGCAGCTCAATAAACCGAGCCCGACGCCGAAAGCTGCCGCCAGCCCGGCCGCAAAAACCAAGCCCTAACGAATCTGAAGTCCTAGGAACGAGGACGCACGCCGAGAAGCGTGCGTTCTTTTTTGTCGAATGGCCAGCCCGGTTGCAACGCCTCGGCCGGCATCGGATGCTCGACCGGTGCGCCTTCGAAGGATGGTGACGATCTGCTTAAGCGCGGCTCTTCTCAGCTATTCGGCCACGGCCGGCGCGCCGCCGGATTGGGAGAAGACCGTCACCACTTTGCCGCGAGGCGATTTTCCGAATCCCCGACCGCTCGTAGCGACCTATAACTTTGGCTGGAGCGGCGTGGTGGCGGCCACCGGCGAATTTCGGTTTGGCAAAATCGGCGAGCAGCTCCAGCTCCAAGCCGCCGGCCAGACGATCGGCATCGTGCGCAGTCTTTGGAAGTTCGATACCCGCTATCGCGCCCTAGCCAACGCAACCACGCTTCGGCCTATCGCGATGCATCAGGTCGACGAGTTGCGCCGGAAAACTGTCATCACCGACCTCGTCTTCAAGCCCGGTCGTGTCGAGCGGCTTCGGATCGACTCGAAGTCAGACAAACCGGCCGCGCCAAAAATTTTCAGTTTCCCCGAGGGCATCTTCGACCTGCATTCAGCGCTGCTCTACGTCCGCAGCCAGCCGTTGCACGAAGGCGATGTCTACCGCCTCGTCGTTTATCCCGCGACCAACGCCTATCTCACCACCCTCACGGTGGTCGGCCATTCCACCCTTACGACCGCGGCCGGAGTTTATCCGGCAATCAAGGTCGACGTGCAGCTGAAGAAGATCGGAAAAAACAATGATCTCGAACCCCACAAGAAATTCCGCCACGCGAGCATCTTTGTTTCGGACGATGCCGACCGGCTGCTCCTCCGCATCGAGGCGAGCATTTTCGTCGGAACGATCTTTGCCGAGCTGCAGTCGGTTCGCTTCCCGAACGAAAAGCAGCAGACCGGGCCCGCGCCTAACGAGAATCGTAACGGCAGACACCCGTCAGCCTAACGATCAGGAATCCACTCGCCGCGATAAACCGGCCGCCCTAACAATCGTCGCGGCGGCGCGAAGCCGGGCGCGTGCTGGCCGGGCAACAAGCCAAGGGCGGCCAGTGTCGCCAAGTTGAGTCGCCCATCCGGCACGAGGCCGGCGCGGGCCTGGAAGGCGCGCAACGCTGCCCCCGTCCCCGGCCCAAATTCCCCGTCGATCCCACTCCGGTAGAATCCGTAGCGAGCGAGGAGCGTTTGCGCGCCGACAATGACATGCCGCTGCAAATCTGGCGGTGCCATCTCATATGGCGTCCCGGCAAAGACTCCGCTGCCCGCCAACCGCGGCTCGGGCGCTGCCAATCCCGGCCGGTAGACGCGACCCGGCCCATAGTTGGGCGGCGGCGGGAGTTCCGCCGATTGCAGCGTGGTCTCGCTGTTGTCCGGCTCGGCCGCGACGGACGGTGGCGCCGGCTGGTGCGGCGGCGTGGCGCGAGCGCTTCCTGCCCCCACCCCCAACGAGCGCAATGTTTCCGCGTCAATCTCACCCGTAATCTGGAGTCCATTCCGAATCTGGTAACGCCGGATCGCAGCGGTGGTTTCGGCCGTTCTCTCTCCGGTCACATCCCCGTAGTAGAAGCCCTGCTCCCTCAGCGCCTGCTGCACCGCCGCGGTGATTTGATCGGCGCGCAACGCTCCCGCGCCGGCCAGAAGCAAAGCAAGAAAGGCGAGACAGCTTCTTTTCACGAGCCCATTCGACGATTCGTTTCTGCTCCTTATTCAGGTCGCGTCGCGGCCAGTGTCAGCATCGGTTCGCCCTTCCGAATCGCGGTGCGGTAGCGATCGACTCCGTCATGGATTGCCGCGGCGAGTTCCTGACGATATTCCACCGTAGCCAGTCTCGCCACGTCAGATTTGTTGGTTAGGAAACCGCCCTCCACCAGCGCGGCCGGGTGCTGCACATTGGCGATGACGTAAAACTGCCCGGCTTTGATCCCCCGATTCACGGCGCTTGTGCGCGCTACCAGTGCCGTCTGAAGACAGTTCGCGAGACTCTCGCTCTTCGGCAGCAGCGGACTGGCCTCCGTCCGTTGCAGAAATGGCAGCCACCAGAGGAAGCCCGGTCGCGCGGATTGCTGCGCGTAGTACGTTTCCACGCCCGACGCCACCTCGCTCCCGCTATCATTGAAATGAATGCTGACAAAGAGCGAATTGTCCTCTCGATTGCCGAGGCTCGCTCGTTCGGCCAGAGAAACGTAGCGATCAGTGTCGCGTGTCATGACGGTGGCAAAACCGTCGGCGCGCAGGAGCAACGCGGCCCGGAGCGCGATATCGAGGGTCAAATCCTTCTCGAGCATCGTCCCGCACATGGCGCCGGAGTCTTGGCCGCCATGTCCCGGATCGAGCACCACGACGAATGATTTTTCCGGTCTGACCGGGGGCTTGCGCAGCGTCACCGCTGGTTGCGTCGGCAGCCGAATGAACCAGACGAACGAAACCGCCAGGAGAAACAATCCGAGCCACGGAACAACGCGCCGCATGTCCCCCTCTTACCCAATGATCGTCTCGTCGGCAACCGGCCGGATTCGTTAAGCGGCCGTCAGTTCCTTCAGCTCCTCGCCCACGATCGACCGGTAGCGAATCGCGCTCGGCCCCCGGCGCTCCAGGACGCAGGCCTCGACCGTCGCACGCCGTAATTCCTCCGTCCGATGTTGCAGCAGCGCTTCGCGCGATGGAATTTCGTTCCCACCGTCTTCCTGGGCTGGCAGGCTGCCGGCGCTCCAGGCATCAAGCGCCAGGTTCATCGCCCGCGGCAAGGTGCAGTTGGGCTCGTGCTCGCGCCGCAGCAACCCTTCCATTAGTTCCGTCGCACGCCCCGTTCCGCTGATCGCGCTGAAACACGGCGGCTGCAAATCAACCGCCGGACCATTCGCTGCGATCGCACCATCGTATTCTATCCGCAAAAACAAATCCTCTGCCGGCGTCGGGCCAACTTCGGCGAAAATCATCCGGGCCAGAAAGGGAGCGCCGTAGACCTGCTCAAAGGCGGTTTTCAAGAGCGGGCTGAGGGAATAGAAAGCCAGCCGCCGCAGCGAAACATCCGTCGTGGAACGCGTAAACCCTTCCGTGCTCGCCAGCTCGATCGCCGCCATCCGCAGTCGCTCGATATCGCCTGGATGCCCAATCGCTCCCATCGCGATCCGATCGTAGATTTCAAAAAGCTTTTGCCTCGCACGCCCGACCGTGACAAACAAGATGCCATCGCGATAACTCAGGGACGCGATCGGACTGCCGGGCGCGAGCTGCGTCTCGATATACTCGCGCCGGTTCGCGATCGCCTCGACCCAACGATACGGTTCCTCGATCATGCCACAGTGCTCTTGAAGCGCGCCGCGATCTGCCGCTCGGGCAGCGTCTTGATCCCGTCGCGCGAAATGATCTTGATCAGCGGAAAGATCCGCGCGTTTCGATCCACTCCGCCAGTCGCGGTGTCCGCCTCCGCTGCCGTATCGAGTGCACGTAGCGCGACTGTGACCGCTTCGTCTTCGCGCAACTTTTGTAACGACTTCTTGCCCCAGCGATTTTCGTAAAACAAAACACCGCGTACTGCGGGCGAGCCGGACCCGGTCGCGGCATAGTCCGTCACCTCGAATTGCGCTCCCATTGCGTCATAGAAATAAAGCCGCGCCTGCCCTGTTCCCGCAAAATCGTAGGTCGCGAAAATCGGCACGACCACGCCGATCCCCTGGATGACGAATCCGAAGTTGTCACGCAACAATTTCGAGAGAGCACGCACCTTGCCGTCCACGCTCATCTCCTGGAGTTGCGTCCGGCGAAAATACTGGAGCGAATGCTCGAGCACACGCGCCATCTCCCAGGCGGTCGCCGGCACGCCCGCGATCGCCATGATCGAATGTCGGTCGATCTCGAGCACCTTGTCTGCCCGATCGTAAACCACCGTATTCCCGGCCGTCGCCCGTCGGTCGCCCGCCACCAGGACGCCGCCGGTAAACTTGAAAGCGAGAATCGTCGTCGCTTGCGTCGGGGTAAAATTGGAAGACGCCGCGTCCGAGGTCGACGGATTTGGCCACGGGCCAACCTCGCCCAACAATCCGCGTTTTCGTAACAGCGCCGGGAAATCCGCCGCGCTTCCGCCTAACGAATCATTCGTCACTGGCCGGTGCGCTGCCGGTAGCGCTTCGATTGGTTCGGATCCACCTTGCGCATTTTCTTGAGCAAATCGCGCGTGTCCGGCTTGGAAACGTCAGGAGATTTTGGCCCGCCCCCATCGCCTTGTTGCGGCCCCCATGGCACGGGCGCGACCGGTTTTTCCGTCCTTTCTGGCATGAAAAAATGCTACTGTCTCCGCGCCGAAAACGCAAACCGGAGCAGGCTTGCCAGCCCCGGGCGGAGGTGCCAAGCTTGCCCATGATTTGGTTTCGCACGATCGCCGCGATTCTTTCTGCCAGCAGCCTTCTCGCCCTCGGTGCTCAGGCCCAAAATTCCTCGCCCGGCACGGGAAATGCCGACGCCAGCGGACTCTTGAACCTGACGAGAAAAATCGATCAGCAAAACATCAAGATCGATCTGCTCTCGCAACAAATCCTGCGCCTGCAACAGGAGATCGAGCACCCGAAGCTGGGGACCACGGGAGAGACCTCGCCGCGGGCCAGCGAGGCGGCGCCGGTTTCGGCCGCCGGAAAGGAGACTCATGTCGTGGCCAAGGGCGAAACGCTCACCTCCATCGCGCGCCTGCACAAGGTCAGCGTCGAAGAATTGCAAAAGCTCAACCATATCGAGAACGACCGGAAATTGCAGATCGGGCAGACCCTTGTCCTCCCCACCCCGGCCGGCGCCACCGCCTCGCCCTCCCCGAGCGTCGCGCCTAACGAATAATCGATTCCAGAGGAGAATGCTCGTTTTTTTGAGCGGCTCCAGCGCGGTCCGTCCCGAATTCCCCTTCCGTTGTCTCGAGAAAACTCTGTTCGCAAAGCCGGGCGTATTTCCCGCCTAACGACAGTAGCTCGGCGTGCGTCCCGCGCTCGATGATCCGCCCGTGATCGAGCACCAGGATCTGGTCCGCTCGGACAATGGTCGAGAGCCGGTGCGCGATCACGATGCAGGTGCGACGGAACATCAGGTTCTCCAAGGCCTGCTGAATCAACCGCTCCGTCGTCGTGTCCACGCTCGCGGTCGCTTCGTCCAGGATCAGGATCGGCGGATCCTTCAAGAGCGCGCGTGCGATGGAGAGCCGTTGTTTTTCGCCCACGCTCAATTTGACCCCGCGCTCACCAACCACGCTGCCAAGTCCGTTGGGCAGGCGATCGATGAAGGCACGCGCATTGGCCGCCTCGGTCGCTCCGAGCAACTCTTCATCCGTCGCTGCCGGATTCCCGAGAAGCAGATTTTCCCGGATTGTCCCGTTAAAAAGAAAACTCTCCTGCGTCACCATCCCAATCATTTCGCGCAGCGCATGGATCCCGAAATCGCGAATCGGCTTCCCATCGATCGTGATCGAGCCAGCGGTGAATTCGTAGAAACGCGCCAGCAAATTCACCAGGGTCGACTTGCCCGCACCGGTCGCACCGACAAGCGCGATCGTTTCGCCCGGCCGGGCGTGAAACGACACATTCGTCAGGGCCGGGAGATCATTGCCGTAGGCGAAACTCACATTTTCAAAGCGAATATCGCCCGCCACCTCAACCAGCGGCGCGCCCTCGGCCAAGCCGGGTTCGACCGGTTCGTCCAGAATTTCGAAGACGCGTTCCCCGGCGGCGCGACCAGCCTGCACCAGTTGGTTGAGCTGATGCAACCGGCCGATCGGATCGTAAAGGAAAGCCATCAACATGAGCATCGCGACCAGATCGCCGATCTGGAGAGTTCCGTGCAGGACCGCCAGGCTGCCGAAGGCCAGGACCACAATCGCGCCGATTGATTCAAAGTACGACATCGCCGGGCTGTAGATTCCCCACACCCGCATCACCACAAGGGTGGCGTGACGGAGCTGGTCGCTCACGCGATTAAAGCGCGCATGTTGTTCTCGTTCGCGCACGAAGCTCTTGATCTGGCGGATGCCTGAGAGGTTGTCGTGCAGGAGCGCGTTCATGGCGGAGGCGGCGCGGCGTTGGAGTCGATAGCGCCGGTGCGCGGTCAGAGTGTAGGTGAGCGCGCCCGCGATGAGCAACGGAAACGGGATGAGGGCGAGCAACGTCAGCTTCCAGTTGAAATAAAACATCACCCCGGTCACGATCACGACCTGCAATAACGCGACCACGCCCTGTTCAATCCCGTCGATCAGCATGCGCTCGACCGAATTCACGTCTTCGATCACGCGTGTCATCAGGTCGCCGGTGGCGCGATTGTCGAACCAGCGCAGCGGGAGGAGTTGGATGTGCGAATAGAGGTCGCTCCGCAGATCAAAGATCACGCGTTGTTCGAAAGTGTTGTTCAACAGAATACGCAGGGCATTGAAGACGTGCTGGACGACGAAGGCCGCCGCCGCGAGCGAGATCAGGGGCCACAGTTTTTCGGGATGATGCGCCCGAACTACATCGTTGATGATCCATTTCGTGACCGAGGGGAAAACAATCACCATCAACGTGCCGAGGATGGCGCAGGCGAGCGTGCCGCTGGCAAGCAGCGGGTAACGCTTGAGATAGGCAAAGACGCGCCAGGCCGTTTTCATTGCGAGAACACGGTCAACGGGGGGTTGGGCGAGTCAAGTTGCGTGGCACGGCGCGCTTCGGCATGCTAGGCAAAAGAGACGCGCCGTTTTGCCATGATCGTCGAACAAATCTTCACTTCGCCCGGGCACAACTACTATGGTCACCACGGCCGGCCGCCGGATGATTTTCCGCTCGTCGCCGCCACGAGCATCGAATGCGTCGCCGGTCACGGCATTCGCGGCGATCGCTTTTTCGATTACGCCGACGATTACAAAGGACAGATCACCTTTTTTTCGCGCGAAGTCTTTGACCTGATGTCGCAGAGCTTTGGCCTAACGACCAGGTCGCCCGGCGTCCTGCGGCGCAACGTGATCGTTTCCGGCGTCGATTTGATGGAGCTGATCGGCGCCGACTTCCAGCTGCAAGGCGTGCGATTCCACGGCACGGCCCATTGCAAACCGTGCTACTGGATGGACACCGCTTTCGCGCCGGGCGCGGAAAAATTTCTCGCCAACCGCGGCGGCTTGCGCGCCCGCATCCTGACAAGTGGGCGGCTCAGCGTCGGCGACGCGCAGCTCAGGATCGCGCCGCCAGCGACGGCGAAGATCGCCTGACGATGCGCTGCAGCGCAGTCCTTCTGGCCGGCGGAAAATCGTCACGCATGGGAAGCGACAAGGCCTTCCTCGAGTTCGACGGAAAGCCACTCTGGCGTCGCCAAATTGAAACCCTGCGCCGGTTGGGGCCCGAGCAGCTCATGATTTCGGGACCGCGACGAACGGAATGGAATGCATACGAAATAGTCGCTGACGACGTGGTCGATGCCGGACCGCTTGCTGGTGTGGCGGCGGCTCTGCAGAAATGCTCGAAGCCGCTGCTTGCCGTGTTGGCGGTCGATCTGCCGTGGATGACCGCAGATTTTCTGCGTTCGGTCCTCGCGCTCTGCGGCGATGGCCGGGGCGCGGTGCCGCGCTCTGCCCATGGTTTCGAACCGCTGGCGGCCCTTTACCCGGCGAACTGCGCATCGCAGGCCGCCGCAGCTCTTCGGAGTGGCGATTTTTCCATGCAAAATTTTATCCGCCGGGCGATCGAGCAAGGTCTGCTCGTGGAGCGAGAAATCTCCGAAGAGGAGACCTTGCTCTTCACCAACCTCAATACCCCTGCCGATCTGTGAAAAGCTGCGAAAGTGCTCAATCGATCGAAGTAGTCAGGTATCGAGATGGAAAACCGTGGCCGGCTGAGCGGGACGAAGCCGCCGTCGAGGAGCCGCTCGAAATTCGCGTCGAAGGCCACAGCATCGCAGTCGTCATGCGTACGCCGGGACACGATCGCGAACTTGCCGCCGGCTTCGCTCTGACCGAAGGCATCGTCCGCGACAGCTCCGACATTTTCGAGATCACATCCTGCCTAACGACTGAGCGACCTTCGGACAACGTCCTAAACATCGCGCTGTCCGACCCCTCCCGCTTCGACCCTGCGAAATTGAGCCGCCACGTCTTCAGCTCGTCGAGCTGCGGGATCTGCGGCCAAGCAACAATCGAGGCAGCGATGCGCCAATTCCCGCCGATCGAAGCCGTGTCCAGGTTTGATGCGAAAATTCTGTTCTTACTCCCGGCGAAGCTGGCCGCAGCGCAGGAAACTTTCCAGCGCACGGGGGGTCTGCATGCCTGCGCGCTCTTCGACCCCAACGGGGAGCTGCTTCTTTTACGTGAAGACGTCGGGCGGCACAACGCGCTCGACAAGCTGGTCGGCCACGAATTGCTCGCGAAGCGGCTCCCGTTAGGCAATTGCATCCTTCTCTTGAGCGGTCGCGTCTCTTTCGAAATGACACAAAAAGCGCTCGCGGCTGGAATCGCGGTCGTCGCCGCCCTCTCCGCGCCGACCAGTCTGGCGGTTGAATTCGCGCGCGCGAACAATCAAACGCTCGTCGGCTTCCTCCGCGGCGAGACGATGAATGTGTATGCGGGGGCCGTTAAATCGTGATTCGTTAAATCGTTAGACCGGTCGTGTCCGATTCACGATTTGACGATTCATGGACTTCCCTCGCCCCTTGAACGTCAGTTCCGCGATCCCCGATTTATCCAGCTCGCCGAGGCCCTCCCTCACCATACGGTCGAATTGCTGCTTCGTGGCGCGCGCCAGCGGAAGCTGCAACCCGGCAACTTCGGCCAGATGCAGGGCGATCCCGCTGTCCTTCGCGGCGTGCGCGGCGGAGAAAAAGCAGGCATGATCCCGCTTCTGCATGTCTTCGCCGTCAGTTTGCAGGACGCGCGAAGCGGCTCCGGTCTCGCTGAAAACTTCGCGCAGCATGGTGAGATCAAGCCCGAGCGAATCGCCCAGTCCCAGACCTTCAGCGAGGCCGGCGGTGTTGATGTTCATCACCATGTTGACGAGC